>DATIOF010000044.1:0-1772 GCA_035473395.1 Gaiellaceae bacterium
AGCAGCTGGCCCTCGCCGCGGAGCTCGAGATCCTTCTCCGCCAGCTCGAAGCCGTCGCTCGAGTCGACCAGCGCCTGCAGCCGCTCCTGCGCGTTGTCGGTCAGCTCCTCGCGCTGGCGCGAGATCAGCAAGCAGTACGACTGCTCGGCGCCACGCCCCACGCGGCCTCGAAGCTGGTGCAGCTGCGCGAGCCCGAAGCGGTCGGCCTCCTGGACGATCATGATCGTCGCGTTCGGGACGTCGACGACCACCTCGATCACGGTCGTCGCGACCAGCACGTCCAGCTCGCGCGCCTTGAACTGCGCCATCAGCGCGCGCCGCTCGGCCGGGCGCAGCCGGCCGTGGAGGAGGCCGACGCGGTACTCGCGCAGCTCCGCACGCCGCAGCCGCTCGGCCTCGGCTTCGGCCGCCCGCGATTGCGAGGTCTCGGTCTCCTCGATCAGCGGGCAGACGACGTACGCCTGCCTTCCGGCGTCGAGGTGCGCGCGTAGCCGCTTGTACGCCTCGGACGAGCGCTCGGCCGTGACCCAGGCGGTCACGATCGGCTTGCGCGAGGCCGGCGGCTTCGCGATCTCGGTCACGGACAGGTCGCCGTAGAGCGTCAGCGCGAGTGTCCGGGGGATCGGCGTCGCGGTCATGTGCAGCACGTGCGGTGCACGGCCCTCGGTCAGCGCTCGCCGCTGCTCGACGCCGAAGCGGTGCTGCTCGTCCACGACCGCGACCGCGAGCTCCGGCAGCTCGACCCCCTCCTGGATCAAGGCGTGCGTGCCGACGACGATCTGCGCCCCGGCGAGCTCGGACTTGACCGAGCCGGTGAGCAGCGCGACCCGCACCCCGAGCTGCGTGCACAGCGGCTCGATCGTCAAAAAGTGCTGCTCAGCGAGGGTTTCCGTCGGCGCCATCAACGCACCCAGCCGACCGGTCTCGACAGCGCGCAGCAACGCGTACAGGGCGACGACCGTCTTGCCCGAGCCAACGTCGCCCTGCAGCAGCCGCTGCATCGGCACCTCGCGGTCGAGGTCGCGGTCGAGCTCGGCGATCGCCGCGTCCTGGTCGTCGGTCAGCTCGAAGGGCAGCAGCTCCCGGTAGTTGACGACCAGCTCGCCCGGCGCGCCCAGCGCCGGCGCGACCGCTGCCTCGCGGCCCGCCCGGGTCCGCGCGAGCCCGACCTGGAGCACGAGCAGCTCGTCGAACGCGAGCCGCCGCCGGCCCATCTCGCCCTCGTCGAGCGAGCGCGGCCGGTGGAGCGCCCAGAGCGCGTCGGCTCGCAGCGGAAGGCCCTCGGCCGCCTTCAGCTCCGCGGGTAATGGATCTGGCAGGTCGCGCGCGGCCGTCAGCGCCCGCTCGACGAGCCCGCGCAGCCGTGGCGCCGTCACCTCCTCGCTGGCCGGATAGACGGGCGCGAAGTCCGCCGTCGCCGCAACGCCGTTCAGGTCGTACGAGCGAACCTGAAAACCGTTGCGCTTCAACTGTCCGCGCAGCCGCACGCGCGTTCCGGGCTGGAGCTTCTCCTCGAGCCAGGCCTGGTTGAACCAGACCGCGACGATCTCGCCGCTCTCGTCGCCGACGCGGGCGTTGACGATCGCCAGGTTGCGCCGTGGCCGACGCACCGAGACCGAGCGCACCTCGCCGGCGATCGCGGCCTCCTCCTCGGCTAGCAGGTCGGCGATCCGGCGCTCCGGCACGGCCGCCTCGTAGCGGTGCGGCCGGTGCTCGAGCAGGTCGCGGACCGTGCGCAGGCCGAGCTTGGCGAGCTTCTTCTCGAGCGCCGG
>DATIOF010000045.1:0-4579 GCA_035473395.1 Gaiellaceae bacterium
GTGCTGTCGCAGCTCGAGGTCTCGGACGAGACGGTCCTCTCGGCCGCGGAGAGCGCCGACCGCTTCTTCTTCAACGCGGCGCCGGCGCGGCCGATCCCCGCCGATGTCGTGCGGGCGGCGGAGCTGGTGGTCGTCAACCGCTACGAGCTCGACTCGCTGCCGGAAACGCCGCGCCTGCTGGCGCTCACGCTCGGCGCCGCGGGCGCAGTCCTGATCGAGGACGGCCGCGAGGTCGCGCGCGCAGACGCTCCTCACGTCCAGGCGGTCGACGGCACGGCTGCGGGCGACTCGTTCACTGCGTGCCTTGTCGTCTCGCTGCTCGAGGAGCGAGACCGTGAGGAGGCGCTGCGACGCGCCTGCGCGGCCGGCGCGATCGCCGCCTCGCGTGCCGGCGCGCAGCCGTCGCTCCCGACCGCTGCGGAAGTCGATGAGATGCTGAGGGCATGAGCACGCCGGTCCTACTCGACTGCGATCCCGGCCACGACGACGCGATCGCGATGCTGCTCGCGCTCGGTAGCGACGAGCTCGAGCTCCGCGGCGTCACCACGGTCGCGGGCAACCAGACGCTCGAGAAGACCACCGCGAACGCGATCCGTGTGCTCGAGCTCGCCGGCCGCGGGGAGATCCCGGTTGCCGCCGGCGCGGGGCGGCCGCTCGTGCGCGAGCCGCGCGTGGCCGCCGAGGTGCACGGCGAGACTGGCCTCGACGGCCCCGACCTGCCGCCGCCGCAGGCCGAGCCCTCGCCGCAGCACGCGGTCGACTTCCTCGCCGAGCGGATCGAAGGCACGACGCTGATCGCGACCGGCCCGCTGACGAACGTGGCGCTCCTGCTCGCGCGCCACCCCGAGGCGGTGCCGGAGCGGATCGTCCTGATGGGTGGCGCGATCGCGGAGGGCAACGTCACGCCGGCGGCCGAGTTCAACATCTGGGCCGACCCCGAGGCCGCGCACCGCGTCTTCACGAGCGGGCTCGACGTGACGATGGTCGGGCTCGACGTCACACACAGGGCGCTGGTCAAGGCCGAGCAATTGCGCGGATCGGGTCGTATCGGCCAGGTCGTGGCCGAGTTGCTCGAGTTCTACGGCGGGTTCCACCGCACCGTCTACGGCTGGGACGGCTCCCCAATCCACGACGCGGTCGCAGTGGCGCACGTGATCGACCCGACGCTGCTCGAGCTCGAGGACGTGAACGTTCGCGTCGACTGCGAGTCGGAGCTCTGCCGCGGGCGCACGGTGGCGGACATCTGGCGCCGCACCGGCCTCGAGCCGAACGCGAACGTCGCGGTCGGGATCGAGGCCGAACGCTTTGTCTCGCTGTTACAGGAACGCCTCGCCCGGCTAGGCTAGATGTCTGTGATCGCCGACATCTACACGCTGCTGATCCCGGTCTTCATTCTCCTCGGGCTGCTGCTCTTGCTGGTCGTCCTGAACGTGCTCGCGCGCGTCAAGGGCGGCAAGTACGTGCGCCCGATCGCGATGGCGCTGATGAAGGTGCCGTTTCTCAAACGCTGGCTCCAGAAGGCGTCGAAGGCCAACCTCGAGCGCAAGAACCCGGAGCTCGCGAGCGCGATCGCCAAGCTCGAGCGCAGCGGCGTCCAGCGCGACCCACAGAAGGCGCAAGCGGCGATGTCCCGCCTGAGCGCCGGCGAGCGACGCGCGTGGCTCGAGGCCGCCGGCGAGGAGGGCGCGATCCCCGAGCCGATGAACCGCCAGCAGCGCCGCCAGGCGGCAAAGCTGAAGAAACGCCGCTAAGCCGCCCGGCAAGGATGAGCGAGCGCAGCGAGAGCGAGGTTCTGGCCCAGGAGCTGGAGAGCCTCGGCGCGAAGCTGCAAGCCCTCGAGGCTCGGCTGGCGGAGGTGGAGGCCATCATCAACGGCCTCGAATCGGCGGCGCAGACGACCGCCCGCGCGCTGGAGGAGGTCTCGTCCCACTGGGACGCGGTCTACCGCGCCATGCGCCGGGCCGAGTAGCGCAAAAGGGGTCGGCCGCGCCGCGTCGAAGCAGGCGCGCGATGGCGCGCCGTCGCAAACGACGCACGCTCAGGCCGCGCGTGCCCTCGCGCGTGAAGCGCAAGAAGCGCGGGGGCAAGAAGGCCGAAGGGCACCAGCATCCGGAGCTGGTCGGGCTCGCCCTGCTCGCGCTGGGCGTGTTCCTCGGCTTCGTCGTCTGGGCCGACTGGAACGGCGGCTACGTCGGGCTCTGGATCGGCGAAGGGCTCGACGCCTTGATCGGAAGCGCGACGCTCGGGCTGCCTGCTGCGCTCGTGATCGTGGGCGCGCTGATGGTCACGCGCAGCGACCTGGTGGACGTGCGCCCGTTCCGGACGGGCCTGTTCGTGCTCGCGTGCGGCCTGATGATCACGCTCGGCAAGGACGAGGGCGGCTACGTGGGCATGCTGCTCGGCGGCGGGCTCGGGCTGGCGATCGGCTCCACCGGTGTTGCGATCGCCGGGATCCTGACGTTGCTCGCGGGTGCCCTGCTCGTGACCGGCGCCTCGGCGGGCGCGATGCTCCGCTCCTCCGGACGTGCCGTGCACCGCGCCGCCCGCAAGACGATGCCGCCACGCCGGCCCGAGCCGCGTCTCCAGGTGCTCGAAGGGGCCGTGCCGACGCTGGCGTCGCCGCCGCTGCCGCCCGCGCCGCCGGTCGACGTTGTGAACGCCTTTCCCGAGCTGGTCTCCGAGGGCCCGCCCGGGTTCCCACAGGAGGACGAGCCCGACCAGGAGAGCCTCTTCGACGTCACGGTCGAGCCGCAGGCCGAGTACCGCCTGACCGACCGCGCGCTGCTGCGCCGCTCCGCTCCTGGCGCCGGTCCCGACGCGGACCATGCAGCCCGCGTGGCCGAGGCCCTCGTCCAGACGCTCGCCAACTTCGGTGTCGACGCGACCGTGATCGGGCAGATCGCGGGCCCGCGCGTGACGCGCTATGAGCTGCAGCTCGCGCCCGGGACGAAGGTCTCGAAGGTCGCGGGCCTGAAGGACGACCTCTCCTACGCGCTCGCGACGACGGAGATCCGCATCCTCGCACCGATCCCCGGCAAGCAGGCCGTCGGGGTCGAGCTGCCCAACACCAGCCCGAACCTCGTCACGCTCGGCGACATCTACGACGACCTGCCCGCTACCTCGAGCCCGCTCTCAGTCTGGCTCGGCAAGGACATCTCGGGCCAATCGGTCTGGACCGACCTCGCGCGGATGCCGCACATCCTGATCGCCGGCACGACCGGCTCGGGCAAGTCGGGCTGCATCAACACGATCCTCACTTCCGTGCTGCTCCGCTCGACACCCGAGGACGTGCGGATGATCCTGATCGACCCGAAGCGGATCGAGCTCAACTACTACGAGTCGATCCCGCACCTGCTGACGCCCGTGGTCTCGAGCCCGAAGGAGGCCGCCACGGTGCTGCGCAACGTGGTCGCGGAGATGGAGCGTCGGTACGAGCGCCTCTCGGCGGTGCGCGCCCGCAGCCTGGCCGAGGCGAACCGGGCGTTCCGCTCGCGCGGCGAGTCGACGCTGCCCTTCCTGCTGGTCGTGATCGACGAGCTCGCCGACCTGATGATGATCTCGCCGCAGGAGGTGGAGGACGCAGTCATCCGGCTTGCGCAGAAGTCGCGCGCGGTGGGGATTCACCTCGTGCTCGCCACACAGCGCCCCTCGGTGGACGTGATCACCGGGATGATCAAGGCGAACGTCCCGAGCCGAATCGCCTTCGCGGTGTCGAGCCAGACCGACTCGCGCGTGATCCTCGACCAGGCCGGCGCCGAGAGCTTGCTCGGCCAGGGCGACATGCTCTTCAAGCCGCTCGGCACCTCGCGCCTGCAGCGGGTGCAGGGCGCGTTCGTGACCGAGGACGAGATCGCCCTGATCGTCGAGCAGTGCCGCGCCCAGCGCGGCCAGGAGCTCGACGAGTCGCTGCTGGAGGCGCCCGAGGCCACAGCGGAGGCCGACGGCGGCGATGAAGACTTCGATCCGGACGAGGATCCGCTGCTGGAGAAGGCGATCGAGGTCGTCGTCCAGACCCAGACCGCCTCGGTTTCCTTGCTGCAGCGGCGCCTGCGCGTCGGGTACACGCGGGCCGGCCGTCTGATCGACATGCTGGAGCGCCGCGGGATCATCTCGGGCTACGAGGGCTCGAAGCCACGTAGGGTGCTGGTGGACGAGGCGTCCGTGCCCCGTCTGAGCGACGCGGTCTAGGACTCGATACCGCTAGAACAGGCCATTCGGACTATGCAGCGGGCCTAACTTCGGGTTAGCATCGCTCGTCTTTCAATCTGGTTACACAACGTTCCAGATTTCTAAATCAGGGAGGGCAAGTGAGGGTTTCACGTCGTATTTCCATCGTCGCTGCGCTGCTTGCGGTGACGGTGCTGGCCGGGTTGGCTGCGCTCGTCGGCAGTAGCTCGAGCCAGGCATCTCCGCAGGCGGCCAAGGCCACGTTCCTGGCCTCGCTCGTCAGCGACATCGGCAAGTTCAACGACCGTTCGTTCAATCAGTCGCAGAAGGAAGGGCTGACTCGCGCCCATTCGAAGCTGAAGGTGAAGGTCAAGGCGCTGCAGTCGAACTCGACGTCGGACTACATTCCGAA
>DATIOF010000046.1:0-6500 GCA_035473395.1 Gaiellaceae bacterium
GTGATCGAGGAGGTCGCCCGCGCGCGGCTCGACGACGTCCCGTTCACGCTCCCGGCCCGCCGCGCGATGTTCGGCGCGCTCACGCCGGTCCAAAGGCTGCGCCGCGGGATCGAGGACCTGCTCGTGGGCCTTGGCCTGACCGAGACCTACACGCCCTCGCTGCGGCCTGACGACGCGAATCCGCAGGCCCTCAGACTGCCCGAGCCGATCTCGGCAGAGCTCGCCGTGCTGCGCACCAGCCTCCTGCCCAGCCTGGCCGAGGCGGCCGAGCGCAACGTCGAGCTCGGCGCCGAGCACGTCGCCCTGTTCGAGGTCGCGCGCGTGTACCTGCCGGCCGCGAGCCTGCCGGACGAGGAGACGCACGTCGCCGCGATCGTCTCCGGCGGTTGGTCACGGGCGAAGGGGATCGTCGACACGCTCTACGCGGCGCTCAAGGCCGAGCCGAGCTTCGAGCGAGCCGACCACGAGCTGCTGCACCCCGGCAAGTCCGCGGCGACCGCGGCCGGCGTCGTCGGCGAGCTCCACCCGGGCGTGCTGGACGGCGTCTGGGGCGCGTTCGAGCTCGACCTGGCGAAGCTGCTCGAGGTCGCGCGCGAGGAGGTGCGCTACACCGACGTCGTCTCGTTCCCGCCCGTGCACCAGGATCTCGCCTTCATCGTCCCCGAGGCCACGAGCGCGGCCGAGCTGGCGGCGGCGGCACGCGAGGCGGCGGGCGAGGCACTGCGCGAGCTGCGGCCGTTCGACGTCTACCGCGGCGAGCAGGTCGGCGAAGGCCGCAAGTCGATCGCCTTCGCAGCGACCTTCCAGTCGGCCGAGCGGACCTTGACCGACGAGGACGCGGCCAAGCTGCGCGAGCGGATCGTGAACGCTCTCCGTGAGCGCTTCGGCGCCGAGCTACGGGCCTAGCGAAGGCTTGACCCGCTCGACGAGCGCGACAAGCACCTTGCGGTGGATCTCGGGCTGCTTCTCGAGCAGCCGCTTGAACGAGCGGTCGGTGATCACGAGCACCCGCACGGGTGTGGTCGCGGTCACCGTGGCCGTGCGCGGCGTGTCCTCGACGAGCGCGATCTCGCCGAAGAAGTCACCCGGGCCGAGCTTGTTGATGTTCTCGCCGTTCTTGCTGACCTCGGCCTCGCCCTCCAGCAGGACGAAGAACTCGCGGCCGGGATCCCCCAGGCGCGTCAGCTCCTTGCCCTCCGCGAGATCGACCTCGTCGGCGATCTGGGCGATCTGCTCGAGCTCGTCGCGCGAGCAGTCGGCGAACAGCGGCACGCCCTTGATCAGCTCGACCTTCTCGTTTCGGCGCAGCACAGCCGTGAGTGTAAGCGTCTCGTAAAGCTGAGGGAAACCGAAACGAACTCACGCGCCGTATGGGCTAGCGTGTCCAGGGTTCTAATCGAGGAGGGTCGCTTCGTGCCGTCGCTTCGTCCGCTGCTGTTGCTTCCGCTCGTGCTCGCCGCCGTGCTGCTGCCCGGCGCCGCGCATTCCGCCGCCACGGCGACGGCGCTGAACGTCACCGTCGGCCCGGGGTTCTCGATCAAGATCGCAGACGCGAACGGCAAGTCGGTCAGCCAGCTTGCCCCCGGCGACTACGCGCTCACGATCAAGAACCTGTCGCCCGCCTCGGAGCACAACTTCCATCTGACCGGGCCCGGCGGCGTCGACCAGTTCTCCGCCTTCGACAACCACACGGTGACCTGGAACGTGACGTTCGTCGACGGCATCTACAAGTACAAGTGCGACGCGCACCCGACGATCATGAAGGGCTCGTTCCGGGTCGGGGCCGCGCCGCCCCCGCCTCCGGCCCCGAAGAAACTGTCGGGCAAGGTCGGACCGAGCAAGACGATCTCGCTGAAGAACGGCGCGGCTGCGGTCAAGTCGCTCGTCGCGGGCCGCTACAAGGTCGTCGTCTCCGATCTGACCAAGGCAGACAACTTCCACCTGAGCGGCCCGGGCGTGAACAAGAAGACCGGCGTCAAGTTCAAGGGCGGCGCCACGTGGATGCTGACGTTCAAGGCCGGCAAGTACACGTTCCGCTCGGACGCGACCAAGAAGCTCAAGCGAACCTTCTCGGTCGGCTAGCGCCGCCCGGGCCGGGTAAGGCCCGCGTGCTCGCCGCCGGCTGCGTGGATGTCGGCCTGGCGGTCGAGCTCGGCGTTCAGCTCCGCGCCGAAGAGGATCGCCCAGGCGCTGTAGTTGAGCCAGAGCAGCAGGATGATCGCGCCGGCGATCGAGCCGTAGGTCTTCGAGTACGAGCTCGAGTACGAGGTGTAGAGCGCGAACAGCCCCGAGAGCACGAGCCAGGTGACCGCGGCGACGAATGAGCCCGGCGTGAGCCAGCGCCAGCTGCGCGGCGAGAGGTTCGGTGCGAGGTAGTAGATGAGCGCGTTGAAGAGGAGCACCGCGCCGAAGGCGATCGGCCAGCGGGCGATGTTCCAGAACAGCAGGAAGCTGTGGCCGAGGCCCGTGCGCCGGACGATCGCGTCGCCGAGCGAGCCGCCGAAGACGATCAGCATGAACATGCCGGCCAGCACCAGGCCGGTCCCGACCACGAGCACGAGCGCGATCAGCCGTTGCTTCCAGAAGGGCCGCGTCTCGACCCGGTCGTAGGCGCGGTTGACCGCCTTGATCAGCGCGCTCATCGCGCCGGTCGCGGCCCACACCGCGAGGAACAGCCCGCCCACGAAGGCGATCGCCGAGCCGCCCTTGTTCTGGGCGGCGTCGTGCTTGGCCAGGTTGATCATGTCGAGCACGCCGCGCGGGGCGACCGAGCCGACGAAGTGCTCGAGCGAGTCGAATGCGCCCGCGCCGAACAGCCCGAGCAGGCCGATCAGCAGGATCACGGTCGGCAGGAACGCGAACAGCGAGCTGAAGGCGACCTGCTGGCCGAGCCCCATGCAGTCGTCGGCCATGAACTGCTTGCCCGTGCGCTTGAAGACGTCGAGCCACTCGCGCCACGAGAGCTGGAGCGGGCTCGAAGGGGCGCGGCCTTCAGTCGCGGTCGACAAGAGAGAACGGGCCGAAGCGGGCTTTGGTCTTGCCCTCGCGGCCGCGGCGCGCCAAGAGCCGCATCGTCGCTCCGATCCCACCCGAGACCACGAAGCCTGCGCCGAGGGCGGCGGCCGCCGCGAGCGGGAGCTTGCCCCGCAGCTTGGCGTTGACGTCCATCTCCGAGCGCAGATCGTCGACCGCGTCGGCCAGGCCTTCGCGCTCGGCCTCGATCTCGCGGCGAACCTGCTCGGGTGTGCGCCCGTTAGTGGCGGCCATTGGCCTTCAGCGCCTCGGTCGTGAGCTTGGCTTCCGCGAGCGCCTGCTCCGGCACCGGCGGCGTTCCCTTCTTGATCGAGCGTACGCCCAGGAATGCCAGCAGCCCCGCCACCAGAACGATGCCGATGGTCACGATCAGCAGCGCGAGCCACCAGTCGACCGTCGTCGCGAGCCCGGCGGCGATCGTGGCCAGGCCGAACCCGAGACCGAACACCAGCAGCACGGCGGCCGTCAGCGCGAGGCCGAGCCCGACGCCGAGCGAGGCGGCCTTACGCTTCAGCTCCAGCGCCGCAAGCTCGAGCTCGAGCCGCACCAGCGAGCTGGCGCGCTCCGAGACGCTCTTCACGGTCGCGCCGAGGCCCGGCGTCTCGTGCTCAGTCTCTGGGGTGTGCATGGCCTCTCCAGTCGACGACCTTGGCAAGCACGATCCCAGCGACGAGCGCTGCGCCGACGATGACCAGCGGCGTGGGGCCCTTGCCGCCCTTCTTGCGCTTCTTCTTGGGCTTGGGCCGCGAGCCGAGCTGCGGGCCAGAGGGCGCCTGCGTCGGTGTCCCCGTCGGCTCCTGGTTGGTTGGCGCGTCGCCCTTGGCGCGCGCCTTGACCAGGCTCGGCTTCAGCTTGCGCAGGAAGTTCGCGTCGTTCCGCAGCTCCTCCGAGAGCCACTCGCCGACGCCGTCCCCGCGCGCGGCCGCGCGATCGGCAAGCTCCTGCAGGCGGTTGGCGCCGCGCTCGACCAGCAGATCGCCCTTGCTCATCGCTTCACCGGCGGCGCCTCGCCAGTGGCGACACGCCAGATCTCCGAGGCCGCTTTGCGCGCGGCCATCGTTGCGCCGGCGGCGAGGCCAGCGTAGAGCCCGGTCCAGAGCAGCTTCCGCAGCATGCCGGGATGGTTGCCTGACGGTGACTCGCCCAAACCTGGGGTTACTGTACTCCGGTGGAACCGGTGACGCGCCCGCTCACGAAGTCAGAGCGGCAGCGCTTGATCGCGAGCGTTGTCTCGCGAAAGCGGATCGGGAGTCAGCTCGAGCTTGCGGAGGCGCTTGCCAAGGCGGGCTGCTCGGTCACGCAGGCAACCGTCTCGCGCGACATTCGGGAGCTTCGCCTCGAGAAGACGAGCGACGCGCTCGGGCGGCCCCGCTACGTCGTGCCGGGCCGCGGCTCCCGGCGCGATCCGCGCGAGTCCCTGAACGCCGTGCTCGAGCAGTTCGGCATGCGCGCCACGGCCGCGCAGAACGTCGTCGTCGTCCAGTCCGAGCTCGGCTCCGCTCCCGCGATCGCCCGTGCGCTCGACCGGCTCGAGCACCCGAAGATCGTCGGCACGCTCGCCGGCGACGACACCTGCCTCGTGATCACCGCGGGCCCCGCCGCCGCGAAGGCGGTCGCGCGCGAGCTCGCCGCCGCGATCGGCTAGGGCTCGACCTGTTCGGTGGCCGGCGGTTCTTGGTAGTGGTCGAGCCGCTCGAAGCCCTCGGCGTCGATCGTCAGCGCGACGCGGCCCTCGACGATCTCGCCCACGACCTCCGACGGAACATAGCGCGGTCTGCTGAGCAGGCCGGTGCCGACCGTGAGCCCGTCAAAGATGTCGCGCGTCGAGTCGCCGACCGTTTCCTCGACCTTGCCGATCGCCTCGCCGTCACTGCCCACGACCTCCCAGCCCTGCTCGATCAGGTACCAGGAGACGGGGTCGGCCATCAGACCGCCTGGCCGCCGACGTACCAGACCGGGCCCTGCGTGGAGACCGGCCTGGAGTCTGAGAGCGAGCGCAGGACGTGGAAGTGGCCGCTGATCCCCTCGGCGTCGAGACGCAGGAGGCAGCGCTCCGTCATCTCGGCCGAGGCGCCGTAGCCGAAGACCCGCGCGACACGGAACCGGTACGCCATCTCCCCCTTGACCCGCGCGGGATTGACCGGTGCAAGGAGCAGTGCGCCGCGCTCGAGGTAGTCGCTCGAGTCGAGCTCGACCTCGGCGTAGAGGTCGCTCCAGTCCGCAGGCAGATTCGCCTGTCCCAGCTCCCACTGCTTGCCGAGGGAAGCGCCACGGAAGTACGCGGCAGCCGGCGCCGCGCTCTCGACCGGACTGGCGAGATCGAGCGTCCCGTCGAGCCGCTCGCTGTCCAGCCGCGCGAGCAGCCGCGTAAGGAGATCCGGCGAGGACCCGACTCCCGTCCGACCGACGTTGAACGTGACGACGTTCTCGTGCCGGCCGGCGCCCGCGGGCGCGAGCATCGCGGCCGCGCGTTCCGGCTCGTCGTCCACGATCAGCCGCAACTGCGCGCCGGTCCAGCCCTCCGGCAGGTTGCTCTCGATCACCTTCCACTGGTCGACGAGTGGCATGAACCTGAGCATAAACTCAATGCAAATGGCGAAGGTCGAGACGAAGCGAGGACTGTCCGAGGAGCGGCTGCGCGAGTTCCTGCGCGAGATGCTGCTGATCAGGCGCTTCGAGGAGAAGGTCGAGGAGCGCTTTCGCGCCGGCGAGCTCCCCGGGTTCCTGCACGTGGCGATCGGCCAGGAGGCGGTTGCGGTCGGCGTCTGCCAGGCGATGGACGACGGCGACGTCTTCGCCTCGACCCACCGCGCGCACGGGCACACGCTCGCGCGTGGGACGCACCCGAACGCGGTCATGGCCGAGCTCTACGGGAAGCTCGAGGGCTGCTCGCACGGCTACGGCGGGTCGATGCACCTCTACGACGTCGAGCGCGGCAACCTGGGCGCGAACGCCGTCGTCGGGGGCGGGCTGCCGGCGATCACCGGCGCCGCGCTCGCGTTCAAGCTGCGCGGCGAGGCGCGCGTGGCGGTGGCGTTCTTCGGCGACGGCGCGACGAACATTGGCACCTTCCACGAGGCTTTGAACCTGGCGCAGCTCTGGCAGGTCCCGGCCGTGTTCGTGCTCGAGGACAACCGCTGGGCCGAGTCGACGCCCGAGTCGCAGCACTCGCCGATCAGCGACCTCAGCGAGCGCGCGAAGGCGTTCGGCATGAAGACGATGAAGGTCGACGGCCAGGACGTCGAGGAGGTGCAAAAGGTCGCCTCGCGCGCCCTGAAGCACGCCCGCGACGGCAAGGGCCCGGTCTTCCTCCACGTCTCGACCGAGCGCCTGGTCGGCCACTACATCGGCGATCCGCAGGTCTACCGCGACAAGGACGAGCTGCACAAGCTGCAGGAGACACGCGACCCGATCACGCTCCTGCGCGAGAAGCTCGGCGTCACGGACGAGGAGTTCGAGGCCGACGA
>DATIOF010000047.1:0-35736 GCA_035473395.1 Gaiellaceae bacterium
CGCGGATCGGCCGGGAAACGGCGCGGCCCGAGCCACTCGTGCGCCTGGGCGGTGTCGATCTCGATCTTCTCGGTCTTGCCCTCGGCGATCTCGCGCGCGGCCTTGCGCAGCAGGTCGGCGATCCGCCGCTCCAGGTTGCGCACGCCGGCCTCGCGCGTGTACTCGCGGATCACGACGTGCAGCGTGTCGTCGCCGATCGTCACCTGCTCCTCGCCCAGGCCGTGCGCCTCGAGCTGCTTGGGCACGAGGTACTTGCGGGCGATCCCGGTCTTCTCGTCCTCGGTGTAGCCGGACAGCTGGATCACGTCCATGCGGTCGAGCAGCGGGCCGGGGATCGTGTCGAGCTGGTTGGCGGTGCAGATGAACAGCACCTTCGAGAGGTCGAAGGGCAGGTCGAGGTAGTGGTCGCGGAAGCTCTTGTTCTGCTCCGGGTCGAGCACCTCGAGCATCGCGCTCGCGGGGTCGCCGCGGAAGTCCGCGCCCATCTTGTCGATCTCGTCGATCAGCAGCACCGGGTTCTTGGTCTCGGCGTCGCGCAGCGCGCGGATGATCGTGCCCGGCATCGCGCCGATGTACGTGCGCCGGTGGCCCCGGATCTCGGCCTCGTCGCGGACGCCGCCAACCGAGAGGCGCTGGAACTTGCGCCCGACGGTGCGGGCGATCGACTGGCCGAGCGAGGTCTTGCCGACCCCGGGCGGGCCGACGAAGCAGAGGATCGGGCCGGTGAGGTCGTTCTTCAGCTTCGAGACGGCGAGGTACTCGAGGATGCGCTCCTTCACCTTCTCGAGGTCGTAGTGGTCCTCGTCGAGGATCTCGCGCGCGTGCTCGAGGTCGAGGTTGTCCTCGGTGGTTTCGGTCCACGGCAGCGACAGGATCCAGTCGACGTAGGTGCGGATGACGCCGTACTCGGCGGCGGCGGGCGGGAGCTTTTCGAGCCTCCCGAGTTCGCGCTCGACGGCCTTCTTCGTGTCCTCGGGCAGGTTCTTGGCCTCGACCTGCTCGCGTAGCTCGGCCAGCTCGGCCTGCTGCTCGTCGCCCTCGCCGAGCTCGTCCTGAATCGCCTTCAGCTGCTGGCGCAGGAAGTACTCGCGCTGGCCCTTCTCGAGCTCCGACTGGACCTGCGAGGAGATCTTGGTGCCGAGCTCGACGACCTCGAGCTCGCGCTTGAGGATGCGGAGCACGTCGCGCAGCCGCTCGTAGACGCCCTGCTGCTCAAGCAGCGCCTGCTTCTCCTCGGTCTTCAGTCGCAGCGTCGACGCCACGAGATGCGAGAGCGCGTCCGGGTCGTCCACGTTCGCCGCCGCGAGCTCGAGCTCGGACGGGAGGTAGGGCACGAGCGAGATCAGCCGGCCGAACTCGTTCTGGACGCTGCGGGTGACCGCCTCGAGCTCCGGTGTTTCCTCGACCTCGTCCGGGACCTCGGTGAACTCGCCGACCAGGTACGGGTCGTCCTGGACGCGACGCTCAAGGCGGATGCGGCCCACGCCCTGGACGAGGATCCGGAGCGTCCCGTCGGGAACGCGGATCATCTTGTGCACGACCGCGGCCGTGCCGGTTTCGTACAGGTCGTCCCAGCCGGGCTGCTCGACGTCGGGGTTCTTGACGGTGACGAGAGCCAGCATGCGCTCGCCCTCCAGCACGTCGTCGACGAGCTGGACGGAGCGCTCCTGGCCGATCGCGAGTGGCGAGACCGACTGCGGGAAGACAACGGTCTCCTTCAGCGGCAGCACCGGCAGCGTCGAGGGGATCTCGACGTCTGCGGTCTCGAACGGCTCTTCGAAATTCAATTCACTCATGCGCGGCCTCGAATCACGATTGCGACGCGCTCAATCTGGGGCGCCCGAGCGGCGATCGGGAGGGTCACGGTCAGCATCCCCTGGTCGTAGCGGGCGCTCGCGGCGCTCGCGTCGACAGGCTCGTCGAGCGGGATGCGGCGCTGGAAGGGCCCGTACTCGATCTCCAGCTGGCGGTAGCGGCCGCTCACCTGGGGGCGGCGGCGCTCACCGGCGACCACGAGCACGCGGTCGGCCGCGATCACCTTGATCGTGGCGGGATCGACGCCGGGCAGCTCGACGATCACGCGCAGCTCGGCCGGGTCCTCGCAGCGGATGCAGTCGGCCTGCGGACGGAAGCCGCGGCGCCCGCCGGCAAAGCGCGGCAAGTGCCAGAACTCGTCGACGAGCTCCTGGATCTCGCTGTGCAGTCGGTCGATGTCGGTGCGATTCTTCATGGTGGAAGGGTAGTGCTGCCCGATTCCTGGCTGCGGCAAAAGTTAGCAAACACTAGCTTAGTGTCGGCCGAATACGATCCTCGCCGTGAAGGGACTGATCTGCGCAGGCGGCTCCGCGACGCGGCTCGCCGAACTCACGCGCGTGACCAACAAGCACCTGCTGCCGGTCGGCAGCTGGCCGATGGTCTACTACCCGCTGCAGCTGCTGCAGCGACTCGGTGTGCGCGAGGTGTTGCTCGTCACCGGCCAGCAGCACGCCGGCCAGTTCATCGACTTGCTCGGCGACGGCAAGGTCGAGGAGCGCGGCGGCGGCGAGCGGCTGTTCGACCTCGACCTGTCCTACAAGGTCCAGACCGAGCCCGGCGGGATCGCCCAGGTGGTCGGCATGGCGCGCGACTTCGCCGCCGGCGACCGGCTGGTGGTCTGCCTCGGCGACAACATCTTCGAGCACGCCCAGCGGGAGGCGGTCGGCGCGTGGGACGGCGGCGCCGTCGTGTTCGTCAAGGACGTGCCCGACCCGGAGAACTTCGGCGTGGTCGCCTACGACGGCGACGGCTCGGTCAGCGACATCGTCGAGAAGGCCGGCGTCGTGGACACCCGTTACGACAGCCCGCCCTCGACCGACGCGGTCGTCGGGCTCTACTGCTACCCGCCGGAGGTGTTCGAGATCGTCGAGTCGCTGGAGCCTTCGAGCCGCGGCGAGCTCGAGATCACCGACGTCAACCGCGAGTTCGCCCGGCGCGGCCAGCTGCAGGTCCAGCGAGTCGAGGGCTGGTGGCACGACGGCGGCAAGCACTGGCAGGACCTGGCCGAGGTTGGCCGCCTGATCGAGCAGACGGGCGTGAACAAGTGATCGAAGGCGTCCAGCTGTTCCCGCTCCAGCGCTTCGAGGACGAGCGCGGCTGGTTCGTGGAGCTGATGCGCGCCTCGAGGCTGCCGCAGCCGGTGAAGCAGTCGAACCTCTCGTTTTCCCGCCAGGGCGTGATCCGCGGGCTGCACTACCACGAGCGCGGGCAGAGCGACCTGTTCGCCTGCGTCTCCGGGATGGTGCGAGTGGTCGTGCTCGACCGCGAGAGCGGGGAGACATTCACGGCCGACATCGGCGACGAGAACCCGGCTGCCGTCTTCATTCCCGGCCACCACGCGCACGGCTACGAGGCGCTGACCGACTGCCTGTTCCTCTACCACGTCACCGAGGAGTACGACGCGGCCGACCCCGACGAGCACGGCGTGCCGTGGAACGACCCGCGCGTCGCCGACCTCTGGAGCACGAGATCGCCGATCCTCTCGGCACGCGACTCCTGATCACCGGCGCGGGCGGCCAACTCGGCGTGGCGTTACGCGAGGCCTTTCCAGAGGCAGACGCGCGCACGCGAGCCGAGCTGGACGTGACGATGCCGTTCGCCGTCGAGACGGATCTCGTCCTGCACGCCGCCGCGTGGACGGACGTCGACGGCGCCGAGTCCGACCCAGCCGGGGCGGAGCGCGTCAACGTGGACGGCACGCGCAACGTCGTGGCGCAGAACGTGCCGGTCGTCTACTTCTCGACCGACTACGTCTTCGACGGCTTGAAGCGCGAGCCGTACGTGGAGTCCGACGAGCCCGGTCCGCTCTCGGTGTACGGCCGCACGAAGCTCGCGGGCGAGCGCGAGGTCCGCGAGGGCTGGATCGTGCGCAGCGCGTGGCTGTTCGGCTGGACGGGCACGAACTTCGTCAAGACGATGCTGCGGCTCGGCGCTGAGCGCGACGAGGTGAGCGTGGTCGCCGACCAGCTCGGCTCGCCGACCTACGTCGGCCACCTGGCCGAGGCGACGCGCGAGTTGCTCAGGCTTCCGCACGGCGTGTGGCACGTGGCCGCCGAGGGCGAGTGCACGTGGGCCGAGTTCGCCCGGGCGATCTTCGAGGAGGCTGGCGTCGAGTGCCGCGTGCGCGAGATCACGACCGAGGAGCTCGGCCGGCCCGCGCCCCGGCCTGCCTACTCCGTCCTTCGGAGTGAGCGCGAAGGCGCGCCTCAGCTGCCGCACTGGCGCGAAGGCTTGCGCGACTGCCTGGCCCGCCTCTAGTCGTTACCCGTCTTGACAGGGGTGGCGTACGCTCGGCGGATGTTCCGCGTGCTGGTCGTGCTCGTTTTGGCCACCGTCGCAGCCGGCGCCTCATCGGCTCCGCGGGCTGCCTCGCCCTGCTTCGACGGCGCGATCGTCTCACTGCGCAGCGGCGTCACGCTCCACCGCTACCACGCCCGTGACGGTGGACTCGTGCGTGCGAGTGCCACACGCGTGCCAGTCCTGCCGGGTGAGGACGCGGTCGCCGACGGCAACGGTGGCTGGTACATCTCCGGCTTCGGACTCGCACGCCTGCGAGGGGACGGTCAGCTCGATACCTCCTGGCACCCACCGCTCCGTCGCCACCTCGCGCTGTGGACGCTCGCTCGCGCGGGCGGCCGCCTCTTCGTGAGCGACGGGCAGCGCGTCTACGCAGTCGAAGAGCGCAGCGGGAACGTGCTCTGGGCTTCCGGCACTATCGGAGGCGGCTCGATGAGAAGGATCTTCGCGGTCGTCGCGACCCCGAGCACCGTCTTCGTCGGCGGCGCGTTCAAGCGTTTCGGCAGTGTCACGCGCGGGCAGCTCGCGGCGCTGAGCGCCTCCAGCGGCCGGGTGCTTCCGTGGCACGCGCCCGTACTGAAGCCCTACACGCCAACGACCTCGCGGTCGGTGCAGACGCTTGCGCTCGGCCCGGGGAGCCTCTACTTCGCCGGCAGTTTCAGCGGCGTGGGCGGCGCGGCGCGCGGCGGCGGCGTCGCCGCAGTGCGCCTGCGCGATGGCAGGCTCACGAAATTCGCGCCGTCTGCGGGGACAATCGGCACGCTCGCCCTCGCAGTCGTCCACGGGAACGCGCTGATCGGCGGAGGCGATATCGGCGGGGTCTTCGACGCGGAGACGGGCAAGCTCCGGCATCACAGCTCGATCATCGGCGTGGCGATCGCCGCCCGCGGGTGGAGGGCATATGTCGGCGGCAACTTCAGGAACGACATCGGCCTGCACAACCTGCTGGCCGTCGATGTCCACACCGGTGACAACCTGAAGTGGTTCCCGAACATCGCACGCGAGGTCGGCGTCGCGAAGATCGCGCTGTCGGGCGACAAGGCGTTCGTCGGCGGGCAGTTCTGCGCGCGTCTCTAGCGCTGCCAGGCGGCTTCGTCGACCGGCGCGCGGTCGCGGAGAGGCTCCCACCACTCGCGGTTGTCCGCGTACCAGGCGACCGTCTGGGCGATGCCGTCCTCCCAGGCGATCTCGTCGCGCCAGCCGAGCTCCTCGCGGAGCTTCGAAGAGTCGAGCAGATAGCGCCGGTCGTGGCCGGGACGGTCCGGGACGATCGTCTTCAGCGACTCCGGCTTGCCGGTGTGCTCGAGCACCGCGTCGGCGATCTCCGCGATCGACTTCTCGACCCCTGAGCCGACGTTGTAGGTCTCGCCCGCCCGGCCGCGCTGAAGGACGAGCTCGATCGCGCTGCAGTGGTCGAGCACGTGCAGCCACTCGCGCTGGTTCGCCGTCGAGGCGTACAAAGGCAGCGGCTTGTCGTCGAGCGCGTTGGTCGCGAACAGGGGGATCACCTTCTCGGGGAACTGAAAGGGCCCGTAGTTGTTCGAGCAGTTCGTGATCGTGACCGGCAGCTCGTAGGTCTCGAAGTAGGCGCGCACCGCGTGGTCGGCGCCGGCCTTCGAGGCGTTGTACGGCGTGCGCGGCCGGTACGGCGTCTCCTCGGTGAAGACCTCGTCCGAGTCGAGCGGGAGGTCACCGTAGACCTCGCAGGTGGAGACGTGGTGGAAGCGCTGGGCGCCGGTGCGGCGCGCGGCCTCGAGCATGGTCTGCGTGCCGATCACGTTCGTGCGGAAGAAGCGGCCCGGGTCGACCACCGCGAGCGAGTTGTGCGACTCGGCGGCGAAGTTGACCACGACCTCGATCCCTTCATCGCGCAGCGTCTGCTCGGCGAGCTCCTCGTCGGCGATGTCGCCCTGCACGAAGCGCACGTCGTCGGGGAGGCTCTCGCGGTTGCCTGCGTAGGTGAGCAGGTCGTAGGCGACGAGATGGTCGTCCGGGTGGCGCTCGAGCCAGTGGCGGACGAAGTTCGAGCCGATGAACCCGGCCGCGCCGGTGACGAGGATCCTCATCGCGGCGGCAGTCTAGTCAGCAGCGCTCGGCGCGCTTCAGGATTTGCCTCGGTTCGTGTCGTTGTGGCTCGAGCTGGTCGGCGCGCTGCAGGTACGGGACCGCTTCGCTGCAACGGCCGAGCCGGTAGAGGGCGTAGCCGAGGTTGTAGTTGGCAAACGCCTCGTACGGATCGCTCGGGCCGAGGCCACGCAGCTTCTGCACGGCCGACTGCAGCGGCGGCACCGCGCCGCCGTAGTCGCCTGCCTGGATGCGCGCGTAGCCCTGGTCGTTGAGCGTGTGCCCGCCCCCTGTGACGGCGGCCGGCGGCGGTGGCGGAGGAGGCGGCGGCGCCGGGGCGGCGGCTGTCGTCTCGTGCGTGACCGTCTGGCGGACCGTGGTCGTCCCGCCGGGCCCGGCGACCGTTCGGGTCACGACGGTCCCATTCGAGCTGCCACCGGAGGTGACGATCGCCGCGACGGCGGCCCCGATGCCGGCGGCGAGCAGCAGCAACAGGAGCGGCACGATCACGCGCGCCGAGCTACGGCGCGGCCTCGTCGTGACGAACTCCTGCGTCGTGCCGGCCGAGTGCGAAAGCGCGGCGCGCAGCTCGGCGACGAACTCCTGCGCAGAGCCGTAGCGCTGCCGCGGGTCCTTGGCGAGCGCGTGCTGGAAGACTCGGTCGAGCTCCGGCGGCAGGTTCTTGCAGCGCTCCGCGATCGAGGGCACGGGCGTGTTCACGTGCGCGGCCGCCTCCGCGGTCGGAGAGTCGTTCTCGAACGGGCGATGGCCGCTGAGCAGCTCGTAGGCCACGATCGCGAGCGCGTAGACGTCGCTCGCCGAGGCCGCGCGCCGGCCCATCGCCTGCTCGGGCGAGAGGTAGCCCGCCGTGCCGAGCACGGTGCCGGTCAGGGTCATCGAGGCCATCCCCGCCGCGCTCGCGATCCCGAAGTCGGCCACGCGCAGCTCGTCCCGGTCGTCGAGCAGCAGGTTCGCCGGCTTGACGTCGCGGTGGACGATCCCGTGCCGGTGCGCGGCGTCGAGGGCCGCCGCTGCCTGCTCGAGCCAGGCGAGCGCACGGGCAGGCGGCTGGGCTCCGTCGCGGCGCAACCGGTCCTCGAGCGAGCCCCCGGCGAGGTGCTCCATCACGATGAACGGCCGCCCTTCCCAGTCGCCGACGTCGAAGATCGTGATCGCGCCCGGCTCGCCGGAGAGGCGGGCCGCGGCGAGCGCTTCGCGCTTGAAGCGCTCGCGAATGTCTTCGTCCACGGCATAGCGCTCGGCGAGCACCTTGACCGCCACCTCGCGCCCGAGCAGCTCGTCGGTGGCGAGGTAGATGTCGCCCATCGCTCCACGTCCCAGGCGGGTGGGCGAGTGGTAGCGGGGCGGCAGCAACTGGGTCTCCACGGCCATTCGCAACCCGTTTCCCGTTTGTGTCGGGCCGAAAACGGGCCAATCCGGGTCAAACGAGCCGAAAAGCGCTGCAACGTGCGCTACTCTCAGGGTGTCCGGCCGTGGCGTCCGGCCTGGATCTTCCGCGCCCTCGGCCGGCCTACCAGGCGATGGTCAGCACACTCGCAGCAGCCCTTCTCGCCGCCCTCGGTCTCTCGGGACCGTCGGCGACGCACGCGGCGCCGCCGTCCGGGGCGACCTTCTTCGTCTCGGGCCATGGCTGGGGCCACGGCGTCGGCCTAGCCCAGTACGGCGCCTACGGCTACGCGCTGCACGGCTGGCTCGCCGACGACATCGTCGCGCACTACTACCCCGGGACCGACCTCGGCCAGGCGCCGGTCAAGCGCGTGCGCGTGCTGCTGGTGCCGGGCTCCAAGCGGGTTGTCGTCTCCTCGCGCTCGCCGTTCTCGGTGCGCGACGCTGCCGGGAAGACGCACAAGCTGGCGGCCGGAAAGCAGGAGCTCGGGCCAGGCCTGAAGCTCAAGCTCGCCGCCTCCGCGAAGGCGCTCCCCGGGCCGCTCGTCTTCTCGCCCGGCTCGGCGCCGCTGGCACTCGGCGATCGCGGCTACCGCGGCACGCTGCGCGTGACCGGCGGGAAGGCGGTGCGCGTGGTGAACACGGTCGGGCTCGAGCCCTACCTCTGGGGTGTGGTGCCGAGCGAGATGCCGGACACGTGGCCCACCGAGGCGCTGAAGTCGCAGGCGATCGTGGCCCGCACCTACGCGCTCACGCACATGCAGGGCGGCGGCGACTTCGACGTCTATCCGGACACGCGCAGCCAGGTCTACGGCGGCATGCCCGCCGAGTCGGACTCGGCGCGCGCGGCGGTCAACGACACCTCCGGCGAGGTCGTTCTCTACAAGGGCGAGCTGGCCCAGACCTTCTTCTTCTCGAGCTCCGGGGGCCGGACGGCGAACGTTCAGGACGTCTGGGGCGGCTCGAAGGCGACGCCGTACCTCGTCTCGGTGCCGGATCCTTACGACACGCTTTCGCCCTACCACGACTGGGGCCCGCTCAAGATCAGCGGGCAGCAGCTCGGCAACCGACTGGGCTCGCGCGGGACACTGCTCGACGTCCGCGCCAGCGCCGCTGCCGACGGCCGCGTGCGCTCGCTTACCTTGATCGGCTCGAAGGGAGACCGCACCGTCAGCGGCTCGAGCGCTCGCGCCGCGCTCGGCCTTCGCTCGACGTGGTTCACGATCGGGACGCTCAGCCTCACGCAGCCGGCGGACCGGACGGTCGAGTACGGCGCCCAGACTCACCTCACCGGCCTCGCACGCGGGATCCCGCGCGTGACGCTCGAGTCGCGGCCTTACGGCGGGGAGTGGAAGACGCTGGCCGTGTTGAAGTCGCGCGGCGGCACGGTGACGGCGACGCTCTCGCCGAAGGTGACGACCGACTACCGGATCTCCTCGGGGATCGCGCGGAGCGCCGTCGTGCGCCTGTCGGTGGCGCCCTCGGTGCGGCTGACCGCCTCGAGTGATCGGACGGCGGTCACCGGGCTCGTCAAGCCGTTACTGCCCGGCGCGGCCGTGCAGGTGCAGCGACAGGGCAACGGCGGCGCGTGGACGACAGTCTCGACGGCGAACGTCACCGCCGACGGCGCGTTCGAGGCGTCCGTCGACCTGACTCCGGGTAGCTACCGCGCTCGCGTGGTCGCCGGCAAGGGCTTCGCGGCCGGTCTCTCGCCGGTGCTGACGGTGGTGCCGGCATGAGGCGCCTGCTGACCGTCGTCGTGCTCGCGCTGGCCGTCGTGGGAACGGCCGCCGCCGCGGCCAGCTCGCCGCCGAACGACCAGTATCTGGCGCGGCAGTGGTACCTCGGCCGCGACCACGCGCTCGAGACGTTCGACGCCGCGAAGCAGCTCTTCATCGTCCGCGTGGCGGTGATCGACTCCGGCGTCGACCTGGGCCACCCCGAGCTGAAGAACCGCGTGGTCGCTCACCGCAGCTTCGTCGGCGGCACCGTTGCCGACACCCTCGGCCACGGCACCTTCGTCGCGGGCGAGATCGCCGCGATCGCGGACAACACGACCGGGATCGCCGGTCTCGCACCGCCGGCACGCCTGGTGGTGGCGAAGGTCGTTCGCGACGATGGCACGATCCCCCCGCGCGCCGAGGCACGCGCGATCCGCTGGGCCGTCGGGCAGGGCGCGCGGGTGATCAACCTCAGCCTCGGCAGCACGCGCGACCCGAACGACGCGAGTGTCGACGGCTTCTCGCGGGTCGAGCAGCTGGCGATCGAGTACGCCGTCCGCCACGGGGCGCTCGTCGTCGCGGCCGCCGGCAACGGCAACGACGCGCCCGAGAAGCCCTGGCCCTGGGCGAGCTACCCGGCCGCCTACCCGCACGTGCTCGGGGTCGGGGCCTACGGACGACTGGGCGGCGTGCCGAGCTTCTCGAACCGCGACGACCGCTTCGTCGACCTGGCCGCGCCCGGGATGGACATCTTCTCGCTCTTCCCACGGCCGCTCACGTCGGCGTTCTCGAGCTGCGTCGAGCAGGGCTACTCGAGCTGCGGCACGAAGGACTACCGCCACGCGGACGGCACCTCGTTCTCGTCGCCGCAGGTTGCGGCGGCGGCGGCGCTCTTGTTGGGCGAGGAAGCCGCGCTGCGCCCCGACCAGGTGAGCACGATCCTCAAGCTGAGCGCCGACGACGCGACCCCCGCCAACGGTTGCGCCGACTGCAGCCCGGGGCCGGACTCGCTCAGCGGCTTCGGCCGGCTCGACGTCGGCGCGGCACTCGACGCGCTCCAGGGAGCGCCGCCTACACCCGACCGGTTCGAGCCGAACGACGACGCCGGCAGCGAGGCTGCGACCGTCTACCACAGCATGTCGGCGACCGCGACGCTCGACTGGTGGGACGATCCGAACGACGTCTACCGGATCCACCTCGCGCGGGGCCAGCGGCTCTCCGTGGTCGTTCACGCCGACCCGAAGAAGATCGACCCGTCGCTCGTGCTCTGGAAGCCGGGGCTCGCCGCGCTCGCCGACGCGCGCTCCGACCTGCGGGCGCGACGCTCGATCCACGCCCCGGGGGTGCCCGAGCGGATCCGCTTCAAGGCGCCGCGCAGCGCCTGGTACTACCTGCAGGTCAAGCTCGCGCGGCCGGGCTTCGGGCCCTACCGCATCTACTTAGCGTTCTAGGAGCTCCTCGTCCGGGACCTCGCGCAGCTGCCGCGCGGGGTTGCCGACCATCAGCGCCCGCGACGGCACGTCGCGGATCACGACCGCGCCGGCGCCGATGAACGCCTCCTCGCCAATCTCGATCCCGGGCAACAGGACGGCGCCGCCGCCCACGCGCGCGCCGCGCCTGATCGTCGGCCCCTTCATCAGCGCATGCCGCTTTTCGGTGCGGCCCATGAAGTTGTCGTTCGTGGTGATCACGCAGGGCGCGATGAAGACGTTGTCCTCGAGCAGCGAGTAGGCCGTGATGTAGGCGTGGGCCTGGATCTTCGTCAGCGCGCCGACCGAGGTGTCGTTCTCGACCAGCGAGCCGCGGCCGATCACCACGTCGTCCCCGATCGTGCAGCGCTCGCGCACGCAGGCCTGGTCGCCGACGATCACGCGCTCGCCGACCGTCGTGCCGGCGAAGACCACCGCGCCGGTCGAGACGATCGTCCCTGCGCCCAGCTCGAGCGGCGGCAGCTCCTCGCGCTTGGCCGTCGAGCGCGGCGAGAGGGTCGGCTGTTTGCCGACGACGGCGTAGTCGAGGATCTTGCAGCCCTCCCCGATCACCGTCCCCGGGAAGACGATCGCGGTCTCGGCGATCTCGCTCATGCCGGGGCGGCAACGAGCGAGGACTGCAGCTGCTCGAGCGCGTTCACCACGACGAGCCCATCGCGGGCGGCGCGGCGGGGATCCCCTTCGCCGGCAACGAGGTCGAGGAAGTGGGCGCACTCGAGTCGCAAAGGCTCGTCGTTTGGAATCTTCGGGCTGAAGATGTCGCCCGAGCGCGTCTGCCACTCGCCCCAGGTCGCGGACGGTTGCCAGGGGCCCTTCTCGTAGATGGTCACCTTGCGCTCCAGCTCCATGTCGTCGAAGACGACCATCTTCTCCCTGCCCACGACCGTGACCTTGCGCATCTTGTGCGGGTCGAGCCAGGAGAGATGCATGTGGGCGATCCGCCCGGACGGGAACTGGAGGTAGCAGAAGACGATGTCCTCGACTCCTTTGGTCAGGAACGCGTTTCCGTGCGCCCAGACTCGGGAGGGCTCCTCCTCCAGCAGGTAGAGGATCACCGAGAGGTCGTGGACCCCGAGCGAGAGGAGAGCGTTCTCGTGCTGGCGGATCACTCCGAGGTTCTGGCGGTTCGAGTAGACACAGAGTACGTCGCCGAGGTCGCCGGACTGGATGAGGTGCTTGAGCGTTGTCACCGCGGGGTGGTACAGGAGCAGGTGGCCGGGCATCAAGACCAGCTCTCGCTGTTCGGCCAGGTCGCAGAGCTCCTCCATCTCCTGGGCGCGCATCGCGGGTGGCTTCTCGACGAAGACGTGCTTCCCGGCCTCGAGCGCGAGCTTCGCGAGCTCGTAGTGGGTCGGCACCGGGGTCGCCACCACGACCGCCTCGAGGTCCGGGTCGGCGAGGAGCTCTTCGAAGTCTCCGGTGGCCCGCGCCTTCGGATAGCGCGCGGCGAACTCCTGCCGCCTGGCCTCGTCGGCGTCGCAGAGCCACGCGAGATCGGCAATCTCGTCGAAGTTCCGGGCGAGGTTCTTACCCCAGGCGCCGAGACCGGCCTGCCCGATTCTCGTCACAGCTTCCACACCTTCCCGTCCACGCGTCCATTCCTCCCGGTCGCGTTGCGGAAGTCGACGACGAGCTTCGAGTCTTCGACTAGTTGCTCGTAGTCGATCGAGGAGTGAGCCGTGACGACCGTGACACAGTCGTAGTCACCCGGCACGAGCGGCTGTGAGCTGAGCCCGTACTTCGGCAGCTCGGGCACATGCGGGTCGTGGTAAGCGACGTCGGCGCCGCCCTTGCGCAGCAGCTCGATCAGCTTGAGGGCAGGCGACTCCCGCGTGTCGGAGACGTCGGCCTTGTACGCCACGCCCAGCACGAGCACCTTCGAGCCGCTCAGCGAGCGCTGCGCGCCGTGGTTCATGGCCTGCGAGATCAGCGAGCGGCAGAAGTACGGCATGTTCTGGTTGACCTTGCCCGCGAGCTCGATGAACTCGGTGTAGAAGTCGAACTGGCGCGCCTTCCACGAGAGGTAGAAGGGGTCGACCGGCAGGCAGTGGCCGCCGAGGCCGGGCCCGGGCTCGAAGCGCATGAACCCGAACGGCTTGGTCGAGGCCGCGTCGATGATCTCCCAGATGTCGAGCCCCATGCGTTCGCACAGCTGCGCGAGCTCGTTCACGAGCGCGATGTTGACCGAGCGAAAGATGTTCTCGAGCAGCTTCGTCAATTCGGCGGCCTCGGGCGAGGACACCTCGACCACGTTGTCGACGGCGCTCGCGTAGAGCTCCACGGCGCGGCGCGTGCACTCCTCGGTCAGACCGCCGACGACCTTCGGGGTCGTCTTCGTCGTCCAGTCCTCGCGGCCGGGGTCGACGCGCTCGGGCGAGAAGGCCAGGTGGAACCCTTCGCCGGCTTTCAACCCGCTCGCTTCGAGCAGCGGCGCGATCCGCTCGCGCGTGGTGCCGGGATAGGTGGTCGACTCGAGCACGACCAGCTGGCCGTGCTGCAGCCGCGGAGCGATCTCGTTCGTGGCGTCGAGCAGGATCGTCAGGTCGGGCTCACGCTGGTCGGAGAGCGGCGTCGGCAGCGCCACGAGGATTGCATCGGCACTTGCCAGCTCGTCGTAGTCGGTGGTCGCGGTGACGAGGCCCGCGTCGACGTGAGCCTTCAGCACCTCCGAGGGCACGTCCTCGATGTAGCTCTCGCCGCGGTTCAGCTGCTTGACCCGCTCAGGCTGGACGTCGACCAGCAGGACGTTGTGGCCCGCGCCGGCGAAAACGTGCGCGAGTGGCACGCCGACGTACCCGGCTCCGACGATGGCGACGGTGCTCATGCCGGCAGAAGCCTAGGCGCCGGCTCGGCGGCGCCGACCATGGAGGCTTCAGCGGCTTTGCCGATGAAGTCGTTCAACGCACTTTGTTGGATGATTTGCATCAGTCGTTTCGGCCGCGCGTAAGGGTATAGAGCGCTCTGGCGATGGCCGTTGCTGCATGACCGTCGCCGTAGAGCTCGGGAGCGTCTTCGGGGAACGAGGCTTGCTCGAGCACCTCGCCCAGCCGGCTCGGGTCGTCCGGGTCGACCAGCGTGTTCGCGCCGGCGAGCACCGTGTCGACCCACTCGGTCGACGGCCGCAGCGTGACGCAGGGCACGCCGAGCCAGTAGGCCTCCTTCTGCAGGCCGCCCGAGTCGGTCACGACGGCTCTCGCGCCCGCGATGAGCGCGAGCATCTCGAGGTAGCCGACCGGAGCGATCGGGTGCAGCTGTGGCGCGGGCTCGATCCCGTGCTCGGCCAGCACCTTGCGCGTGCGCGGGTGGACCGGGAAGACGAAGGTGCGCCCCGTTGCGTTGATGGTCTCGATCAGCCGCGCCAGCCGCTCGGGCTCGGTGTTCGCCTCGCGGTGGATGGTGAGAACGTCGTAGGGCGCGTCCACGACTGGATCGACCCGCCGGCGGGCGATCGGCTCGAACAGCCGTGTCGCGTCGGCCATCACGTCGCCGACGACCTCGGTTCGCCCGGGCACGCCCTCGGCAACGAGTTGGTCGCGCGAGCGCGCGTCCGGCGCGAAGAGCAGCGCCGCGAGGCGGTCGACCTCGACCCGGTTGCGCTCCTCGGGCATCGCGAGGTCGCCGCTGCGGAGCCCGGCCTCGACGTGCGCGAGGGGGACCCCGGCCGCAACCGCCGCCAGTGCGCCGGCCAGCGTCGAGTTGGTGTCGCCGTAGACGAGCACCCAGTCCGGCGCTTCCTCACCCAGCGGCCCGGCGATCGCCGCCTGCATCTCGGCCGCGTCGGCGGTGCGCAGTTCGAGCGAGTAGCGCGGCTCGTCGAGACCGAGTTCCTCGAAGAAGACCTGCGACAGCTCGCGGTCGTAGTGCTGTCCGGTGTGCAGAACGATCTCGTCGATCCCACGCTCGCGCAAGGCGACCGACGTGGGAGCAGCTTTCACGAACTGCGGCCGGTTTCCGACCACCGAGAAGACCTTCATTGCGCGGCTACACTATGCGCCGCCTCGGGCCGTTAGCTCAGCTGGTAGAGCAGGGGACTCTTAATCCCAAGGTCGAAGGTTCGATCCCTTCACGGCCCATCTCGCCCACTCCGCCCGGAGGAACACGTGATCACGCGCGACCACAGTCCCGCTGACGAAGGCGTGCGCTTCCTCGCCGAGGCGGGCCAGGCGCTCGCCGCGTCGCTCGACTGGCATCAGACGCTAGGCCAGGTCGCCAGGCTCGCCGTCCCCGTGCTCGCCGACTGGTGCATCGTCGATGTGCTCGAGGAGGACGGCGTCACGATCAAGCAGGTGGCCGTGGCGGCGGCCGATCCGCGCAAGGAGGACTTGCTGCGCGAGATGCGGGCGCTCTACCCGCCGACGATCGACTCGCCGCAGCCGGCCGCGCGGACGATCCGGTCCGGCGAGCCGGTGCTCTTCGAGGAGTTCGGCTCGGCAGAGCTTCACGCCACTACGCGTGACGAGCGTCACCTCGAGCTGATCAGGCGGCTCGATCCGCGCTCGGCGCTCGCGGTGCCGTTGGTGGCCCGCGCCCGCACGATCGGCGCGCTGACGCTCGCCTGGTCGGAGTCGGGCCGGCGCTACACCGAGCCCGAGATCGTGCTCGCCACCGAGCTCGCCAGCCGCGCGGCGCTCGCGGTCGACAACGCGATCCTCTTCTCGCGCGAGCGCGAGGCCCGGGCGAAGGCGGAGGAGGCGGTCGCCCGGCTGCGCGACCTCGAGGTGATCTCAGAGGCGGCGCTCACCCACCTCGACCTCGACCTGCTGCTGCAGGAGCTGCTGGACGGGGTGCGCACGGTGATGCACGCCGACACGGCGGTCTGCCTGCTGCTCGACGAGACCGGCGACGAGCTCGTCGCGTCGTGGGCACGTGGGCTCGAGGAGGAGGTCGAGGCGGGCGTGCGGATTCCGGTCGGCGCGGGCTTCGCCGGCCGCGTCGCCGCCACGCGCTCGCCGGTCTTCATCCCGGACGTCGAGACAGCCGAGGTCGTCAACCCGCTGCTGATCAAGCGCGGGCTGAAGTCGCTGCTCGGCGTGCCGCTGCTCGTCGAAGGCAGGCTGCTCGGCGTGATGCACGTCGGCTCGGTCACGCCGCGCGTCTTCACGAACGACGACGAGCGGACACTCCAGCTGCTTGGTGACCGGATCGCGCTGGCGATCGAGCAGTCGAGCCTGTACGAGAGCGCCCGAGCGGCCGGGCGGCGGCTCGAGTTCCTCGCCGAGGCCAGCGAGCTGCTCGGCTCGACTCTCGACTACGCGGCTGCGCTCGAGCGCCTGAGCGACCTGGCGGTTCCGTACCTCGGCGACTGGTGCATCGTCGACATGCTCCGCGGCGACCTGCTCGAGCGCGTGGCGGTCGCGCATGCGGACCCCGAGGCGCTGGCCGCCGCCTACGAGTTCTTGAAGCGCTTTCCGATCACCCCCGATGCAGCCCACGGTCCCGGGTTCGTGATCGCGACCGGCCGCGCCGAGCTCATCTCCCAGGTGACCGACGAGCACCTGCAACGGGCGAGCGGGGGCGATCCCGAGTATCTCGAGGAGCTGCGGGCGATCGGGATGACCGCGTTGCTGTGCGCGCCGCTGATCGCCCGTGGCCGCGTGTTGGGCACGATCACGATGCTCTCGGAACAGCCCGAGCGGCACTACGGGCCGGCTGACCTCGTCACCGCCGAGGAGCTCGCGCGGCGGGCCGCCGTCGCGGTCGACAACGCCTTGCTCTACAGCGAGGCTGAGCGGCGGGCCGACGCGGCGCGCGTGCTCGAGCACATCGGCGACGGCGTCTTCATGCTCGACCGCGAGGGGGTCGTACGCCTCTGGAACCGCGCTGCCGAGTCGGTCACGGGGCTGGACGCCGACGGGGTGGTTGGCCGGCTCGCGACCGAGGCGATTCCCGGCTGGGCTGCGATCGCCGGGAGCGTGCCGGTTGCGACCACGCCGGCGACCGGCTCCAGCGCCGAGACGCTTCCGCTCGAGCTGCCGGGACGCGAGGTCTGGCTCTCGATCGCCGCGGTCGAGTTCAACGAGGGGACCGTCTACGCGTTCCGCGACCTGACCGCCGACCGGGTGCTCGAGGAGCTGCGCAGCGATTTCGTCTCGACCGTCTCGCACGAGCTGCGCACGCCCCTGGCCGCGATCTACGGCGCGGCGCTGACGCTGCAGCGCGAAGAGCTGCAGCTCGACGAGACGCTGCGCGGAAACCTGCTCTCCGTGATCTCGACCGAGTCGGACCGGCTCGCCCGGACCGTGAACGACATCCTCTGGGCAAGCAGGCTCGACGCCGACCGCGTCCAGCTGGATGTCGGCACGCACGACGCGCGCGAGCTCGCGCGCACGGTCGTGGAGGCGGCGGAGGTCCACCTGCCGGCCGGAATCGAGCTCTCCTTTACGTGCGAGGACGATCTGCCGCCGGTCCTCGGCGACCCCGACAAGGTTCGGCAGGTGCTGACGAACTTCGTCGACAACGCGATCAAGTACTCGCCCGACGGCGGCGTGGTCGAGCTCCGGATCGAGCGCCGCGACCACGCGGTCCGGTTCGACGTCGTCGACTACGGCCTCGGGGTTCCCCTGAGCGAGCAGCGGCGGATCTTCGACAAGTTCTACCGCGTCGACCCGAACCTGACCCGTGGCGTAGGCGGGACCGGGCTCGGTCTGTACATCTCCCGCGAGCTCGTGCGCCGGATGAACGGCACGATCTCGGTCGAATCGCGGGAGGGCGGCGGCTCGAGCTTCAGCTTCGAGCTGCCGGCAGCGACAGCGTGAAGCGCGCGCCACACGGCTCGGCCGGCTCGTAGGCCAGCTCGCCGCCGAGCGCCTTGGCGTAGGCCGAGGCGATCGAGAGGCCGAGACCGGAACCGGTCGCGTCCGAGCGGCGACTCTCGTCGCTGCGGCTGAAGCGCTCGAACAGGTGCGGAACGAATGCCGGCGCGACGCCCGGCCCGCGATCCTCGACGATCAGCAGGCACGGATCGCACTCGAGGCGCACTTCGACGGGCGGCGCGCCGTAGCGCAGCGCGTTCAGGATCAGGTTCGCAGCGACGCGCTCGAACGCCACCGGGTCGGTGACGACCGTCCGGCCGGGCTCGATCAGCAGGTGCACGTCGCCCGCGCGGTCGCCCGCGATCCTCGGCACGAGCTCCTCGAGTCGCGCTCCCGGGTCGAACGGCTCCGGTGGGCCGGCTGCGGCGCCCGACTCGATCCGCGAGAGGTCGAGCAGCTGGTCGGCCAGGTCGCGCAGGCGGTCGGTCTGGACGACGAGATGCCCGAGCAGCGCATGGAGCTGCTCGCCCGGCAACTCGTCAACGCGCGCGTCCAGCGTGGCCGCGATTCCATGGACGACGGCGATCGGCGCCCGCAGCTCGTGCGAGGCGATCGAGACGAACTCGTTGAGCCGGTCGGCATCGCCCCCCCGCGCTACTGATCCCGACGCAGTCATGCCTTGCCTCTGACCAGCCCGGTCCGGTTCCAAACGCACCGAAGCGGCCTTGCGGCCGCCTCGGGTGAATCGGGTTCCGGTAGGTCTAGTAGCCGGGCGGAGGTGCTTCCTCGACGTACGTGCCACGACGCCTGCCTGCCCAGTAACCGGGGCCGGCCCAGCTCGACCAGAAGATCATCGACAGCACCGCGCCGAGGATCCCGACGACCAGCAAGATCCAGCCGACCGTCTGGATGTCCACGCCTGAGACGGTCGTATTCACCGCGAAGGCGAGGATTGCGCCGAGCGCGATCAAGAGAATGCTCACACCGAGTCCCATTGGTTCCTCCTTAACGGGGTTGTGACGCATTCCCTACCCAGATCGGCCCTCGCTGAACCCTGCTAGTTGCAGGAGTTTCTAAGGCCTCGCAAGCGCCGGTCGCTTCCCTCACGGCGCGCCGCCGCGTCGAGTAGTCTCGGCCCCGGTGCGCAGGGGATCGATCGTCCAGCTGGTCGTCCTGGGAATCCTGTTCGGCGCGGGCGCCGCGGCGGTGGCCTTGCTGGTCCCGTGGCTGCCGGATCCGGCGAGCGAGCAGGCCGACCGGATCGACTTCGTCTTCTGGTTCGTGACCGCGATCTGCATCGCGATCTTCGCGCTCGTCGCCGCGGTGATCGTCTACGCGGTGATCAACTTCCGCGCCAGCCCCGACGACGACGAGGACGGCCCGCCGACGCACGGCAACACCGGCCTCGAGATCGCCTGGACGGCGGTCCCGGCCGCGCTCGTGACCGCGATCTCGATCGTCAGCGCGGTCGTGCTGGCCAAGAACGAGCAGCTGCCGAGCACGTCTTCGGCGTCTGCTGCCAGCTCGGCCCAGAAGTCGACCGTCAACGGGCTGTGCAAGTCGAGGGGCGGCGATCCACTGCAGCCGCTCGTGGTCTGCGTCATCGCCCAGCAGTTCACCTGGCTCTTCAAGTACCCCGACTTCGGCAACGCGACCTCCTCGACCTTGCGCTTGCCGATCCACAAGACCGTCCAGTTGCAGCTGCAGTCGCTCGACGTGATCCATTCCTTCTGGGTGCCGCAGTTCGGCCAGAAGCAGGACGCCGTCCCCGGCCTCTTGACGAAGCTCGTGATCACCCCAAAGCGCCTCGGCACCTTTCCGGTGATCTGCACGGAGCTGTGCGGGCTCGGCCACGCGCTGATGCGCTCGGAGTCGATGGTGCTGACGGGCGACAAGTTCGCCGCCTGGACGAAGAGCCAGCAACGCGGCGCGACCGGAGCCGGCGGTGCAGCCGCCTCGTCGGGCAAGGCGCTGTTCGTCTCGAACGGCTGCAACGGCTGCCACACCTTCAAGCCGGCCGGCGCCAATGGAACGGTCGGGCCGGACCTCGATAAGCTCGCCGCCTTCGCGCGGCAAGCAGGCCAGCCGCTGGACAAGTTCATCCGGGAGTCGATCGTGAACCCAGACGCCTACGTCGCGCCCGGCTACCAGAAGGGTGTGATGCCGGGCACCTTTGCGAGCCTCCCGCCCGCCCAGCTGGACGCACTCGTCAAGTACCTGGAGGGGTCGAAGTGAGCGACGCCGTCCTCGGCTTCCGTCCCGACCAGGCGCAGGCCGAGCACGCGCCGCCCGCGCCGCCGCCGCGCGGCTTCCACCGGCTGCTTGCGCCGGGCTGGCTGCGCGCCGCCTGGATGGTCCCGCTCTTCTTCGGGATCGGCGCCGCGATCGTGGTGCTCGTGCGCTGGCTCGAGGGCTGGTACCCGATCTGGAACGGCTCGGTGATCGCCACGGTCGAGCTGACGACGGTGCCGCTGGGGTTCCTCGCCGGGATCGGCGGCTTCGACTACTGGGTGCGCTACGCCAGCGGCAAGCCGACGCAGGCCGAAGACCACTCCGGCCACGGAGCGCGGAGCTGGAAGGACTACTTCCGGATCAACACCGACCACAAGGTGATCGGGATCCAGTACCTGGTCACGACGATCGTCTTCTTCGTCATCGCCGGCCTGCTCGCTATGTTCATGCGCGCCGAGCTCGCGCGGCCGGGGATGGAGTTCGTCGACACGCAGACGTTCAACGGGCTCTTCTCCGTGCACGCGGCGCTGATGATCTTCCTGTTCGTGATCCCGGCCTTCGCGGGGATCGGCAACTACGTGATCCCGCTGATGCTGGGCGCGCCGGACATGGCGTTCCCGCGCCTGAACGCCCTCTCGTTCTGGCTGCTCCCGATCGCCGGCGTGATGATGGTCTCGAGCTTCCTCGTCCCCGTCGGCCCGTTCGCGGCCGGCTGGACGAACTACGCGACGCTCTCGGTGCACCAGCCGCTCGGCAACACCTTCTTCTCGATGGCGGTGCAGTGGGCCGGCGCGAGCTCGATCATGACCGCGCTCAACTTCCTGGTCACGATCATCACCATGCGAGCGCCGGGGATGACCTTCTGGCGGATGCCGCTGCTCGTCTGGGCGAACTTCACGACGTCACTGCTGGTCGTGATCGCGACGCCGTTCATCGCGGGCTCGCAGTTCTTCGTCATGTTCGACCGGGTGATGCACACCCACTTCTTCGACTGGACTGCGGGCGGCTATCCGCTCGGGTACCAGCACATCTTCTGGTTCTACTCACACCCGGCCGTCTACATCATGATGCTGCCCGGCTTCGGCATCGCCTCGGAGGTGATCTCCGTGATGGCGCGGAAGCCGATCTTCGGTTACCGCCTGATGGCGCTCTCGCTGATGGCGATCCTCGTGCTCGGGTTCTCGGTCTGGGCGCACCACATGTTCGTGGCCGGCATGGCGCCCTGGCTGCGCGTGCCGATGATGGTCACCTCGATGGTGATCGCCGTCCCGACCGGGATCAAGGTCTTCTCCTGGCTCGCGACCCTGTGGGACGGGCGGATTCACTTCGAGACGCCGATGCTGTTCGCCCTCGGCTTCGTCTCGATGTTCGTGATCGGCGGGCTCTCCGGGATTTACCTCGCCGCCGTGCCGATCGACATCCATACCTCGGACACCTACTTCGTGGTCGCGCACATCCACTACGTGCTCTTCGGCGGCTCGCTGTTCACGATCTTCGCCGGCATCTACTTCTGGTTCCCGAAGATGACGGGCCGAATGTACAACGAGACGCTCGGGAAGCTCCACTTCTGGCTGACCTTCATCGGCTTCAACCTGACCTTCTTCCCCATGCACTACCTCGGGATCCAGGGCATGCCGCGCCGGGTCGCCGACTACGCGCCGCGCTTCGCCGACCTGAACCTGTTCATCTCGATCGCGTCCTTCGGCCTGGGCGCCTCGACGGTGGTCTTCGTCTACAACATGGTCACGAGCTGGCGCTTCGGCCCGAAGGCCGCCGCCAACCCGTGGCGCTCGCTGACGCTCGAGTGGCAGGTGAGCTCGCCGCCGCCGGTGTTCAACTTCGACGAGATCCCGCAGGTGGTCGGCAACCCGTACGAGTACGGCGTTCCGGGCGCGCGGCACGGCGTCTTCAACGGCGACCGCGTGCCGGAGGAGAAGGAGGTGCCGGTGTGAGCACCGCGGAGCGGCACCTGCTCGTGATCGCCAACGAGACGGTCGCCGGGCGCAGCCTGATCGAGTCGATCGAGCGGCGGCGCAAGGACGGCCCGGTGCGCGTGACCGTGATCACGCCGGTCAACCAGCCGCGCGAGGGCTACGTCGTCTACGAGGACACGCGTCGCGCCGCGGCCGGCCGGCGCCTGGAGCGGACGCTCGAGGCGCTGCGCTCAGCGGGGATCCCGGCCGCCGGCTACGTGGTCGAGACCGACCCGGTCGCCGCCACCCGCGACGCGCTCGCCACGCTCGAGCCGCCGCCCGACGAGATCATCGTCTCGACCCACCCGCAGCAGCGCTCCGGCTGGCTGCGCAAGAACGTCGTCGAGCGGATCAAGTCCGCCGCCGGCGACCTGCCTGTCGAGCACGTGGTCGTCGACCTCGAGCGCGAGCAGGACGGCGAGTCGAACGTGCTCGTCGTGGCGAACGAGACGGTCCTCGGCGAGCCGCTGCTGCAGAAGATCCGCGAACGCGCCGCGAAGGGCCCGGTCTCGTTCCTGATCGTCTCGCCGCAGACCGACGACGCGCGCGAGCACCCCGAGGCCGAGCGACGCCTACGCCGCGTGCTGACGATCCTGCGCGGCGAGGGCATCGACGCCCACGCCCAGGTCGCGCATCCGGATCCGTTCACCGCCGCCGTTCAGGCGGTCCAGGACGAGCGGGTCGACGAGATCATCGTCTCGACCTTCCCGGGCGAGAAGACTTCGCGCTGGCTGCGCGGCGACCTGATCAACCGCCTGCGCAAGCAGACCGGCTTGCCGGTCGAGCACGTCGAGGTCGAGCGCGAGGAGGCGATCGCCTGATGGCGACCGTCGACCACGCCGCTCACCCACCGGTTGCGAATCAGAGCTCGCGCGTGGACGCGCGCACGCTCGGGATGTTCCTCTTCATCGCGTCGGAGATCATGCTCTTCGGCTCGTTCTTCACGATCTACTTCTTCGTCCGCGTCTCGGCCGGGACGCCGTGGCCGACTCCGCCCTACCAGCTGCCGGTCTTCGTCGCGGGGATGAATACGATCATCCTCGTCACCTCGAGCTTCACCATGCACTGGGCGCTGCAGTCGATCAAGCGCGGCAACCGCTCTGGCCTCAAGGCCGGGCTCGTGCTGACCTTCCTGCTCGGGCTGACCTTCCTGCTCACCCAGGTGCTCGAGTATTCGCGGATCGGTTTCGCTCCATACACGAACGCCTTCGGCTCGGTCTTCTTCGGCCTGACCGGGCTGCACGGCGCGCACGTCTTCGTTGGCCTGACGCTGCTGGCCGCGGCCACGATCCGCTCCTTCCGCGGCCACTACACGGAGGAGGACCACCTCGGCGTCGAGATCCCCGGGATCTACTGGCACTTCGTCGACGTGATGTGGATCGTGGTCTACACGACCGTCTACATCCTCTAGCAATGACAAATCCGCTCAGGAGCGAGGGCGAGGCGTTCCGGTTCTTACTCGGAACGATCGTCTACTTCGGCCTGATCGCGATCGCCGGGGTGATCAACGCCTGGGCCGGGCTGGTGGTCTTCATCGTGCTCAGCGTCGCGGTCGTCTGGTGGTGGTGGCGGTCGCGCGAGCCGGCCCCACCGCCCGTGCAGGAGAGCCCGGCCCGGCGCGGGCCGGAGGGCGAGCGGCGCATCCTGGTGGTGGCGAACGAGACCGTGGGAGGCGAGCCGCTGCTCCAGCGGGTCAAGCAGCTCGCGTCGCAGGGAAACACCCGCGTGCTGGTCGTCAGCCCGGCGCTGAACACGCGGCTGCGCCATCTCGCGTCGGACGAGGACCCCGCGCGTGCGCAGGCGCGCGAGCGGCTCGACCGCAGCCTGGCGGAGCTGGAACGCAACGGCGTCCAGGCGAGCGGAGAGGTCGGCGACGGCGACCCGCTGCAGGCGATCGAGGACGCGCTACGGACGTTCGGCGCCGACGAGATCGTGATCTCGACGCATCCTGAGGGCCGCTCGAACTGGCTCGAGCGAGGCGTCGTCACGAACGCACGCGAGCGGTATGCGGTCCCGATCCACCACGTCGTGGTGGATCTCGGCGATTCCGGCTAGCCGCCCGCGACCGACGAGACGTACTTGGCCACGGCCATGATCTGCGCCGCGGTCAGCGTGTTCTTGAAGGCCGGCATCGCGCCGCCGCCGTTGGTCACCTGCTTCTGCACGATCGCGAGGCTCGGCTTCAGCTGGTCGAGGTTCGGCCCGACGGTTCCGTTCGTGCCGGCGTCCTTGAGCGTGTGGCAGCTGCCGCAGTTGGCGGTGAAGATGTCCTTGCCGCTCGTGGCCTGCTTGCCGGCGACCGGCTTCCCGGCCACCATCGCGACGTAGGCCGCGACCGCGTCTGCGTTAGCGCCTGTGACGAGGTTCTGGGGCATCGGCGGAACCGAGAGCTCGATCTGGTCGCGGACGACCTGCTCGATCGTCACCTGCTTGAAGCCCTGCCGGCGTGAGTAGGCGAAAGCGTCGTCGAGGTTCGGTCCCTGGTTGCCGTGCGAGCCGGCGTCGGCCAGCGTGTGGCAGCCGGAGCATTTGGCCAGGAAGAGCTGCTTGCCCTTGTCGGCGTCGCCGGACTTGGAGATGCCGCCGGTGCCGCAGCCGGCCGCGAGCAAGGCGGTGGCGAGAGCGAGGAGCGCGCCGCCGCGCCGCACTAGCTCGGGGTGGGCTCCGACGAGTTCAGCGCCGCCACAGCCTCGTCACGCGTGCCGTGAATCGTGAAGACGCGGTCGAGGCCGGTGATCTCGAAGATCTTCGTGATGTTGCGGTCGCTGCAGACCAGCGAGAGCTGCCCGTCGTTGGTGCGCAACCGCTTGACCCCGCCGACGAGCACGCCGAGCGTCGTCGAGTCGATGAAGGTCGTGTTGGAGAAGTCGACGATGACCTGCTTCGCGCCCTTGCCGATCACGTCCAGCAGCTGCTGCTTGAACTCGGGCGCCGTGTACAGGTCGACCTCGCCGGAGAGCGAGATCACGTACGCGTCGTCGGAGAGCTGCTCGGTGTTGATGTCGAAGTTCATCGGGCGCGGCAGTCTAACCCTGCGGCTGCGCGACCGACGCTTCGAGCTGCGCGAGCGTCTGCCTGACCGCGGCGGCATTCGCGTTGTCCGGCGCGACCTTGAGGAACTGCCGGTACGCGGTGATCGCGGTGGCGAGGTCGTTCGCGCTCTGGGATGACGAGGCCCATTGCAGCAGCGCGTTCGGCTCCTCGGAGGTGCCCTTCGCGACCGTGGCCGCCTGCTTGTAGACGTCCGCGACCTTCTTGTAGGCGGTCGTCACCTTCGTGTAGGCGTCGTTGAGCTGCGTCCGCTGGGCGGTGCTGTACGGGTCGGAGGTCAGCGCCTGCCCGATCGGCGAGCTCGTGTTGAGCCCGGGCGGAGTGGTGACGTTCTGGCTGTACACCGCGAACACGTTGCGGTAGTTGTCGCCCGCCCGTCCGGCCTGGGCGCCGTAGATGCTCGCGATCCGGTTGATCACGTCGAGATTCTTCGGGGCGACCTGCCGCGCCTTGCGCAGCGTCGCGAGCGCCTTCGCCTCCTGGTTGTCGCTCTGGTAGAGGCCCGCCAGGTCGAGGTAGAGGCTGACGTTCTTCGGCGACTGGTCGACCGCCTGCTGCTTGTCGTTGATCTGCGAGCTGATCGAGCTCCCCGTGTTGCGGCCGAAGAAGCTCTGCAGCGCGTCGCTGATCCCGTTCGAGCCGGAGCCGACGCCGAGCAGGACGAAGCTGAAGACGAAGACGAGCGCCAGCAGGACGTAGACGATCTTCGCGTGGCGGCGCAGGCGCGAGAAGAAGAGCTGCTCCTCCCAGGCCGGCGCGTTCTTCGAGCGCTTCGGATCGGGCTTGGGGCGCTCCTTGCGCTGCGTGGATGCGGCTCCTCGGGCCATGCGGACGCCTAGGGTACCTGCCAGTTGTGGGAGTCGCCGACCTCGCGCAGTCGGGCCTTCGTCGCCTGGTCGCAGAGCGCTCCCTCGAGCCCGGCCAAGTAGGCGTCGCGCGGATCGAGCCCGAGCTCCGCGGCCGCCTCGTAGTCGCGACTGAGGTCGGTGCCGAACATCGCGGGGTCGTCGGTCGAGATCGAGCAGCGCGCGCCGGCCGCCAGCAGCTCGGGCAGCGGGTGCTCCGCCAGCGAGCCGACCACCCGTGTGCGCAGGTTCGAGATCGGGCAGACGTCGAGCACGATCCGGCGGTCGGCGATCTCCCGCAGCAGGCCGGGGTCCTCGGCCGCGCGGATCCCGTGCCGCAGGCGGTCGGCGCCAAGCTCCTCCAGCGCGCCGCGCACCGACGGCGGCCCTGCGACCTCGCCGGCGTGCGGGACGGACGCGAGCCCCAGCTCGCGCGCGAGTGCAAAAGCGGGCTCGTACGGCTCGGGCGGGAACTCGGCCTCGAGCCCGCCGAGGCCGACGCCGAGGACACCGCGCTCGCGGTACGCCGCCGAGCGGCGGACGACCTGTTCCGCTTCCTCGAGCGGGAAGCCGCGGACGATGTCGGGCGTCAGCCGCACCTCGACGCCGTGCAGCTCGCGCGCCTCCTGCGCCCCGTCGCAGTAGCCGCTGAAGATCTCGTCCCAGGCGACCCCGCGCCGCACGCGCTCGCTCGGCGAGAAGATCCCTTCGAGGTAGACCGCGCCGTGCGAGGCGGCTTCGGCCGCGTAGTCGACGACCACCTGGCGGAAGTCGTCGGCCGTCTGCAGCGCGTTCGTGGTCAGGATCCAGACCTCGATGAAATGCGCGAAGTCGCGGAAGTCGTACAGCTCGGCGAGCCCTTCCTCGGTCTCCGCCGGGAGCGGGTAGTCATTGCGCCGCGCGATCTCGAGCAGGGTCGCCGGCCGCACCGTCCCTTCGAGGTGGACGTGCAGCTCGATCTTGGGCTGAGGCGCCGCATGCGGTGCCGTGGTCAGGGTGTGCGAGCTTTGGTCGTGCGCCCGTCTGAACTGACCGGTCGATCCAATTGAAGTCAGTACGACCGCCTTGGGACTAGTTGCGCCAGCGCGGCTCGAGGAAGGTGGCGAGGCCGATCGCGAGCACGTAGAGCACGACGAGCGGGATCACCGAGAGCAGCGTCGAGATCGGGTCGACGCCCGGGAGGATCACGCCGATCACCGTCATCACGAAGACGCCGAGCCGCCACGTGTGACGAAGCTGCGCGGCGCTCAGGATCCGCAGGCGCACCAGCGCGAGCACGAACACCGGCACCTCGAAGGCGATCGCCACGCCGAGCAGCACGAAGCTGACGAAGCGGTAGTAGTCGCGCGCGCGAATCTGGATGTTGTAGTAGGACGAGTCGTAGTTGGTCAGGAAGTGGATCGCCGGCGTCAGGATCACGAAGTAGCCGAACAGCACGCCGCCGAGCCCGAGCACGGTCGCGAAGGCAACCGGAATGAGCATCGAACGCTGCCGGCGCTCCTCGATGGCCGGCGCGAGAAACGCCCACAGCTGCCAGAGGACGATCGGGAGCGCCAGCAGCAGCCCGGCCCAGAGGCTGACCATGATCGAGGTCGCGAACGGCTCGATCGGGCTGAAGGTGACCGGCTTGTCGAGGTTGGGGGGCAGCGGCCGGTTCAGCCAGTGCAGGATCCGCCCGTGAAAGCCGTAGGCGACGCCGAAGCCGGCGGCCAGGGCGAGCAGCGAGATGATCAGCCGCGTTCGCAGCTCGCCGAGGTGTTCGACAAGCGTGGCCTCCTCGCCATGTTGGAGGCGCCGCGGGAGCACGCTCATCGCGTTACGACGACGGAGGCGGTGGCTCGTCCGCGGAGCGAGCCGGCAGCTCGGCCTTCTCGTCGTGCGAGCCGGTGATCGAGTCCTTGAACTCGCGCATGCCCTTGCCGAGCGAGCGCCCGATCTCCGGCAGGCGCTTCGGCCCGAACACGAGCAGCGCGACGATCAAGATCACGATCAGCCCGGTGATGCCAATCTCCGGAATCACGGTCCAAGCGTAGCGCTTTCCACCCGAGGTCAACACCCACGCCGTGCGCAAGCTCTTCGATACCCTGTGTGGAGACGCGAGCGCGCATGAACGCTTCGAGGATCACGCGCGCGGCTCGATGCTCTGGACAATGCTTCGTTTCCCGCTCACGAAGGGCTGATCTTGCTCGCTAGCATGACCATCACATGGCGCTTCTAGAACTCAAGAACCTCCACGTCGCCCTCGAAAACGGCACCGAGATCGTCAAGGGCGTCGACCTTTCCGTCGACACGAACCAGATCCACGCGGTCATGGGCCCGAACGGCTCGGGCAAGTCGACGCTGGCGTACGCGCTGATGGGCCATCCGGCGTACAAGATCACCGAGGGCCAGATCATCTTCGACGGCGAGGACGTGACGGAGCTCGAGGCGGACGAGCGCGCACAGCGCGGCCTCTTCCTCGCGTTCCAGTACCCGCACGCGATTCCCGGCGTCACGGTCACGAGCTTCCTGCGCTCGGCGATCAATGCGGTGCGCAAGGCGCGCAACGGCGGCGAGGACGACCCGGTCAAGATCAAGGACTTCCGAGTGGACATGCTCGCCGCGATGGAGAAGCTGAAGGTGCCGCGCGAGCTCGCGCAGCGCTACCTGAACGACGGCTTCTCGGGCGGCGAGAAGAAGCGCGTCGAGATCCTGCAGATGGCGATGCTGAAGCCGCGCATGGCCGTGCTCGACGAGACCGACTCCGGGCTCGACATCGACGCGCTGAAGACGGTTGCGCAGGGCGTGCGCGAGCTGGTCGGCGAGGAGACCGGCGCGCTCGTGATCACGCACTACCAGCGCATCCTCAACTACGTCCAGCCCGATTTCGTGCACGTCTTCGTGGACGGGCGTATCGTGGAGGAAGGCGGGCCGGAGCTCGCGCACAAGCTCGAAGCCGAGGGCTACGAAGGCTTCGGCGCAAACGGAAGGAACAATGGCAGCAACGCCTGAAACCGAAGTCGTCGCCGGCATTCGCAGCGACTACAAGTACGGCTTCCACGAGATCGAGGACTACTTCTTCAAGTCCGGCCGTGGTCTCTCCGCCGAGCTCGTCGCCGCGATCTCCGAGCACAAGAACGAGCCGGACTGGATGCGCAAGTACCGACTCAAGTCGCTCGAGTACTTCATGGCGCGCCCGCTGCCCAAGTGGGGCGGCGACCTCTCCGAGATCGACTTCGACAACATCTTCTACTACATCCGCCCGACCGAAAAGCAGGCCAACTCCTGGGAGGACCTGCCGCCCGAGATCAAGGACACCTGGGACAAGCTCGGCATCCCCGAGGCTGAGAAGAACTACCTCGCCGGCGTCGGCGCCCAGTACGAGTCCGAGGTCGTCTACCACAAGCTTCAGGAAGACCTCGAGAGCCAGGGCGTGATCTTCAAGGACATGGACTCCGGCTTGCGCGAGCACGAGGAACTCGTCAAGCAGTACTTCGGGACGATCATCCCGCAGAACGACAACAAGTTCGCGGCGCTCAACTCGGCCGTCTGGTCGGGCGGCTCGTTCATCTACGTGCCGCCGGGCGTGAAGATCGAGATGCCGCTGCAGGCCTACTTCCGCATCAACGCCGAGAACATGGGCCAGTTCGAGCGGACGCTGATCATCGTCGACGAGGGCGCCTACGTGCACTACGTCGAGGGCTGCACGGCGCCGATCTACTCGTCCGACTCGCTGCACTCGGCGGTCGTCGAGATCATCGTCAAGCCGAACGCGCGCTGCCGCTACACGACGATCCAGAACTGGTCGAACAACGTCTACAACCTCGTCACGAAGCGCGCCGTCGCGTACGAGAACGCGACCATGGAGTGGGTCGACGGGAATCTCGGCTCGAAGCTGACGATGAAGTACCCGGCGATCTGGCTGCTCGGCGAGGGCGCGCACGGCGAGGTGCTCTCGATCGCCTTCGGCGGCAAGGGGCAGCACCAGGACGCGGGCGGCAAGGCCGTCCACGTCGCGCCGAACACGACCTCGGTGATCACCTCGAAGTCGATCTCCAAGGACGGCGGGCGCGCCGGCTACCGCGGGTTGCTCGAGGTGGCCAAGGGCGCGACCGGCGCGAAGTCGAAGGTCGTCTGCGACGCGCTGATCCTCGACGAGGACTCGCGCTCGGACACCTACCCGTACATCAAGATCGACGAGGACAACGTCGACATCGGGCACGAGGCCACGGTCTCGAAGATCGGCGAGGAGCAGCTCTTCTACCTGATGTCCCGCGGCCTCTCGGAGACGGAGGCCTCCGCGATGATCGTCTCCGGCTTCGTCGAGCCGATCACCAAGGAGCTCCCGCTCGAGTACGCGGTCGAGATGAACCGGCTGATCCAGCTGCAGATGGAAGGGTCGGTTGGCTGAGCTCGGCGTTGAGCGCGTCGACTTCGTCAACATCGCGACCAGGGACGCCGAGCAGACTCGCTCCTGGTACCGCGACGTCCTCGGCCTGCCCGTCGACCCGAACAACGCCGAGGAGCTGACCGCCGGCCAGGTGACGCTCACGTTCTGGCAGCCCGAGGCCGAAGGGATCGAGTTCAAGCCGGACATCGCCGGCTTTGCGCTGCGGGTCGCCGACGTCGACGGGGCGAAGGCGGCGCTCGAGGCGGAGGGCGCGGAATGCGTCGGCTCCGGGGACACGGGCGTCTGCAAGATGGCGGTCTTCCTCGACCCCGACGGCAACGCGGTCATCCTGCACCGGAGGAACGACCTGTGAGCAGGTCCGAGGCGCTCGAGCGCTACAACGCGCTGCCGGTGCCGGACACGACAGAGGAGCACTGGCGCTTCACCGACCTGTCCGGGTTCGACCCCGACTCGTTCGGACCGGGCCAGGGACAGTCCCCGGGCGCGGCCGTTCCGTCGATGCTCGACCTGGACGTGGCTGCCGAGGCGATCGTCACCGAGACCGGCATCGAGATCGCGCGCGCGCCGTCCGAGATTCGCTTCGAGCCGCTGGACGAGTCGCACGAGCGACTGGGAGAGCTGGTCGGCTGGCAGGACGACAAGTTCGCGGCCCACAACGCGGCCGCGTGGCAGCACGGCCTGCTCGTGCACGTGCCCGGCGGGCTCGAGCTCGACCGGCCGCTGTTCATCCGCGTCGTGAACGCGATCGAGGGCGGCTCGCTCTTCTGGCGCCTGCTCGTGATTGCCGAAGAAGGCTCGCGCTTCTCGCTCGTCGAGGAGCACTCGTCGGCCTCGCCCGACCTGAACGGCTACTTCAACTCCGTGGCCGAGCTGTACGTCGAGCAGGCGGCGAAGCTCGAGTACGTCTCGCTGCAGAACCTCTCGCGCGAGACCTGGCACTTCGCGTCGAACCACGCGCGCGTCGAGCGCGACGCAGAGCTCGACTGGGTCAGCGGCGGCTTCGGCTCCAAGCGCGGCAAGGTGCGGATCCAGAACGACCTCGCCGGGCCCGGCGCGACCTCGCGCGTGACAGGCGCCTACTTCGGCGACGGCGAGCAGCACCTCGACTTCGACACCTTCCAGGAGCACATCGCGCCCGACACGGAGTCGGACTTCGCCTTCAAGGGCGCCCTGCGCGACCACGCCACCGCGGTCTGGCGCGGGATGATCCGCGTCGAGCGCGACGCGCAGAAGACCAACGCGTACCAGGAGTGCCGCAATCTGATGCTCTCGCCGACGACGCATGCGGTCCCGATCCCCGGCCTCGAGATCCTGGCCAACGACGTCCGTTGCACCCACGGCGCGACCGTCGGGCGCGTCGACCGCGAGCAGCTCTTCTACCTGATGGCCCGTGGGCTCCCGCGCAACGAGGCCGAGCGCCTGATCGTGCGCGGCTTCTTCCAGGACGTGCTCGACCGGATCGAGCTCGAGCCGGTGCGCGAAGCGGTCACGAGCGCGCTCGAGCAGCGCATCCCGCAGGCCTGACCGAAGCCGGCTAGGCCCGCTCGACCTTGGCGGGGAGCCGGAGCGCGGCTCCGAGGCCGATCACGCCGAAGACAACGAGCGCGACCATCGCCCACGCATAGCCGCGGTTCCCGGTGGCGAGCTCCGAGACCAGGATCGTCCCGGCGATCGCGGTACCGAACGACGAGCCGAGGTTGGAGACGGAGCGCGACAGGCCCGAGATTTCGCCTTGCAGGGCTTCGGGGAAGCTTGACTGCACGACGTTGACCGAGGGAGTGAGCATCGCCCCGAGCCCGAGCCCGACCAGTGCCAGCCCTGGCAGGAACGCGAGCACGTTGTCGGTCGCCCGGACGAGGCCGAGCAGCAGCAGAATTCCGGCAAGGGTGACGACGAAGCCCGCGACGATCAGCGTTCGTTGCGCGTACCGCTTGGCGAGACGCTCGGCGGCCAGGGACGAGAAGAGGATGCCGAGCGTCGCCGCCGTGAAGACGACTCCGGTCCCGATCGCGCTGTAGCCGCGAACCTCCTGCAGGTAAACCGAGACGACGAACGAGGTTCCCATCAGCATCAGCCACTGGATGTTCTGGGTGACGAGCGCGAGGTTGCAGGTGCGGTTCCGGAACAGGCCGGTCGAGAGCAGCGGCTCCTTCCCCGCCCGCTCGAGCCTGCGGATGTGGAGGAAGAACGCGAGCAGGAAGGCGGCCCCGATCACGAGGAAGATCGTCAGGAGGGTGTTGTTGCTGCCGGCCTGGAGGATCCCGAACACGATGCAGAACATGCCGACGCCCGACAGCACCGCACCGATCCCATCGAAGGGCCGGGTTGGATCGGCCGGGAGCGGATCGACGAGGCGGCGGCTGAGGAGGACGATCGTCCCGACCACCAGGGCCTGGAAGACGAACGCCGCCCGCCAGCTGATGCCCGTGGTGATCACGCCACCGATCAGCGGCCCTGCGGCGGCGCCGATCCCGCCCAGCCCGCTGATCACCCCGAAGGCCCAGGCACGCCGCGTCATGTCGCTGAACCACAGCGTCGCGAGGATGTAGACCGGTGGGATCAAGAGCGCCGTCCCGATTCCTTCGAGCACCGAGTTGCCGAGGATCAGGACGCCGAGATTCGGAGCGACCGCGCTGACGAGGGCGCCGATCCCGTAGAGCGTCAGGCCCCAGATGAAGCAGCGCTTCCGGCCCCAGCGGTCGGTCAGCTTGCTGCAGGGGATCATCAGGATGGCCATGATCAGCAGGAACAGCGTGATCGCGGTCTGGACGCCCTTGACCGTCGTGTCGAGGTCGTCGGTGATGTCGGCGATCATCACGTTCATGTTCGAGCCCGCGAAGCTGCAGATGAACTGCGCGAGCGCGAGTGGCAGGATCAGCCGCCGTGCGGAGGCGAGCGGACGCTCCACGGCGACGGCCGAGCTCATCGGTGCCGCGCTTGGACGTCGACCCGCCCGCGTCCGAAGGCGTCGATCCGCCCCCACCGCCCGGGAATGTCGAGCAGCTCGAGATGGCCGATCGTGTTCGGGAGCGCCGCGTCGACGACGAGGTTGTCGCCCTGCGGCTCGAGCCCGAGCATCGTGCGGAGGAGCAGGAGCGGCGCGCCGGTCGACCAGGCCTGCGGGCTGCACGCCGTCGGGTACTGCACGGGATACATCGTCTGGGAGCGCTCGTAGCCGCCGAACGCTTCGGGCAGGCGCCCCTCGAAGAACTCCGCCGCGTCCAGGATGCCGGCCGCGATCATCGCCGCTTCGTCCTTGAACCCGTAGCGCCGCAGGCCCCAGGCGATGAACGAGTTGTCGAAGGGCCAGACGGTTCCTACGTGGTAGCCGATCGGGTTGTAGCGCCCCTCTCCCTCCGCCAGCGTGCGCACGCCCCAGCCGGAGAAGAGGCGCGGCCCGAGCAGGTGCCCGGCGACCGCCTTCGCCTTCGACTTGTCGACGATGCCGCTCCAGAGGAGATGCCCGTTGTTCGAGGTGAGCGCGTCCACCTGCTTGCCGTCGGGGTCGAGCGCCAGCGCGAAGTACTCGCCGTCCTCGACCCAGAAGTCCTGGTTGAAGCGGCGCTTGAGGTCGGCGGCCTCCTGCTCGAGCCGCTTCGCCAGAGCGGCGTCCTTCCAGACGAGCCGTGCGAGGCGCGCGGCGCGAAGCTTCGCATCGTAGGCGTAGCCCTGCAGCTCGCACGTCGCGCGCGGGAAGCTAGGAATGCGCCCGTCTTTGAACGAGATCGAATCCCAGGAGTCCTTCCAGCACTGGTTCTCGAGCCCGGTCTTCTTGTTGCGGCGCTCGTACCAGATGTAGCCGGTGCCCTGGATGTCCGCGTACTCGTCGATCCAGTTGAGCGCGGCGCGCGCCTCGGCCTCGAGCTCGCGCACGAGCGCCCGGTCGCCGGTCCAGCGCTCGTACTCGTCGAGCAGGACCACGAACAGCGGCGTCGCGTCCGCGGAGCCATAGTAGGGCGAGTGGGGGCGCTCTTCGAAGGCCGTCAGCTCCCCGTACCGCATCTCGTGCAGGATCCGGCCGGGGTCCTCGTCGCGGAAGTCGTCGACGCCGATGCCCTGCCAGTCGCCGAGCGCGCGCAGCGTCGTCGCGGCCAGCTCGGAGGCGAACGGCAGCGCCTGCAGGCTCGTGAGGATGCTGTCCCGCCCGAACATGGCCATAAACCAGGGAAGGCCCGCCGCCGGGAGGCTGCGCCCGCCCGCGACGCGCGGTGAGAAGCGGAGCGCTGCCAGGTCGACGAGGCTACGGCGGTACGTCGCCTTCACCGGCTCGACGTCGGACTCCAGGCGAGGGGCAACGTCGAGCCAGCGCTCCAGGCTCTTGCGCATGTGCCGCTGGGACTTCGCAGGATCCTCGACGCGATCTGCTTCCTCGATCCCGAGGCCTTCCGTCACGACGTCGAGCTGCGTGCTCCATTTGCCGTGCGGCGCGATGCGGATCTTGAAGCTGAGGCCGTTCTTGTCGACTCGCGCCCGTTGCGACGACGAGATCACGGTCCAGCGGCTGAAGGACCCGCGGTCGTAGGCCAGCACGAGCTTGCCGCCCTTGACCCGCGCGGAATAGGTGCCCTTCTTCTTGAGCGCGTCCTTGACCTCGAACAGGTCTGCGAAGTCGCAGCCCGCTTCGAGCCGGACGCTCAGGTCGACTGGCTCATTGGCATGGTTGAGAATCGTCAGCTCCTCGTGGAAGCCGTTGCCCACGGCGCGAAGCCGGATCACCGACAGGTTCGCGTCGACGTACACGGTCCCCGTTCCGGGCACGAGAAAGAAGCGCGACTCGAAGTACTGAAGGTCGTCGACCGACAGCGCGTTCATCCGCTCGCCGTTGATCGTCAGCACCCACTTCGAGAGGAAGCGCGTGTCGTAGGAGAAGAGACCGGTCGGATCGGTGAGGGACGCCTCGATGTCTCCGCGCGCGTCGCTGACCACGAACGTGTTGCCGTCAAGGATCTTGACGCTGCCGTCGCTCACTGCTTGTTCCTCGAAGCACGCGCACGCCGGCGGCGGGTCGGTTGCGGGAAGAGCCGTCGCAGCAGCACGAGCAGCCTCGGATCCCCGCCGACGGCCACCTCGCCGCGCAGGACGGCGGCCATCACGTTCAGCTTTCCGGCGACCGCCCGTTCGAAGCTCGACCGGTCGAGGCGCAGAATGCAGTCGGCGGTGGCATTCCTCCTGGACACCCGAAGGTCGCCCTTGTCGATCGTCACCAACCAGCGTTCTGTTCGCCTACCGTCCGCTATGTCGAAGCGAGCACTGCCCTTCGCTTTCTCGAGCAGCGGCTCGTGCCCTCGGCGGCCGAGCTCGGCGAAGAACTCAGCGATCGAGTCGGCAGCTCGTTCCCCCACCCCGGCAGCGTAGTGGCGACTCTCGCGCGGGCTTCGTCCTGACGGGATGAGAGTGCTCACCCCGTCGCTCGGGAGGCGGCCACGCTGATGGTGATCCGAGACTCGACCACCCGAGCCTCGACGCTCGGCGGGAACAG
>DATIOF010000048.1:0-27603 GCA_035473395.1 Gaiellaceae bacterium
GGCCGCGAGGCGCTCGCCCATCCGGAGGCGCGCGCCGTGCACCTCGACGCCGTCGAGCCGCGTGTCCGGCCGTGCGAGGTAGAAGAACTCGAAGATGCAGAGCGCGCCGTGCTCGGCCGGCTCGACGGCCTGGATCGAGCGCACGCCGTGCTCGTCGATCAGCACCAGCTCGCCGGGCGCCAGCTCGCGCTCCAGCTCGGCGCCGACCAGGTCGAGCGCGCAGGTCTCGGAGGCGAGGATCTGCTCGCCCTGCTCGCCGCGGCCGAGGCAGAGCGGCCGGAATCCATGCCGGTCGCGGAAGCCGATCAGCGTCCCGTTCGAGAGCGCGACCACCGAGAACGCGCCCTCGAGCCGGGCCATGGCGGCGGCGACCGCCTCCTCGAGCGGCGCCTCGTTGCTTGCGATCAGGGCGGCGATCAGCTCGGTGTCGGAGGTCGTGCCGAGCGTGATGCCCTCAGCCAGGAGCTCCTCGCGCAGCTCCGTCGCGTTGACCAGGTTGCCGTTGTGCCCGAGCGCGACCGTGCGCCCGCGCCCGCGCTGGATCAGCGGCTGCGCGTTCGCCCAGAGCGTCGAGCCCGTGGTCGAGTAGCGCGTGTGGCCGATCGCGGTGTCGCCGTGCAGGCCGCGCAGCTTCTGCTCGTCGAAGACCTGCGTGACGAGGCCCATGTCGCGCAGCACGGTCAGGTGGCCGTGGTCGGAGACGGCGATCCCGGCCGACTCCTGGCCTCGGTGCTGCAGGGCGAAGAGACCGAAGAAGGTCACGCGCGCGACGTCGCGCTCGGGGGCGCGGATGCCGAAGACGCCGCACATCAGGCGACCGTCCCGAGCTCGCGGACCCGCGCCCAGTCGGGCTGCTCGCCGGCCAGGATCACCGAGCCGTACGGCGCCTCCGCCTCGGCGCAGAACACGTGCCCGCTGAAGGCCGAGGCCTCGGCGAGCGCGTGGGCGAGCCCACCCGCGCCGACGTCATGGGCGAGCGAGAGCCGCGAGGCGTTCCGCCAGAGCCAGCCGATCAGCTCGACCTCGTCGCCCTCGGCCAGCCAGACCGTGTCGCCCGGCCGCCAGCCGCGCGGCGCCTCGCGCACGTCCGGCACGAGCCCGACGCACCCGACGACGGGCGTCGGCGGAATCGCCCGCCCGTCGGTCTCGTTGTAGAGGGACACGTTGCCCGAGACGACCGGAACTCCGAGCGCCTCGGCCGTCTCAGCGATGGCCTCGATCGCCTCCGCCAGCTCCCAGCCGATCTCGGGCTTCTCCGGGTTGCCGAAGTTGAGGCAGTCGGTCAGCGCGAGCGGCTCGCCGCCGGCGCAGGCCACGTTGCGCGCCGCGCCGAGTACCGCCGCGCGCCCCGCCTCGCGTGGGTCGCGGCAGCCAGGGGGCGGCCCGTCGAGCGAGACCGCGAGCCCGCGCCACGAGGGCCGCAGCTGCAGCACCGCCGCGTCCAGCCCCGGCCGGCGTACCGTGCGCGAGAGGACGAGCTGGTCGTATTGCCGGTAGATCCAGTCCTTCGGTTCCAGGTTGACCGGGTCGACCTCCGCCCGCGGCCGCGCGGCCTCGAGCCGGTCGACCTCGTAGCGCGGGCACTCGTCGGTGAGGAGCGCCGCCGGGATCTCGCCGACGAGCTCGTCGTCCCAGAAGGCGCGCAGCTCGCCGGTCGAGGTCACCTTGCCGATCGCGGCCTGGTGGAGCTCCCAGCGCGCAAGCACAGCCTCCACCTCGGCCAGCCGCTCGGGCCGGACGACGGCGACCATCCGCTCCTGGCTCTCGGAGATCATGATCTCCCAGGGCTCCATCCCCTCCTCGCGCAGCGGGACGCGGTCGAGCCGGACGTCGACGCCCACGTCGCGCGCCATCTCGGCAAGGGAGGAAGCGAGCCCGGCCGCCCCGCAGTCCTGGAGCGACTCGACGAGCCCGGCCTCGACGAGCTCGAGCGAGGCCTCGATCAGCTTCTTGCCCGTAAAGGGATCGCCGACCTGGACCGTCGGGCGCTTGTCGGCGTCGTCCTCGCCCAGTTCCTGGCTTGCCAGCACGGATGCGCCGCCAATCCCGTCGCGGCCGGTAGTGGCGCCGTAGAGGACGAGCACGTTGCCGACCCCGCGCGCGCCCGCGCGTGTGACCCTCTCCGCAGGGAGGAGGCCGACGCACATCGCGTTGACGAGGCAGTTGCCGGCGTAGGCCGCGTCGAAGACCGCCTCGCCGCCGACGGTGGGCACGCCGACGCAGTTCCCGTAGTGGCCGATCCCGGCGACAGCTCGCTGGAAGCTCCAGTCGGGCGCGCCGAAGCGCAGGCCGTCGAGCAGCGCCACGGGCCGCGCACCCATGGCGACGATGTCGCGCAGGATCCCGCCGACGCCGGTGGCCGCGCCCTGGAACGGCTCGACCGCGGACGGGTGGTTGTGGCTCTCGACCTTGAAGGCGACCGCCTCGCCGTCGCCGAGGTCGATCACGCCCGCATTCTCGCCAGGCCCCTGCAGCACGCGCTCGCCCGCGCTCGGCAGGCGCTTCAAAAGGCGCGCCGAGTGCTTGTAGCCGCAGTGCTCCGACCAGAGCAGCGAGAAGACCGCGAGCTCGAAGTGGTTCGGGTCGCGTTCGAGCAGCTCGCAGATGCGCGCGTACTCGGAATCGGTGAGGCCGAGCGCCTCGTGCAGCGACTGATCGGAGACCCTCGTCAGGACGCCGAGTCTAATCGCCTCACAGGACAGGTCGATAGCGCGTTATGACAGTGATGGCCCGTCACCGCAATCTCGCGATGTTGATCGGCCTCGCCCTGATCTGGGGCTCGTCGTTCCTGTTCATCAAGGTCGCCGTGCGGGAGCTGACGCCGGCGACGCTGATCGTCGGGCGGCTCGGGCTCGCGGCGATCACGCTGGCCGTGCTCGTGCCGTTCGTGGTCGGCACCGGCGAGACCGCGCGCCAGCTGCGCGCGAACTGGGTCTGGCTCGTCGTGGTCGCGCTCGTCAACACCGCGATCCCGTTCTGGCTGCTCTCGTGGGGCGAGACGCGGATCGACTCCGGGCTCGCCTCGATCATCCAGGCGTCGGTGCCGATCTTCAACGCGCTGATCGCGTTCGTCGCCTTCCGCGAGGTGCGCGTGACCGGGATGAAGCTCGTCGGCGTCGCGGTCGGCTTCGTCGGGGTCGCGCTCCTGGTCGGCGCGCAGCCGCAGGGCAAGGTGCTCGGCGCGCTGGCCGTGGTCGGGATGGCGTTCTGCTACGGCCTCGGCGGGCTGCTGACCGGCCGGTATCTCAAGCCCGCCCAGCCGGTGGTCGTCTCCTTCGCCTCGACCGCGATCGCCACCCTCGTGTGGCTGCCGGTCGGCATCGCCCAGGCACCGGCGCACATGCCCGGCTGGAAGACGATCGGCTCGGTGCTCGCGCTCGGCATCCCCGGGACGGCCCTCGCCTACCTGCTCTTCTTCGGCCTGATCACCGGCGCCGGCGCGGCTTATGCGTCGCTCGTGACCTACTTGATCCCACCGATCGCGCTGGCCTACGGCGCGATCTTCCTCGGCGAGCGCTTCGGGGCCTCGGCCTTCGGCGGCCTTGCGTTGATCCTGGCCGGCGTCGCTCTCGGGACCGGGTCCGTCGGGCTCCGACGGCTGACTAGAACCTCTTCGCCTCTTCGGTCAGCACGCCGGAGCAGGGCAGACAGTACGAGCTGAGCTCGTCCGCTTTCTGCGTCAGACGCTTCTTCGCCTCCTCGGGCCCGAGCAGGTCGGCGTACTGGTGGACGAGCGCGATGTAGCGCTGCGTCGCCTTCTCGAGGTGGCTCGCGTTGAAGGCGGCGTTGGCGGTCTCGATCGTCGAGAACTGATAGTCGATCCGCTCGAACTTGACCTCCATCGAGTGCCGGTCGGGCGAGGCGGCCCCGCAGCCGGCGCCCAGAGCCGCTCCCAGTAGGACGACGACCAGCAGCCGGGCCCGCGAGACCGTCATGCGGTCAATCTACCGGCGCCGGATGGATAGCCTCGGGCATGTGTCCCGTTCCTACGTGATCTACATCGGCCTGCTCGCCGCGTTCTGGGGCGCGTCGTACATGTTCATCAAGGTCGCGGGCCGCGCCTTCGAGCCCGCGGCGATGATCATGCTGCGGCTGGTGATCGCCTCCTCGCTGCTGCTCGTCGTGCTCGCCGTGCAGCGCGGCTGGCATCGCACGCTCGGCGAGATGCGCGCGCTCGGCTGGGAGGGCTTCGGGCTCGGCGTCGTCAACGGCGCGATCCCGTTCACGCTGATCGCCTGGGGCGAGCGTCACATCGACTCGGGCGTGGCCGCGATCGCGAACGCTTCGTTGCCGATCTTCGTCGTCTTGCTCGCGATCCGCTTCAAGCCCAGCGAGACGGTTCACGGGCTGCGGCTCGCCGGCTTCCTGCTCGGCCTGGTCGGCGTGGGCGTGCTCGCGGGCGTGCATCCCAAGGGCGGCTGGTGGGGCGTGGCAGGGACGCTGGCCGTCGTCGTCGCCTCGGTCTCGTACGCCGTCGGCAGCCTCTGGGGCCAGCGGCTGATCGCCGGCACGAGCGGGCTCGTCCTCTCGGCGAGCTCGATGCTCGGCGGCCTGTTGGTGCTGCTGCCGTTCGGCCTGGCGCAGCTCCCGTCCTCGGTTCCGGGCTGGAAGGAGATCGGCTCGGTGATCGCGCTGGCCGTGATCGGGACGGCGCTCGCGCAGATCCTGCTCTACCGCGTGCTCCGCAGCGACGGCGCGGCCCGCGTCAGCCTCGTCACCTACCTGCTGCCGGTGACCGCGCTTTTCTATGGGGTGCTGCTGCTCGGCGAGCCGCTGACCTGGGAGGAGCTCGCCGGGATGGTGCTGATCCTCGGCGGGGTCGCGCTCGGCTCCGGCGCGGTGCGCTTCGCGCGCCGCGAGCCCGTCGCGGCGCCCTCGCCGTGAACGTCACTTTGAGGCGCGCCGAGCCGGGCGACGTCGACTTCATGCTCGAGCTGATGACCCACGAGGACGTCGACCCGTACATGGCCGTCATCCGCCCGCGCGACCGCGACGGGCTGCTGGCCGAGATCGAGCGCTCGCAGGCCGAGCCCGGGGAGTACGGCCGCTTCGTGATCGAGGTCGACGGCGAGCCCGCCGGCCTGATGGGCTTCCAGATCGCCAACAAGCGCAGCCGGATCGCCGACCTCGGCTCGCTCGCCGTGCACCCGTCCTTCCGCGGCCGGCGCCTGGCGGACGAGGCGGCGCGGCTCTTCCAGCAGCACCTGATCTTCGACCTGGGCTTTCACCGTCTGCAGCTCGAGATCTACGGCTTCAACGAGCGCGCGCAACGGCACGCGGAGCGAGCGGGGTTCGTCCGAGAAGGCGTGCGCCGCAAGGCGTACGACCGTCACGGCGAGTGGGTGGACGGTGTGATCTACGGATTGGTGCGAGAGGATCTGGAGCCATGAGCTTCGCGCAGCGCTGGGCAGACGGTTACAAGCGCGCCTGGGAGGCCGACGACCCGGTCGCGGCGGCCGCGCTCTACCACCCGGGCTGCGTTTTCCGCTCCGCGCCGTTCCGCGAGCCGGAGCCTCCGATCGACTACACGACGCGCGTCTACCCGGAAGCGCGGGCCGAGGACGTGCGCTTCGGCGAGCCGATCGAAGCGGGTGACCGCGCCGCCGTCGAGTGGTGGGCGACGCTCGTGCTCCCGGACGGGGAGGAGCAGGCGATCGCCGGCTGCTCGGTGCTCCGCTTCGACGACGACGGCCTCGTCGTCGAGGCGCGGGACTACTGGCACATGGAGCCGGGCCGCCGCGAGCCGCACGCCAGCTGGGGCCGGTGAGGCTCGGGCGCTCAGCGGCGCTGACGGCCGCGGTCGCAATCGCGTTTGCCGACTCGTCGATCGTCGTGCTCGCCCTGCCCGAGCTGTACGGGCGCTTCAACACGACGATCGAGGGCGTCTCCTGGGTCGTGACCGCCTACAACGCGGCGGTTGCGGTGACCGCGCTGCTGCTCCTGCTGCTAGTGCACCGGCTCAGCTCGACCGCGCTGCTGGGCGCCGGGCTCGGGCTGTTCCTCGCCGCCTCGATCGCCTGCGCGGCGGCGCAGAGCCTCGGGTTCCTGATCGGGGCACGGACCGTCCAGGGAGTCGGCGCCGCGCTGCTGCTCGTCGGAGCGCTGCCGATACTCGGGCGCGCGAGCTGGACGGCGGCGGCGACCTTCGGGCTGGCGCTCGGGCCGGCGCTCGGCGGGGTGCTCACGCAGGCGTTCGACTGGCGGGCGATCTTCATCGCGCAGGCGCCGGTCGCCGCGCTCGGGCTGGTCGGCCTCGTGCGATCGCACGCGCACGTCGAGGCCGAGGAGGGCTGGAGCCGCTCGCTCACGGGGACGCTGCCCGCGAACGCCTGCCTCGGGCTGCTCTTCGGCGCGCTCGTGGGGGCGCTCTTCCTGGCCGTGCTGCTCGTGATCAGCGTCTGGGACTACTCGCCGATCGCCGGCGCGGGGATCGTCAGCGCGCTCCCGCTGGCGGCGCTGGCCATGCGGTGGCTCAGGCTGGAGCCGCTGACTGCCGTCCTGGGCGGGGCGGCGCTCTTGGCTGTCGGGCTGGTCGGGCTGGCGCTGCTGCCCTCGGCGAGCGTCGGCTTCATGATCTGGTCGCTCGCGCTCTGCGGGGCCGGCCTCGGGCTCGCACTGCCGGTGCTCTCGAACGCGGCGCTCGACCAGACCGCCGGGCTGACGCGCAGTGGCACGCTGACCGTGGGCGCGCGCCACGCCGGTCTCGTGCTGGCGCTCGCGCTGATCGCGCCGCTGCTGGCCTCACGCGTGCCCGACGCCGGCGACAAGGCGCTGCTGCGCGGGACGGCCGTTCTGCTCGACGCGCGCGTCGGCCTCGACAAGAAGGTCCCGGTCGCGCTCGACCTGAGCAAGGCATTCGCCAAGGCGCAAGAGGGTGAGACGCCTGACCTGAAGCAGCCGTTCAACGCCCACGGCGCACGGACCGATCCGGCGCTCGCGGCCGTGCGCGACCGCCTCTTCGGAGCGATCGCGACGACGATCACGCGCGCCTCGCGGCCGGCCTTCTTCCTCTGCGCCGGGTTTGCCGCCCTGGCGCTGATCGTGGCCGCCGCCTTCCGCCGGAGAATCGCATGAAGCCCGCGGCCTGGGTGCTCGTCGCGCTGCTGCTGAGCGGCGCTGCGCTGGTCGGAGTCGAGCTCGGCAAGGGCGCGCTCGACGAGCCGGCGCCGAAGATCGCCGACCCGTGCCAGCCGCGCGGGGGCCCGACGGGCGGGATCGACGCGACCATCCAGCGGATCGTCCTCGACGGCCTCGACGGCGCCGCCTGCCGGCTGCACACCTCACGCGAGGAGCTGGTGCTCTCGCTCGGTGGCTCCGGCTCGCGCGCCACCCGCCAGTGGGACGCGCACACGATCGAGGTCGCCCTGCGCGCGGGCCTGCTGCACTCGGTGGATGCGGCGGTGCAGCGCGGCGACGTGCCGGAGTTCCTGGCGCCCGCCCTGCGCGGGATCGTCGAGAGCGCGCCGCTCGACAAACTGGTCCGTGGCGGGATCAGCCTGAACTCCTTGCTCGGCGGCTAGCCCTCCGGCTTCGGCAGCGGCGGCGCGTCGACGCAGACGACGGTCGCGTCCTCGTCGCCGAGCACGACGTACGAGTGCGCGATGCCGGCTGGCGTCACGATCACGTCGCCCGGCTCCGCGTCGAGGCTCTCGCCTTCGACCGTCCAGCGCATCCGCCCCGAGCGGATCGTGATCACGTGATCCTGCGGCGGGTTGTGGACGTGCGTCTCCTTCACCTGTCCGGCCGGGTGCGTGACGAGGTGCACCTCGAGGTTGTCGAGCCAGATGCCCTCGTCCTCGTCCTTGGGCCGCGCAAAGCGGCTGTAGTTCGTCTTGTCGGTGATCTTGACCATCGCTCCTCCTTCGTTCAGCGCTTGCGGTAATCCGCTGCGACGAGGTCCTGGTACTCGGGATGCCGCTCGATGAACGCGGCCACGAACGGGCAGAGGGGCACGACCTCGAGGCCTTCGCGGCGGGCGTCGTCGAGCGCCGTCGAGATCAGCGCGCCGCCGAGCCCACGGCCCTCGAGCGCTTCGTCCACCTCGGTGTGGGTGAACGCGATCCGGCCGGGGCGGCGGTGGTAGGCGGCCTCGCCGATCATCCGGTCACCGTCGCGCAGCTCGTAGCGCGACGCCTCGGGGACGTTCACGACGGTCGGCTCGTCCGAAGGCTCGTCGCCCGGGCTTGCGCGGAAGTACTCGACCAGCCGGCCGGGCGCGTCGGACTCGCGGGCGTCGCGGTGGTCGAGGAAGCGGCGACGATGGGCCTCGGCGTACTCCCAGGGCTCTTCGTCTTGCAGGTACCCGAAGATCTCCCGCGTGCCGTGCAGGAAGCGGCCGTCCTCGGTCTCGAGCACCGGCGTCAGGTTGCTGCCCGACCGCTCGAGCAGGCCGGCGCGCTGCTCCGGCCACGGCTCGACCTGCCGGGCGACGAAGTCGATCCCGAGCTCGGTCAGCACCTCGCGCACGGCCGACGAGAACGGACACCATTCGGCCTGGTAGAGCGTCAGCTCGCGAGCCATGCGGCGATGGTACGCCCGGCGGGATAGGCTCCGCGCCGTGCAGCTGATTCACACCTGCTACCGGATCACCGACCCCGAGCGGTCGGTCGCCTTCTACGAGGCGCTCGGCCTCGAGAAGCGTCGGGAGATGCCGATCCGCGACGAGGCGATGAACTACTTCCTCGGCGTCCCCAGTCAGGATTTGCCCGAGCTCGAGCTGACGTACAACTTCGGCGTCGACTCGTACGAGCTCGGCACCGGCTACGGGCACATCGCGCTGACGGTCGAGGACCTCGACGGCACGCTCGAGCGCCTGGCCGCCCAGGGCATCGAGCCCGAGCGCGAGCCGTACCAGGTGCGCGAGGGCGGCTCGCGGCTCTGCTTCGTGCAGGACCCGGACGGCTATCGCATCGAGCTCATCGAGCGTTAGACACTCCTGGCCTTAGGATCGGCGGATGCAGGAGAGCCGCGCCGGGATCGCGCTCGAGGGCGTCAGCAAGCGCTTCGGCAAGCACGAGGCGGTGCGCGACGTCTCACTCTCGATCCGCGAGGGCGAGTTCTTCTCGCTACTGGGCCCGAGCGGCTGTGGCAAGACGACGACCCTGCGGATGATCGCCGGCTTCGAGGTCCCCGACGCCGGCCGGATCTACCTGCAGGGCGACGACGTCACCGCGCTCTTCTCGAACCGACGGCCGGTGAACATGGTCTTCCAGCAGTACGCGCTCTTCCCGCACATGTCGATCTACGACAACGTCGCGTTCGGGCTGAAGGTGAAGAAGGTGCCGCGGGCCGAGCACGCGGGTCGCGTGAAGGAGATGCTCCGGATCGTCGAGCTCGAGGGCCTCGAGAAGCGCAAGCCACGGCAGCTTTCCGGCGGCCAGCAGCAACGCGTCGCCCTGGCCCGCGCGCTCGTCAACTCACCTGCGGCCCTCTTGCTCGACGAGCCGCTCGGCGCGCTCGACGTGAAGCTGCGCAAGCAGATGCAGCTGGAGCTGAAGGCGATCCAGAACGATGTCGGCACGACCTTCGTCTACGTCACGCACGACCAGGAAGAGGCGCTCGCGATGTCGGACCGGATCGCCGTCATGAACGAGGGCCAGGTCGAGCAGATCGGGCGCCCGCGCGAGATCTACACGCGGCCGCAGACCGCGTTCGTGGCGGACTTCATCGGCTCGCTGAACGTGCTCGAGCTGAAGGTCGACGAGCTGGTCGGCGACTACGCGGTGACACGGCTCGACGACAGCCAACGCGTGGTCGTGGCCGCCGAAGCGGGCACGCAAGTGGGTGACGAGGTGCGCGTCGCGATGCGCCCGGAGCAGGTACAGCTCTCGCCCGCGGGGGCGGCCTCGCCCGACGGCGGCTCGTTCCTGCGCGGCCGGATCGCCGAGGTGGTCTTCCTCGGCATGTACACGCAGTTCCACGTCGACACGCCGGCCGGGCGCGTCGTCTCGCACCGGATGGCGGACGAGCCGCTCGCCGGGCTCGATCCGGGCACGGAGGTCGTGCTCGAGTGGCAGCCTGAGGACGCGGCCCTCGTCTAGCCGAGCCTTCGCTCGGCCACGCGCCTGCCGACCTCGGCGCCGATCACCACGACCAGCGAGACGGAGATCACGACGACCGCGACCGCGATCACCTGCGGCAGCTGGTTGGGGAAGCGCAGCGCCGAGTAGAGGAAGATCGGGAACGTCGAGCGCGTGCCCACGACGAACGAGGCGACCGCGTACTCGTCGAACGAGGTCGTGAAGGCGATCAGGTACGCCGAGACGACAGCCGGCAGCAGCAGCGGCAGCGTTACCGAGCGGAACGCGCGCAGCCGGCTCGCGCCGAGGTCGTAGGCCGCCTCCTCGAGCGAGACGTCGATCTGCTGGAGGCGCGGCATCAGCACGAGGATCGTGTAGGGGAGGCTGATCACGATGTGCCCGATCACGACGGTCAGGACCGAGCGCGGGATCCCGGCCGCGTGGAAGAACAGCAGCAGCGAGATCCCGAACACGACGTAGGGGATCACGAGCGGGCTGAGCAGCAGGGCGGAGACCGGCGACTTCAGCCGGAAGCGCCGGCGTACGAGCGCGATCGAGGCCAGCACGCCGAGCAGGACGGCGCCGACGCTCGAGATCGCGGCCACGACCGCGCTCGTCTCCAGCGCGGAGCGCAGGTCGGCGTTGACCAGGAACTGGTGGTACCAGTGCAGCGTGAACCCGCTCAGCGGGAACGAGGGCAGCTGCGAGTCGTTGAACGAGAACAGCACCAGGATCGCGATCGGCGCGTAGAGGAAGATCACGACGAGCGCGAAGAACGACCGCAGCACCCAGGCGCCGCGCCGCGAGAGGGCGACGTTCATCCCGCGGTCACCTCGCGGGTCTGCAGGAAGCGCGAGAAGACGATCGTCAGCAGGGCCACCACGCCGAGCAGGAAGAGCGCGAGCACGGAGCCGGTCTGCCAGTCGGGGAAGCCGGTCCCGAACAGGTCGACGATCTGGTTGCCGTACATGTAGCCCGAGGCGCCGCCGACCAGCGACGGCGTGACGAACTCGCCGAGGGTCGGAATGAAGACAAAGAGGAACGCGGCCATCACTCCCGGGAGCGAGAGCGGCAGCGTCACGCGCCGGAAGGTCTGCCAGCGGCTTGCCCCGAGGTCGGTGGCGGCTTCGAACAGCCGCCGGTCGAGGCTCTCGAGCGTGACGAAGATCGGCAGCGCGACGAACGGCAGCCAGATGTAGCCGAGCACGAGCATCACCGCGAAGCGGCTGTAGAGCAGCTGCGAGATCGGGTGGTCCGGCGAGCGCAGGCCGGTCGAGAACAGGAACGAGTTGATCACGCCCTGGTTGCCGAGGATCACCTTCCAGGCGAGCACGCGGAGCAGGTAGCTGGTCAGAAAGGGCGCGATCAGCAGCAGGAGGAGGACGTACTTCCGCTTCGTTCCCGACAGCGCCAGGTAGTAGGCGAGTGGGTAGGCGAGCGCGACGACGACGACCGAGACGACCAGCGACATCTTCACCGACTTCCAGAACAGCTTCAGGTAGATCGGGCTGTGCAGGAACTCGTGCCAGGCGGTGAGGGTCACCGCGTGCGGCCCGGGGTCGAGCGAGAGCCTGCCGACGCTGTAAAGGCCGACGATCGCGATCGGGACCAGGAAGAACACCGCCAGCCACGCGAGCGGCAGGCCGAGCAGGACCGGCGTGGTGAAATCGAGGCGCAGGCGCCTGCGGCGCGCCTGCGCCTCCGGACTGCTCAGGACGCCTTGACCTCTTCCCACTTGCGGGCGTAGACCGCTCGCCGTGGGATGTCGCGGTCGAGGTGTGCGTTCGGCTCGGTGACCGCCTTCGGGTTGGTCAGCTGCAGCGCGCGCAGCAGGTCGCTCGAGCTCGGCCTGGCCTTCGTGTTCGCGTGGCCGTACCCGTAGTTGTTCTCGAGCCACTTCGCCGAGGGGACCGAGCTCCACGCGTCGGCGTAGGCGTGGGCCAGGTGCCGCCGCGGAGTGCCCTTGCCGAGCATCAGCATCCCGACCCACGCGACCGGCAGCTCCTTCGGCCGCATGTAGACGACCTTCAGCTTCTTCGCTTTCATCTGCACCCAGTCGTTGGGCCAGGCGTAGGCGATCCAGATGTCGCCCGAGGCGAACGCGTTGTCCATGTCGGTCTCGGACGCCCAGATCATCCGGGCCAGGTGCTTCCTCGAGATCAGGAACTTCTGCGCCTTCTCCAGCTGGGCGTCGGTCATGTGCCAGGGCTTCGGGATGTGGAGCAGCAGGCCGGCGATCACGAGCATGTTCAGGTCGTCGAACCATGCGATCCGGCCCTTGTAGCGCTCGTCGAAGAGCAGGCTCCACGACTTCGCCTTCGGGTGGACCTTGTCGGTGCGGTAGAGGACGGCGTCGAAGCCCCAGTCCTCCGGGATCCCGTACTGCTTGCCGTTGTACTGCCCGGCCTTGACCATGAACGGGTTCAGGTTCTTGAAGCTCGGGATCAGCTTCGGGTCCCACGGCTCGACGAGGCCGCTCTGGGCGAAGTACTTCACCCAGCCGACGTAGGGCCGGAAGATGTCCGGCTTCAAGCCGGCGTGCATCTTGGCGAGCGCGTCCGACTCGTTGGTCATGTAGGTGAACTGCGGCTTGTTCTTCGGGTGCTTCTTCACGTAGGCCGCGAACATCGATTGCCCGCCGTCGTTGCCGTAGCCGGCCCAGTCGAGCACCTGCAGCCGGCCCGACTCGGCGACGAGCCGTGCGCGGGTGGCCTCCGCCGCCTTGGCCGGCCCGGCGAGCAGGCCCGCGCCGGCACCGACCGCCGCGAGCTTGAGGAAGTCGTCGCGTCCGAGTCGCCGCTCGAACAGGTCAGTGTCTTCTGCCATCGTCCGTCCCTTCGCCGTCCCCCCGCGCGAAGGGCCGATCCTACGGCGCTCGCGAGCGCAAACTCAAGCGGGAGCGTTCGCTGAGTAGGATCACGGTCGATGCCCGACGAAGCGCGACTCGAGGAGACCGAGTCCGGCCTGAAGCCGGCCACCGAGGGCTGGTTCGTCGTCAACGTCGGCGAGACCGGTTGGGCCGTGCACGATGCGTTCGGCTCGGGCTGCACCTTCGAGGGGCGCGACGCGCAGTTCAAGCAGCTCGGGATCAACGTCAACGTCGTCGAGCCGGGACAGCCGCTCTGCCTCTACCACGAGGAGACCGCGCAGGAGGACTTCCTCATTCTCGCCGGCGAGTGCGTGCTGCTCGTGAACGGCGAGGAGCGGCCGTTGCGCGCATGGGACTTCTTCCATTGCCCGGCCGGCACCGAGCATGTGATCGTCGGCGCCGGCGACGGCCTCGCGATCGTGCTGGCCGTGGGCGCCCGGCCCGAGGACGAGCAGATCACCTACCCGCGCTCCGAGCTCGCGGAGCGCTACGGCGCGAGCGCGGTCGAGACCACGAGCAATCCGCAAGAGGCGTACACGCGCGCCGGCCACCAGCGGCCTCGGCACGAGCGGCCCGCGTACTGGAACGACCTGCCCTGGGCTTAGCCGACGCGTGAGCGCAGGGCGAGCCGCTCGGCCTGCGAGGGGATCGCGACGACCTCGGCCGAGGTCAACCGGCTCCGGATCAGCTTCTGCGCGTAAAGCCGCTCGTCGGCTGCGCGGAAGAGCAGGAGCGAGCTCTCACCGTCGCGCGGGCACACGGCCCAGCCGAAGCTCATGCTGAGGCCTTCCGCCGTGAGCTCGGCGGTCAGGCGGCTGCAGAGCGCGCGGACCGCCTCGCTGTCGGGGAGCGTGGTGATGACGGCGAACTCGTCGCCGCCGATCCGCGCCACGTCGTCGCCGGGCTCGCGACCGCGCGCGAGCACCTCGCCTGCGTGGCGGAGGAGATCGTTGCCGACGGCGTGACCTTCCGAGTCGTTGACGTCCTTCATGTTGTCCACGTCGGCCAGGATCAGCCCGAAGGGGCGGTGTTGCTCGAGGCGGGACGTAAGCGCAGCGTCGAACGCGCGCGTGTTGAGCAGCCCGGTCAGGTGGTCGCGCTCGCTGGCGATCCGCAGCCGGTCCGAAAGGTCGCGGTGGTGCGAGGCGAACCAGCCGACGAGCGCGCCCACGAAGGTGTAGGTGATCAGGCGGACGATCGACCCCGCCGTCAGAACCTGGGAGCTCGCAAGGTGCGGGTTGATCACGATCCCGGCGCTGTAGAAGGCGGTCGCCGTGATGCCGGCGGCTGCCCCCCAGGCCGGACCGGCGGTGAGCGCGACCATTGCGACCGGCACGTAGTAGAAGTGTCCGAGCCCGAGGCCGGGCTTCTCGAACAGCAGGAAGCTCGCGAAGATCACGGGGTAGAGCACCGCCGAAGCAGCGAGCAGGGAGGCACGCTGGTGACTGGCCGCAGACACGATTGGAGAATCGCCCTTCTGCGGGTGCAGCGCGTCCCTCAAAGTGGTGATTCGCCGTCGCGATTTCGGCACGAAGGCGTCACACACGCGTGACAGTTGCCCGGCTACGGTCGAGTGCATGGCGAAGGCGGCGACACCCTGGGGCCCGGCGGAGGTCGTCGAGGAGCTGACACTGGCCCAGCGCGCGGGCGAGAAGCGCTTCTCGTCGGTCGTCCAGCTGCTCGAGGCTCCCGGCGGCGAGCGGCTGGTGCGGTTCGCCTACACGACCGGCGGCTCGGCCCGCCGCGGACCGGTGACCCTGCGTGGCCGCGACCTCGCACGTCTACGCCAAGGGCTGGCCAAGCGGCCGGCGCTCGCCGAGGCGCTCGGGCTCAGGCCGCCGTGAGCAGGCGCTCGCGAGCGGCGTCGACGAGCGAGCCGAGCAGCAGCGCGCCGTCGGTCGAGCCGAGCAGCGGGTCGACCGCATGCTCGGGGTGCGGCATCAGGCCGAAGACGTTCCCGCGCCGGTTCGTGACGCCGGCGATCGCGGAGACCGAGCCGTTCGGGTTCTGCTCATAGCGCAGGACGACCTGGCCGTTCGCCTCGAGCTCGCCCAGCAGGTCCTCGTCCGCGAAGTAGCAGCCCTCGCCGTGCTTGATCGGGATCGTCAGCGTCTGGCCGACCTCGCCTCGGCTCGTGAAGGGCGTGTCGGCGCGCTCGAGCCGGAGCGCGACGTCGCGGCAGACGAACTCGAGCGAGGCGTTCGGCCGCAGCGCGCCGGGGAGCAGGGCCGCCTCGCAGAGCACCTGGAAGCCGTTGCAGATTCCGAGCACGAGGCCACCGTCGTCCGCGAACCGGCGTACGGCCTCGAGCACCGGCGCAAAGCGGGCGATCGCCCCGCAGCGGAGGTAGTCGCCGTACGAGAACCCGCCCGGCAGCACGACTGCGCCGACGTCAGGGAGCTCCGGCTCTGCGTGCCAGACGAGCGTGGCCTCGGCGCCGAGCCGCTCGAGTGCCAGCGCCGCGTCCCGGTCGTCGTTCGAGCCGGGGAAGACGATCACGGCGACGCGCGGGCGGCGCTCGGTCATCGCTCCAGGGCGATCTCGTAGGACTCGATCAGCGGGTTCGCCAACAGCTGCTCGCAGGCCCGCTCGAGCTCGGCGCGGGCGGCATCGGCGTCGGAGTCTTCGAGCTCGAGGTCGATCACGCGACCGACGCGAGCCTCGTCGACCGCGAAGCCGAGCTGGCGCAGCGAGCTCTGGACCGCCTCGCCCTGCGGGTCGAGGATCCCGGGCTTGGGCCGGACGAGGATCGTCGCTTTCATGCGAGCACGACGTCCGGGTCGGCGAGGTACGCGTCGAAGCCGATCCCGGTGAGCCGCTCGAACGCCTCGACGTAGCGGGCGCGCGTGCCGGCGACCACGTCCTCGGGGAGCTCGGGCCCGGGAGCGGTCTTGTCCCAGCCCAGGCGCTCGCAGTAGTCGCGCACGAACTGCTTGTCGAACGACGGCTGCGCGCGGCCAGGCTCGTACTCGTCGGCCGGCCAGAAGCGGGACGAGTCGGGTGTGAAGGCCTCGTCGCCGAGCACGAGCTGCCCCTGCGGGTCGAGCCCGAGCTCGAACTTCGTGTCGGCGATCAGAATCCCGCGCTCGGCCGCGAACTCGGAGGCGAAGCGGTAGAGGTCGATCGAGACGCGCTCGAGCTCGTCGAAGCGCGCTTGTCCGACGAGCTCGGCGGCGCGCTCGCGGTCGATGTTCTCGTCGTGGCCCTCCACCGCTTTGGTGGAGGGCGTGAAGATCGGCTCGGGGAGCTTGGCCGAGTCAAGGAGGCCTTCGGCCAGTACGTGCCCACAGACTGCGCCGGTCGCCTGGTAGTCCTTCCAGCCGGAGCCGGTCAGGTACCCGCGCACCACGCACTCGAGCGGCAGCATCTCGAGCTTGCGGCACTCGGTCGAGCGGCCGTCGGCGCGTAGCGCGAGCAGGTGGTTCGGCACGAGCTCTCGCGTGCGCGCGAACCAGAAGGCCGAGAGGCCCGTAAGCACGCGCCCCTTGTCCGGGATCTCTGTCGGCAGGACGACGTCGAAGGTCGAGATCCGGTCGCTGGCGACGAGCAAGAGGCGATCGTCGTCGAGCTCGTACAGCTCTCTCACCTTGCCGCTCCCGACGTGCGTGGCCGCTTCAGGCATGAACCGCGTCCTCCTTTCGGGCGAGCTCGCCCAGCCGCTCGAAGACGGCGTCGATGTGACGTATGTACCAGCCGAGGTCGAAGATCGAGTCGAGGTCGACCCGGCTGGCGATCTCCTCGTCCGCGCGCACCAGCTCGCGGAAGTCCTGTTCCTCCTCGTGCGCCCGCAGCGCGTGCCGCTGGACGAGCCGGTAGGCGTCGCCGCGGGGGAGCCCCGACTCGACGAGCGCGAGCAGCAGCCGCTGGCTGAAGAAGAGGCCGTGACCGGACTCGAGGTTGCGCCGCATCCGTTCCGTCCTGACGTCGAGCCCTTCGACCAGCCAGGCGAACCGCTCGAGCATGTAGTCCAGCGCGAGGAACGAGTCCGGGATGACCACGCGCTCGGCCGAGGAGTGCGAGATGTCGCGCTCGTGCCAGAGCGCCACGTTCTCGAGCCCGACGAGCGCGTTCGCGCGCACGACCCGCGCGAGCCCGCAGATCCGCTCGGCGACGACCGGGTTGCGCTTGTGCGGCATCGCCGAGGAGCCCTTCTGGCCCTTGCCGAACGGTTCCGCGACCTCGGCGACCTCGGTGCGCGCCAGGTGGCGGATCTCGAGCGCGAACTTCTCGAGCGAGGCCGCGACGAGCGCCAGCGCCGCCAGCAGCTCGGCGTGGCGGTCTCGCTGGACGATCTGCGTCGAGACCGGGTCCGGCTCCAGCCCGAGACGCTCGCATGCGAGCCGCTCCAGCTCTGGGTCGGTGGCGGCGTACGTGCCGACGGCCCCTGAGAGCTTGCCGACACGCATCGTTTCGAGCGCTCGCTCGAGGCGCCCACGCGAGCGGTCGAGCTCGAAGGCCCAGCCGGCGAGCTTGAGGCCGAAGGTCGTCGGTTCGGCGTGGACCCCGTGCGTTCGCCCGATGCAGATGTCGTCGCGGTGACGCTGTGCCTGCGCGACGACCGCGTCCTGGGCGCGCTCGAGCCCTCCTAGCAAAAGCTCGCCTGCCGCGCCGACCTGGAGCGAGAGGCCCGTGTCGACGACGTCGGACGAGGTCAGCCCGTGATGGATCCAGCGCCCGTTGGGCCCGACCTCGGCCGCGACAGCGTCGACGAACGCGGCGAGGTCGTGCTGAGTCTCGCGCTCGAGCTCGGCCACGCGCTCTGGCGTCGGCGGGTGCGCGCGCTCTCGGATCTCGGCCACTGCCTCTGCTGGGACCGCGCCGAGCTCGGCCCAGGATTCGAGGGCGGCGAGCTCGACGTCCAGCCAGCGCGCGAGCTTGCTCTCCTCCGACCAGACCCCGGCCATCTCGGGTCGGGAGTAGCGCGCGATCACCGGCTGGAGTCTAGAGCCCGGGGAGGAGGACCTCCGGGGAGAAACCGTCACACCTCCGGCACATCCCCGTCACACACCCGCGCGCATTTGTCAGGCATCCTCGAGATCCCCGGGTGGGTGGGGGTTAGGGATGGGTCCCGCCACTCGGGCTGGTCCGGGCCGGCCGGGCGGCGGCTGGCCTCAGCTGTCGAGGATGCGGGCCGCCAGAGCGGCGGCGTTCTTCGCGTTGTCCACGCCCACCGCCGCGACCGGCACGCCCGGAGGCATCTGGGCGATCGAGAGCAGCGCGTCGAGCCCGTCCAGCACGCTCAGCCGCGAGCGCAACGGCACGCCGATCACCGGCAGGTCGGTGTGTGCGGCGACCGCCCCGGGAAGCGCCGCCGCCAGCCCGGCGCCGGCGATCAGCACGCGGATCCCGCGCTCGCGCGCCGTCCGCGCGTACTCGGCCACCGCGTCCGGGTTCCGGTGGGCCGAGCGCACCTCGAACTCGTGCGGGATTCCGCGGGCAGTGAGCTCGTCGAGCGCGGGCTGCATCGCCTCGCGGTCGGACTCCGACCCGACGAGCAGGCCGACGAGCGGCGTCTCAGCTGCGGACATGGCCCTCCGCCGCGGTGAGCGCGATGTCGCGCCGGAAGCGCATCCCGGCGAACGAGATCCGGCCAACCGCCTCGTAGGCGCGGGTCCGCGCCGAGCCGAGGTCGTCGCCGGTCGCCGTCACCGCGAGCACGCGCCCGCCGTTCGTCACGAGCCGCCCGCCCTGGAGCGCGGTCCCTGCGTGAAAGACGAGCGCGCCCGTCGCCTCGGCGTCCTCGACGCCGTCGATCGGCGTCCCGCTGTCGCTCCGGGCCGGATAGTCGCCGCCCGCCAGAACGACCGTGACCGCTGGGTCCTCTCCGAAGGAGACGCCGCCGGACAGGCCGCCGGTCGCTGCGCCAAAGAGGAGTGGCAGCAGATCGCCCTCGACGCGCGGCAGGATCGCCTGCGTCTCCGGATCGCCGAAGCGGCAGTTGAACTCCAGCACGCGCGGGCCGTCCTCGGTCAGCATCAGCCCCGCGTAGAGCAGTCCCGTGAACGGCGCGTCCCGCTCCGCCAGCTCGGCGAGCACCGGCCGGTGAACGGTCTCCAGCAGCTCCTCGACCTCCGGCTCGCCGAGGCCGGGTACCGGTGAGAGCGCACCCATGCCGCCGGTGTTCGGGCCGGTGTCCTGCTCGCCGACCCGCTTGAAGTCCTGCGCGGGCGTGAGAGCAACCGCTCGCTCGCCGTCGCTGATCGCAAACAGCGAGATCTCTTCGCCCTCGAGCAGCTCCTCGATCAAGAGGTCGCCGCCCAGCTCGGAGGCTGCGCGCAGGCCGGCATCGAGCTCGTCCTGCGTCTGGCAGACGAAGACGCCCTTCCCTGCAGCGAGGCCGTCGACCTTGACCACGCAGGGCGGTCGCGCGACGGCGAGGCGCTCCGCGGTCGGCACGCCCGCGGCCTCGAGCACGTCCTTGGCGAAGCCTTTCGAGCCTTCGATCCGCGCCGCCGCCATCGTCGGGCCGAACGCGGCCACGCCGCCGCGTCGGAGCGTGTCGACCAGGCCGACGACGAGCGGAGCCTCCGGGCCCACGACGACCAGATCGATCCCGAGCTCTCGGCAGAGGGAGAGCAGGCCCTCGCCGTCCTCGGCGCGCACCGGATGGCACTGCCCGAGGGCGGCGATGCCGGGGTTGCCGGGCGCAGCGTGAAGCTCGTCGAGATCGGGGCTCGCGGAGAGCTTCCACGCGAGCGCGTGCTCGCGTCCGCCCGACCCGACAATCAGCACCTTCACGGCGCCGGAGTGTACTGCTGGCGTCGGCCCCGCTCGGCTCGCCTCGCCTCGCCGGGTACAAGGTTCGCCCGGCCTCCTCCCCAAGGCGAGCGTATCGAGGCGCGGCGCACATGTCTGTGCCGAAACTGTCGCGAAGTGGAACAACCCGTCGACTGTTGACGCGAGCCTGTTCGTGAACGTGAATACGCGGGATGAGCTTTCAGGTCCCGGGTGATTCCTACGACCGCTTCATGGGCCGCTGGTCGGTCGAGCTCGCGCCCGTCTTCGCCGACTACGGCCGCGTCGAAGCCGGCCAGCAGGTGCTCGATGTCGGCTGCGGCTCGGGCGTTCTGACCGCAGAGCTCGCGCGGCGCGTCGGCGAGGAGAACGTCGCGGGAGTCGACCCCTCGCCGCTGCTCGAGGCATGCAGAGACCGGGTTCCCGGCGCCGACCTTCGCCAAGGCGCGGCCGAGGATCTGCCCTGGGCGGACGACTCCTTCGACGCGGCGCTCGCGCAGCTCGTCGTCCACTTCATGGCCGACCCGGTCGCCGGCGTTGCCGAGATGGCGCGTGTGACCCGGCCGGGGGGCGCCGTCGCCGCATGCACCTGGGACTTCGCCGACGGGATGGAGATGCTGCGGATCTACTGGGAGTCTGCCCGCGCCGTCGATCCCGACGCGCCGAGCGAGGAGCGCCTCTTCGGCCGCCCCGAGGAGCTGCTCGAGCTCTGGCGCGCGACCGGCCTCGAGGACGCGCAGGTCGAGCCGCTCGAGGCGACGAGGTCGTACGAGGATTTCCACGAGCTCTGGAACACGTTTCTGCTCGGCGCCGGCCCGTCAGGGCAGTTCCTGATCGCGCAGGAACATGAGACCCAGGAGGCGATCCGACGCGAGTACTTCGGACGCCTCGGTGAGCCGCGGGGACGGTTCGAGCTGCGTGCCCGCGCCTGGGCCGCGCGGGGCCGCGTGACTTAGGGCCGGGCGAGCGCTTCGACCGGGCCCGGAGCGAGCACACGCTCCCGTTCCGCGCCGGTGCCGATCAGCGAGACCGGTACTTCGAGCTCGCGCTCGACGAACTGGGCGTAGCTGCGAGCCTTTGCAGGCAGTGCGTCGAGCTCGGTCACCTCGTCGAGCGGCTCCTGCCAGCCCGGCAGCGTCTCGTAGACCGGGCGGCAATGGTGGAAGTCGCTCTGGTGGGCCGGGAAGTCCGGCGTCTCCGTCCCGTCGCGTAGCCGGTAGCGCACGCACACCGGCAGCTCGTCGAACGTCGACAGCACGTCGAGCTTCGTCAGCGCGAGCGAGGTGATCCCGTTCAGCCGCACGGCGTAACGGAGCGCGACCAGATCGAGCCAGCCGCAGCGGCGGACGCGGCCGGTCGTCGTGCCGAACTCGGCGCCGAGGTCGCGCACGCGCGCCTGGTCGGCGCCTTCGATCTCGGTCGGAAACGGTCCCTCGCCGACACGCGTCACGTACGCCTTGGCGACGCCGATGATCGCGTCGATCCGGTTCGGGCCGATCCCGATGCCGACCGCGGCCGCGCCGGCCACCGTTCCCGACGAGGTCACGAACGGATACGTGCCATGGTCGAGGTCGAGCAGCGTTCCCTGCGCGCCCTCGAGCAGGACGAAGCGCCCGTCGCGCAGCGCGCGGTCGACCAGCAGCGACGTATCGGCGACGTAGGGTCGCAAGCGCTGGGCAAAGCTCTCGTAGCGCCCCGCCAGCTCCTCGAGCTCGAGCGGCTCGACGCCGTAGACGCGCTCGAGCCAGACGTTCTTCTCCGCCAGCGCGACCTCGATCTTCTGGCGCAGGATCTTCGGCTCCAGCAGGTCCTGGACGCGGATCCCGAGCCGCGCCGCCTTGTCCGCGTACGCCGGCCCGATCCCGCGCTTGGTGGTGCCGATCTGCAGCTCGCCGAGCCGGCGCTCGCTGCCCTGGTCGATCGCCACGTGCCACGGCATGATCAGGTGCGCTTCGCCGGAGACGTGCACGCAGCCGGTCGAGATCCCGCGCGCCTCGAGCTCGTCCAGCTCGCGGACGAACACCTCCGGGTCGATCACGCAGCCGGCGCCGAGGATGCACTCCTTGCCGTGCAGGATCCCCGAGGGCATGTGGTGGAACTTGTACTTCTCGCCCTCGGCGACGATCGTGTGCCCGGCGTTCGGCCCGCCCTGGTAGCGGCAGACGAGGTCCGAGTGCTGGGCCAGCAGGTCGACGATCTTGCCCTTGCCTTCATCGCCCCACTGGGCACCGACTATGACGGTCGCGGGCACGCGCCGGAGTGTTACCTATCGAGCGGCTACCAGAGCGGCGTCGTCGGCTCGGCGTGCACGCCGGCGCCGGCGCGAATCACGCGGATCTGGTGCCCGCGCGGGCAGGTCGTCCAGCCGAGGTCGTGCTCGAGCCGCAGCAGGCCCTGGGCCGTGTGGCCGACGTGCTCGCCGTTCGCGTCGAGCTCCTCGCAGGCCTGGCAGACGACGGTGAAGGCGGTCGCGCGGGCGAGGAGGACGACTGTCTGCTCGATCACTGAGGCGGCGCTTGCGACGCCGTTGTCAGCACGTGCGGGCTTCGCCCGCTCGTGCGTCTGAACTGACCGGTGGATGCGTTCGTATCGATCTCCACGGTCACTGGGATGAGGGCGCGAGGTCGGCGAACTTGGCGTAGCGCTTCAGGAACGAGAGCTTGACCGTGTCGGTCGGGCCGTTGCGGTGCTTGGCCAGGTGCACCTCGGCGATCCCTTGCTGGTCGGACTCGTCGTTGTAGTACTCGTCGCGGTAGATGAACATCACCAGGTCGGCGTCCTGCTCGATCGAGCCGGACTCGCGCAGGTCGGAGAGGATCGGCCGCTTGTCGTGGCGCTGCTCAACCGCGCGCGAAAGCTGCGACATGGCGAGGATCGGGACGTCGAGGTCACGCGCCAGCACCTTCAACGAGCGGGAGATCTGCGAGACCTCCTGCACCCGGCTCTCGACGTTCGAGCCCGACGTCATCAGCTGCAGGTAGTCGACCACGATCAGGCCGAGGTTCGGCTCGCGCGACTTCAGCCGCCGGGCCTTGGAGCGGATCTCCATCATCGTGATCGAGCCCTGGTCGTCGACGTAGATCGGCGCCTTGGCGAGCCGGTCGCACGCGGCGGTCAGGCGCGGCCAGTCGTCCGCGCCGAGCTTGCCGGTGCGCAGGCGCTGCGACTCGACCTTCGCCTCGCTGCACATCAGGCGCTGCGTCACCTCGGTCTTCGACATCTCGAGCGTGAACAGCGCCGTGGGGACCTCGGCGCGGACGGCGAGGTTCGCGGCCATGCAGAGGCCGAGGCCGGACTTGCCCATGCTCGGGCGGGCGGCGACGATGATCAGGTTCCCCGGCTGGAACCCGGAAGTGAGCCGGTCGAGATCGCGGAAGCCGGACGGCGTTCCCGTGACGTCTGCGCCGGCTTCGTAGAGGGCGGTGATCCGCTCGAAGCTGTCCTTCAGCAGCTCCTCGATGTGACTGAACTCGCTCGTGACGCGCGCCTGCGAGAGGTCGAAGACGACCTGCTCGGCGCGATCCACGAGATCGGTGGTTTCACCGGGTCGCTCCCAGCCCAGCTGGGCAATCTCGCCGCCCGCCCGAATCAGCCCGCGAAGGGTCGCCATCTCGCGCACGATGCGCGCGTAGTGGCCGGCGTTGGCGCTCGCGGGGACGAGGGTGGCGAGCTCGTGGATGCGGACGCGGCCGCCCGCGTCCTCGAGCTCTCCGCGCTCCTCGAGCTCGTCGACCAGCGTGATCGCGTCGACGGGCTCGCCCTTCGAGTACAACGCCAGCGCGGCGCGGTAGATGACGGCGTGGCTCTCGCGGTAGAAGTCGCTCGCGTCCAGCGCTTCGCTGACCGCCCCGATCGCGCCGGGGGAGAGCATCATCGCGCCAAGGACTGATTCCTCGGCTTCGAGATTCTGCGGCGGGACCGGGGCGGTCGGCGAGGCCTGGGCGAGCTGGGCCATCGGGCTACCCAAGCACGGCGGGCGCGGCCGGGATAGGTCTGGACGACGCCGCTTTCGACAGGGGGTGGAGCGTCCGGCGGCAGCGGTTTGCAGGCATAAGGGAACACAGGTTCCCAGGACCCCCGGACGACGCCTGTGGGCGAAATCTCCGCTCGGAGCGGGAAGTTCGTGGCGAATTCCACAGGCGTCGGGCCGCCTGTGGAGAAGCCTGTGCGCTCTTGTTACGAGTCGGGCTGCTCGGAGTCGCCGGGAAGCTCGTCCGCGGCGTACGCGGCCCGATCGAACGCGTCGTCCGGGACCTCTTCGGCCACCTCTTCGGCGTCGGGCTCGAGCTCGTCTTCGGCGACGACGGCCTCGATCACGGCCTCGGCCTGCTCGTGCTCGGCCTCCGCCTCGGCAGCCGCTGCAGCCTCGGCCTCGGCTTCGGCGGCGGCGATTGCGTCGAGCTCCTCCTGGGGCGGCAGCTCGCCGCCCTCGGGATGCACCGCGACGCGCAGCGTGGCCGTCGCGTCGCCGAAGAGCTCGACCGGGATCTCGTAGCGGCCGATGCGCTTGATCGACTCCGGCAGGTCGAGCTTGCGCCGGTCGATGCGCACCTTCTGCGTCTCCCAGACGCGCTCGGCGATGTCGGTCGCGGTGACCGAGCCGAAGAGGGTGCCGGTCTCGCCGGCCGGGGAGTCGAAGCGGAGCTCGGCGCTCTCGAGCTTTTGCGCGATCTCCTGCGCCTGCTCGAAGCTCTGCGCCTCGTGGCGCGCCCGCTTCTCCTCGTGCTTGCGCAGCTCGGCGACCTTGGCCGGCGTGGCAGCCTCGGCGAGCTTGCGCGGCAGTAGGTAGTTGCGCGCGAAGCCCGGGGCCACATCGACTACCTCGCCGCGCAGGCCGACCTTCTCGACGTCCTGTCTGAGGATGACTTCCATCTACCCGGTGGAGTAGGGGAGGAGCGCCATCTCGCGGGCCCGCTTCACCGCCAGCGCGACTTGGCGCTGGTGACGGCGGCACGCGCCGGTGATGCGGCGCGAGCGGATCTTGCCCTTCTCGGAGACGTAGCGCCGGAGCTGGTTGATGTTCTTGTAGTCCACCTCGGTCACCTTCTCGCGGCAGAAGTAGCAGTTGCGCTTGCGGATCGGGCCACCGGGGGCGGGCCGGCCCTTGCGCTGCTGTCGTTGTTCTCGCTGCGGCATCAGAAGGGGATGTCGTCGTCGGCTGTGGAGCTGCCGAAGTCGGCGTTCTCGGTCTGGGCGCCGGCGCCGCTCGGCACGAACTGCGGCTGCCCGCCGCCCTCGCTGTCCTGGCGGGAGCCGAGGAACTGGACGCTGTCGGCGATGATCTCGACCGCCTGGCGCTTAGTGCCGTCCTGGGCGTCCCACTCGCGCCAGTCGAGCCGGCCGTCGACCGCGACCGGGCGGCCCTTGGCGAGGTACTGCGCGCAGCTCTCGCCCTGGTTGCCCCAGACGGTGACGTCGAAGTAGTTCGGCTTGTCGCCCCACTCGCCGGTCTGTCCGTCCTTCTGCCGCGTGTTCACGGCGAGGCGCAGCTTGCAGACCGCGGTGCCGCTCGGCGTGTGCCGCAGCTCGGGGTCCTTGGTCAGGTTCCCGACCAGGACGACGCGGTTGATGTTGGCCATTACTCGGTCTCCTCTCCGGCGCTCTCAGGGGCGCTGCTCTCGGTCTCTGCATCCTGCCGTTCCACAGCCGCCACCGCTACCGGCTCTTCGAGCATCGGCTCGGGCGGCCGGGCCGTGCTGCCCACGACGCGGCGCACGGCAAGGTGGCGCATGACGCCGTCGGTGATCTTCAGCACGCGCGAGATCTCCTCCAGCGTCGCGGGCTCGGCCGCGAAGGTCAGCAGGTGGTAGATCCCCTCCTTCTTGTGGTCGATCTCGTACTCGAGGCGGCGCCGGCCCCAGGGCTCGTCGGCCTCGAACTTCCCGCCGTCCTTCTCGATCGCCTCACGCGCGCGCGTGATGATCTCGGTCTGCCGCTCTTCCGGCAGCTCGGGATCGAGCATGAGCAAGATTTCGTAGTCGGTCACGCTCCCGAACACCTCGCTTCCTTCGGTCTGAGTCGGCCTCGCCGGCAGGCGCAGCTCGGGAGCGAACTACGCGAGACGAGGCAGGAAGGCGGCCAGTGTAGCATCGGCCTCGTGAGAGCCCGGACCGCCTGGCTGGCCGGCGCGGCAGGGGCCGCGATCGCGGTCTATCGAAAGCTTCGGCCCGCGCCGACCTCGGCCCCGGCCGACGATCCGCGCGCGGACGAGCTGCGGCGCAGGCTCGAGGAGTCGCGCACAGTCGCCGAGGAGCAGCACGAGGAAGCCGCCTCGCCGGAGACGCCGGTGGACGAAGCCGACGTCGAGAGCCGCCGCGCCGCCGTGCACGAACGGGCGCGGGCCTCCGCCGACGAGATGCGCGGCGAGTAGCCGTCCGTTCTGGGCCTGCCTGTGGACGAGTTTTGACGCTTTCCTGACGAAGGACGTGTCCCTAGGGGCCACCCAGCGGGGACAGTCCCTGTTGTTCGGACCTCAGGAACGGCCGGCGAGGAAGGCCGAGACGCCGCGGGTCAGCCCGAGCGCGACCCGCTGCTGGTACGCGCCCGTTTTCAGGCGGCCCGATTCCGTCGGGTTCGTCATGAAGCCGGTCTCGACCAGCACGGCGGGCACGTCGGCCCAGTTGAAGCCGGTCAGGTCGCTCCGCTGGACGATCCCGCGATTCGCGGCGCTCGTCGCGCCGACCACCGCCGCCTGCAGAGCGCGCCCGGCCCGCACGGACCGCGCGTAGATGTCGTCCGTCCAGCCGCGGTGCCACGCGGGCACGAGCGTCGAGACGCCGTGCAGCGAGCGGTCGCCCGAGCCGTCGGCGTGGATCCGCACCATCAGCGCCGCGTGCCGCCGGTTGCAGAAGCGGGCGCGCGCGATGTTGCCGTCGCCGTCGCCGAGGTGGATCGTCGGCCCGGTGCGCGTCATCGCGACCCGGTAGCCGCGGGCCAGCAGCAGCCGGCGCGCTCGCAGCGCGATCGCCAGCGCGACCGGCGCCTCGCCCGCAGCGCCGCCGCCGTCCTTGATCTTCAACTCACGCGAGCCCGGGCCGATCGGCTCGACCTGCCGCCCGATCGCCGGTGGCGTGCCGTGTCCCGGGTCGAGGCAGACGAGCGGCGCGATCACGAGAGCCGCTCGGCCAGGTACTTCACGGCCTGCGGGTAGCGGTACTCGATCGCGGAGTGCGTCGCATCGAAGAGCTCGAAGAAGTAATCCGTCACGCCCGCAGCCTCGAGCTGGAGCCGGAACGCCTCCGCGCCGAGGTCGAGGAAGTACTGGTCGCGCTTGCCGCAGTCGATGTAGATCGCCTTCAGCGAGCGGAGCGCGTCTGCGCACTGGGGCGCCATCCGCACCGGATCCCACGCAAGCCAGCGCTCCCAGATCTCCGGCCGCAGCTCGCCCGTCGCCGTGTCGTACGGGAGCTGCACCGTCCCGTCCTCGTCGGCCGAGTAACAGGCCGCCATGCAGTAGTCGTTGAGCAGCGTCGCGTCGGAGTCCTTCAGGAACGCGGGGCGCGAGCGGAAGTCCTCCCAGAAGCGGTCGAACGAGCCCTCGTACTGGTCGCGCAGCACGCGGACCGACTTGCGGAAGTCCGGCAGGTAACACATCTCGAAGAGCGCGTCGCCCGCGTGGGTGGCGAGCCCGCCGAAGACGTCGGGGCGCAGCATCGGGTTGACCATCGCGCCGTAGCCGCCGCTCGACTTGCCGCTGATCCCGCGATGCGCGGCCTCGGGCATGGTGCGGTAGCGCTCGTCGACCCAGGGCACGAGCTCGTCGCAGATGTAGGTGTGGTAGCGGCCGGTGCCCGGCGAGTCGACGAACTGGCTGCCGCCGAGCGAGGTCCAGGCGTCGACCCAGACGAGGATCGCCGGCGGCGAGTCTCCGCTCGCGAAGAGCTGGTCCGCGAGCTCCGGGAAGTTCCGGCGGAAGGGCGTGCGGTTGCGCCAGCCGTCGAGCTGGCCGGTCAGTCCCTGGATGACGTAGATCGACGGGTA
>DATIOF010000049.1:0-6500 GCA_035473395.1 Gaiellaceae bacterium
GATCACCGGCCGTGGTGCTCGATGAACTCGAGCGTCCGGTTCCAGGCGTCCTCGGAGGCGCCCGCGAACTCCTCCTGCTTGCGATCGAAGAAGCTGTGCGGCGCGCCCTCGTAGACGACGAGCTCGTGCTCGACGCCCGCGTCCGAGAGCGCCTGCTCGAAGGCCTCGTTGTCCTCGGCGGTGATGTTCTGGTCGGCTCCGGCCTGCAAGGCGAGGACCGGCGCCGTCATCTTCGAGGCCAGCTGTGCCGGCCCGGGCTGCCCGTCCTGCGACTCGCCCGGCCGGCCGTAGAAGCCCACCGCGCCTGCCAGCCCATGCCCGTCGGCGGCGGCCAGCCACGACTGGCGCCCTCCCAGGCAGAAGCCGACCGTGAAGACCGACTCGACGCCGAGCGACCGCACGTGCGCCACCGCTGCGGCAATGTCGGCCTGAATCTGCTCCGGCGTCACCGCTTCCACATGCGGCCGGTACTCGAACTCCTCCGCGCGCTTCTCGATGCCTGCCGTGCGGCCGAAGTAGTCGAACGCAAGCGCCGAGTAGCCACGCTCGGCGAAGCGCAGCGCCAGCTCCTCGTAGAAGCGGTAGAGCCCGCGGACGTCCGGCAGGATCACGACGCCCTTGGTGGACGGTTCCTCCGGGGCGGCCAGGAACGCGGCGAAGCGATTCCCGTCGCGGGCCTCGAGCACGAGGTCGTCGTGCGAGACGGCCGCGCCCGAGATGACCGGTATGGGCGGCGAGGAGTCGAGGTCGAAGCACACGGCCGGGGCGCAGTCTAGGGTCTGGCGCGTGAGGGAGGCGCTGCTCGACTGGTACGCCGAGCGCGGCCGCGAGCTGCCGTGGCGCGAGACGCGCGACCCTTACGCGATCCTCGTCTCCGAGGTGATGCTTCAGCAGACGCAGGCCGCCCGCGTGGCGCCGCGCTGGGTCGCCTGGCTGGAACGCTGGCCGACTGCCGAGGCACTCGCGGCAGCGCCGACCGCGGACGTGATCCGCGAATGGCAGGGCCTCGGCTACAACCGGCGCGCGATCAGCCTGCAGCGAGCCGCGCGTGTCGTCGCCGAGCACGGTTGGCCGGAGGACCTGACCGCGCTGCCCGGGGTCGGGCCGTACACCGCGGCCGCCGTCGACTGCTTCGCCTTCGGCCGGCCTGTGCTGCCGGTCGACGTGAACGTTCGCCGCGTGCAGGAGCGCACCGGCGAGGAGTTCGACCACACCTGCGCCCAGGCGCTGATGGACCTCGGCGCGACGGTCTGCATCGCGCGCGTCCCGCGTTGCGGCGAGTGCCCGCTCGCCGCGGCCTGCCCCTCGCGCGGCCTGCGCTTCGAGCCGCTGCGCAAGCAGGGCCCGTTCGAAGGCTCGTTCCGGCAGCGGCGCGGAGCAGCGCTGCGCGCGTTGCTCGACGGCGTCGATCCAGGCGACGAGGAGGCGGTCGCGGCCCTCACGGCCGACGGGCTCGTCCCCTAGCGCGGCCCCGGGTGGCGCATCCAGACGTTCGGCTCGCGGTAGGCGCCGTAGTCGCGCTCGCGGTCGATCTCGACGGGGACGAGCGCGCCCTCGACGACGTAGCTGCCGCTCTCGGGAAACTCGAGCCCGCACCACTCTTCCACCTCCGCCACCGTGCCCTCGGAGACGAGCGAGTCGAGCGCGATCCCCACAACCTCGGCGCCGAGGCGCTCGTGGGCGCGCAGCCACGGGTCGAAGAGCAGGCCGTCCTCGCGGCGCCACGCGGCGTAGCTCTCGATCGGCGTCAGCGGGTAGCGGTGCTTGAGCGTCGGCCGGACCGGCGCGACGAGCTCCCAGCCGCGCGCGTGGGCGAGGCCGCGCATGTGCTCGAGCATCGTCTTGGAGAGCCCGCGGCCCTGGACGTCCGGGTCGATCAGGATCGCGAGCGCGCAGAGGCGGTCGGGCTCATCGGTCTCGAAGCCGTCGCGTAGCGCCTCACGCCAGGTCGCGGGCATTCCCGCAACAGCGGTCGAGTTGCCCTCGGCCAGTACGCGGCCGTCCTCGACGAGCGCGAACTGGAACTCGGGCCGCTCGTCGTAGAGCCGGCCCCAGTTGGCGTTCGAGATGGGGTCATGGAAGACGATCTCGGGCCACGCGCGCCGCAGCCCCTGGTAGCTCTCGCTGCCGCGAATCTCCGGGTCGACCGGGACGATCTTCACGAGAGCAGCGCGACCGCCACCGCGCCGAGCCCCTCGCCTCGGCCGGTAAACCCGAGCCTGTCGGTGGTCGTCGCGCGCACGTTCACGCGACCGTGCTCGACTCCCATCGCCTGAGCGAGCTTCGATCGCATCGCCTCGCGCACCGGCGCGATCTTCGGCTCCTCGCCCACGAGCACGCAGTCGGCGTTCTCGAGCTCGAAGCCCGCGTCGCGCACCTGCGCATAGGCGCGCGAGAGCAGATCGAGCGACGAGGCGCCCTCCCACTCGGCGGCGCCGGACGGGAAGAGCGAGCCGATGTCGCCCAGCCCGGCCGCACCGAGCACCGCGTCGATCAAGGCGTGCGCGATCACGTCGCCGTCCGAGTGACCCGCGAGCCCGCGCGGCGAGTCGAGCTCGACCCCGCCGAGCACGAGCGGCACGCCCTCGACCAGCGCGTGCGCGTCGACCCCGACGCCGACTCTCACGAGAGCCAGCTTTCGACGAGCGCCAGGTCGTCGGCGTCGGTCACCTTCAGCAGGCGCGGGTCGCCCTCGACCACCTTGATGCGTCCGCCCTGGGACTCCACCAGCGAGGCGCAATCCGTGGCCGACGAGACGTCGCCGCTCACCGCGCGGCGCAGGGCGTCGGCCAGAAAGGCCTGCGGCGTCTGCACGGTGACCAGGTCGTCGCGCGAGAGCGTCTCGACCACACGGTCGCCCTCGACGCGCTTGACCGTGTCGGCCAAAGGCACGGCGGGAACGACGCCGTCCCAACCCTCCGACAGGGGCGCCAGCACCCGCTCGATCACGTCCTCGGGCAGCAGCGGGCGCGCGGCGTCGTGGACGAGCACGACCGCGGCCTCCTCCGGCACCTCCTCGAGCGCGAGCCGCACCGACTCGGAGCGCGACGCGCCGCCGGTGACTGCCGAGCTGACCTTCGTTGCGGCGATCTCCTCGGCGACCAGGATCGACGGCTCCTCCCAGTCGGGCGGGGCCGCGATCACGATCGCGTCGATCCAGCCGGACTCCTCGAGGCGCTCGAGCGACTCGGCCAGCAGCGGTCGGCCGCCGAGGCGCGCGAATGCCTTGGGCCGGTCGGAGCCGAGCCGCTCGCCGCGACCTGCCGCAGCGAGGACTGCCCAGACCGACACGAAGCGAGCTTAGGCCGTTGCGGCGACCTTCGCGGTCGGCTTCTTCTTCTTGCCGCCGCGTGCGAGGACGCCGTCGAGCCACTCGGCCGCTTCGTCCTCGTCCATCTCCTTGGCGTACATCAGCTCGGAGGCGAGGATCTTCTTCGCCTTCACGAACATCTGCTTCTCGCCCGTGGAGAGGCCCTTCTCGTGGTCGCGGAGCGAGAGGTTCCGCACGACCTCGGCGAGCTCGAAGATGTCGCCGGTCTTCATCTTGTCGCGGTTGTGCTTGAAGCGGCGGTTCCAGTTCTTCGGCATCGTCGTGCCGCTGCCCGTCAGTGCCTTCAGCACCTTCGAGACCATCTGCTCGTCGATCACCTTCCGCAGCCCGACCCGGTCGGCGTTGTCGGCTGGGACGTTCACCGTCATGTCGTTGTGAAGAATCTTGATCGTCAGGTACTCGCGCTTCTCTCCCAGCACCTCGCGCGTTTCCTTCTTGACGACCGTTCCTGCCCCGTGATGTGGGTACACCACCTTGTCGCCGACCTTGTACAACGCCGTGCCTCCCCGTTCGAAGTTGGCTTAACCGCAACGAAGCCGGCGGGTGAAGCTTCCGCCGGCAAGCTCAGGCAGTCTAGCAAAAATCGCTGGAAAAGGCCCCTTTTTCGGGAAAAGCCCTGCTCAGGGCTAGATCTGAAGGTAGCGGTCGACCAGATTGTGCTCCTGGAGCCGGCGCAGGCCCTCCCTGATCTCGCGAGCGCGGACCGTGCCGACGCCCTCGACCGCCTCCAGCTCGCGCTGCGAGGCGCGCACGACCCCGTCCAGCCCGTCCAGGGTCGCGACCACGCGCTTGACCACCCCGTCCGGAAGCCGCGGGATGTGCGAGAGCACGCGGTAGCCGCGCGGGGAAACCGAGTGGTCGAGCGGGTTGACGCTCGCCGGGTAGCCGATCACGGCGAGCAGCTCGAACTCGAGCAGCTGGTTGTACGGCAGCGCGGCAAGCGCCTCGAGCCCCTCTTGCGTCCGGGCCGCGCCGCCCTCGGCGTGGTAGTCGTAGACGAGCGCCGCCTTCTCGTCGGGCACGTCGGCCACGAGCTCCTCGAGCTGCATCCGGATCAGCCGCCCCTCCTCGCCGAGCTCGACGCAGGCGCGCTCGACCTCCTCGGCCATGCGCGTCGTCAGCTCTGCCCGCTGCAGGACGACGAGCACGTCGTCGAGCATGACCGCGTTTTGGAACTCGAGCGCGGTCAGCCGGGTCAGCACCTGCTCGAGCCGGGCGCGGTAGGTCTCGAGCGTCGACAGCGCCTGGTTGGTCTTGGCGAGCACGTCGGTGATCGGCTCGAGCTGGTAGCGGCTCTGGCCGACGAAGACCGTCACCGTCTCGCGCTGCTGCGAGATCGAGATCACCAGGGCGTCCGTCTGCTTGGCCACGCGCTCGGCGGTCCGGTGCCGCGTGCCGGTCTCGTTCGAAGGGATCGTCGGGTCCGGCATCAGCTGCACGTTCGCGTAGGCGAGCTTGGTGCAGCCGGCGTTGACGATGATCGCGCCGTCCATCTTGGCCAGCTCGTACAGCAGCTGCGGCGTGAACGGGACCTCGAGCTTGATCCCACCGCTGAACAGGAACGCGAGCTCGTTCGGCTCGCCGATCACGATCAGGGCTCCCTCGCTCGAGCGGATGATGTCGTCGATCGCAGAGCGGAGCGCGGTGCCGGGCGCGATCCGGCCGACGGCGGCGAGGATCTTCGCGTCGAGGCGCGGGTCGTGTTGCGTGGGGTGGCGGACGATGCCCAGCGGGGGCGGGGTCCGCGGATCGGTCCTATCCTGGCTCGGCTCGCTCTGCATCGATCCCCGCCTTCGCAGCCTGGCTCAGCGTCTCTGCCTCGAGCACGCGTAGTTTGCCACGAGCCGGGGTCTCCGCCGGGGCGACTGCCGCGACGAGGCCGAGCTTGGCGCACTCCTCGAGCCTGCGCTCGGACTGCGTCGCCGGCCGCAGCCGGCCGGTGAGGCCGACCTCGCCGAAGGCCGCATGCTGCGGCTTGACGGGCGCGCCCTTGGCAGCGGAGACGATCGCCAGCGCGATCGCCAGGTCGGCGCCCGGCTCGTCGATGCGGACGCCGCCGGCGACGTTGACGAAGACGTCGGCCTGGCCGAGCGCGATGCGCGCGTGCCGCGAGAGGACGGCGACGATCATCGCCAGGCGCTTCGGGTCCACGCCGGTGCCGACGCGGCGCGGCATCGCCAGGTCGGTCGGCGCGACCAACGCCTGGATCTCGAGCAGCAGCGGCCGCGACCCTTCGAGCACGCAGCCGACGGCGGCGCCGATCTCGCCTTCGACGGTGCGGCCGAAGAGCTCCGAGGGCTCCGGCACGCCGACGAGGCCCGTGCCGGTCATCTCGAACACCGCGAGCTCGTTCGTCGAGCCGAAGCGGTTCTTGGAGGCCCGCAGGACGCGGTGCTCGTGGTAGCGGTCGCCCTCGAACTGCAGCACGCAGTCGACGAGATGCTCGAGCACACGCGGGCCGGCGACCGCGCCATCCTTGGTCACGTGGCCGACGAGGATCGTGGCGACGCCGCTCTCCTTGGCCACGCGCAGCAGCCGGCCCGCGGCCTCGCGCACCTGGCCGACGGAGCCGGGCGCAGAGCCGAGCTCGGACGAGTAGAGCGTCTGCACCGAGTCGATCACGCACACGTCGGGCCGTTCCTGCTCCAGCGTGGCGCAGACCGTGTCGAGCTCGGTCTCGGCGAGGATCTCGACGTTCTCGGCGCCGCCCAGGCGCGCGGCTCGGAGCTTCACCTGCGCCGAGGACTCCTCACCGGTCACGAGCACGGCGCGGCGGTCCTTCGAGATCGCCGCGAGCGCGCTCAGCAGCAGGGTCGACTTGCCGACGCCCGGCTCGCCGCCGACGAGCACGAGCGAAGCCGGCACGAGGCCGCCGCCTAGGACGCGATCGAGCTCCGGAACGCCGGTCGGGATCCGCTCGGCCTCCTCGGCCTTGACGTCGACGAGCCGCAGCGTCGCCCTGGCCCCCGCGCCCTTCTTGTCAGCGGGAGCCTCCTCCAGGAGCGTCCCGAACTCGCCGCACTGCGGGCACTTGCCGAACCACCGCCCGGCCGAGTAGCCGCAGTCGGTGCACGCGAACTGGGTTGCGGTCTTCGCCACCCAGTCAGCCTACGAGCAGGCGCGGACGCCGACTGTGCCTATTCGGTAACGCCTGCGTAGACGGGCTCGG
>DATIOF010000050.1:0-10298 GCA_035473395.1 Gaiellaceae bacterium
AGCGTCTTCCCCGAGGCCGTCCCGGTGGTGACGACGAAGTGCTCGCCGCGCGCGGCCGACTCCCAGGCCGCCGCCTGGTGTGCGTAGAGCGCGTCGACTCCCTGAGCCGCCAGCGCCTCGCGCACGCGCGGGTGCAGGCCCTCGGGCAGAGGTGCCAGGAGCGCTTCGCGAGCGCTTTCCGAGCCAAGGTAGGCGAGCTCCTCGCCCTCGAGCAGGCCGTCCCAGAGGGCAACGCTCGTGGCCATCGACCGATGGTAGCCTGGGGTCACCGGGGTGCCCTCACGGGCTGAGATCACACCCGCCGAACCTGATCCGGGTCATGCCGGCGAAGGGAGCAGATTGATTCCACGCGCGTTGACGATTGCCGGGTCCGACTCCGGCGGAGGGGCCGGCATCCAGGCCGACCTGAAGGCCTTTGCGGCCGCGGGCTGCTTCGGGACGAGCGCGATCGTCGCGCTGACGGCGCAGAACACGGTTGGCGTGCTGGCCGTGTACGAGCTGCCGCCCGAGTTCGTCCGCGCGCAGCTCGAGGCGGTCTTCAGCGACATCGGCGTCGACGCGGCCAAGACCGGGATGCTCTTCTCCGCGCCGGCGATCGAGACGGTGGCCGACTTCCTTGCCGAGCACGCGGTGCCGCTCGTGGTCGACCCGGTGATGGTCGCGACCTCGGGCGCGCGGCTGCTGCAGGAGGACGCCGTCGACGCGCTCGTCTCGCGGCTGTTTCCGCTCGCGACGGTGGTGACGCCGAACGAGGTTGAGGCCAGAGTCCTCGTCGGTGACGGCTCGAAGCAGAAGCTCGCGGAGCGGCTGGTCGAGCTCGGCGCGCCGGCTGCGATCGTCACCGGTGGTCACGGCGAGCCGATCGACCACCTCTTCGACGGCGAGCGGCACGTCGAGATACCCGTCGAGCGCGCCCGCGTCCGTGCGACGCACGGCGCCGGTTGTACCCACTCGGCGACGCTGGCGGCGCTGCTTGCCAAGGGCCAGTCGCTCGAGGAGGCGGCACGCGGCGCGGCCGCAGCGGCGGGCCGGGCCGTCGTACAAGGGCTGCCGGAGATCGGCGCGGGCGACGGGCCGGTCGACGTGCTCGGATTGCGAGGGGCAGCGTGAACGCCGGCGCCGATCTCGCGCTGATCCGCGAGCGCAAGCCGCTCGTTCACCAGATCACGAACTACGTGGTCATGAACGAGACCGCCAACGCCACGCTGGCGCTCGGCGCGCTGCCGGTGATGGCCCACGCGCTGCAGGAGGTGGAGGAGATGGCCAGGGCGGCCTCGGCGCTCGTGCTCAACATCGGCACGCTCTCGGACGCGTGGGTCGAGTCGATGGTGCTCGCCGGGCTGGCCGCCAACCGCGCAGGTGTGCCGGTCGTGCTCGATCCGGTCGGTGCCGGCGCGACGACGTACCGGACCGAGACCTCCCGGCGGCTGTTGGCCGAGCTGCGGATCGCGGTCGTCCGCGGCAACTCGGCCGAGATCGCGACGCTCGCCGGGAAGCAGGCGCAGATCCGTGGCGTCGAGGCGCTTGGCGCAGGCAGCCCGGAGCTGGCCCGCGAGGGGGCCCGCGAGCTCGGCGTGGTCGTCGCGGTGACCGGCCCGGTCGACCACGTCTCCGACGGCGAGACCGTGCACGCGGTCGCCAACGGCCACGAGCTGCTCGGCACGGTCACCGGCACGGGTTGCATGGCGACCGCGATCACCGGCTGCTTTCTCGGCGTGCGCGCGGACGACCCGCTGGCGGCCGCGACCGAGGCCCTGGTCGCGTTCGGCGTCGCCGGCGAGGACGCGGCAAGGAAGGCCAAGGGCCCCGGCACGTTCCACGTCGGCCTGTACGACGCGCTCTACGACCTCGACCCGAAGAAGCTCGACTCCCGCGCCAAGCTCTCGTGAGGCTGCACGCGATCGTCGAGGACCTCGCGGCTGCGCGGGCGGCGGTCGAGGGCGGCGCCACGGTCGTGCAGCTGCGCCGCAAGGGCGCGACCACGGCCGAGCTCGTCGACGCGGGCGGGGGCTTCGCTGAGCTCGACGCGCTCTTCGTGGTGAACGACGACGTCGAGGCGGCGCTGCGGCTCGGCGCGAACGGTGTCCACCTCGGCCGCGCGGACGAGGGCGCCGAGCGGGCCGTCGCCGAAGGGTTGCTGCTCGGCACGTCCGCGGCCTCTGTTGCCGAAGCGCTCGAAGGGGAGCGGCAGGGTGCCGCCTACATCGGTGCCGGCCCGGTCTGGGCGACGCCCTCGAAGCCCGATGCCGACCCGCCGATCGGGTTCGGCGGGGTCGCGGAGATCTGCCGCGCGGTCTCGCTCCCGGTCGTGGCGATCGGCGGCATCGACGCCTCGAACGCGGCGGACTGCATCTGCGCGGGCGCCGCCGGGGTCGCCGTCATCCGGGCGGCAAGCGAGATCCGAGAGCTGCGGGCAGCGGTCGATGCGGCTCTCTGAGCTCGGCGAGGCCGGCCTGCTGGCCGAGCTCGAGCGCCGCGGCCTCGCCCGCGGGATCCAGCACGACGCCGCCGAGCTCGGCGGCGGCCTGGTCGTCACGCAGGACGCGCTCGTCGAGGGCGTTCACTTCAAGCTCGACTGGACGAGCTTCCGCGAGCTCGGCTTCCGTGCGGCCGCTGTGAACCTCAGCGACCTCGCTGCCTCGGGCGCCGAGCCGCTGGCGCTGCTAGTCACGCTCGCCGCCCCTGCCGACTTCGAGCTGAACGACGTGGTCGAGCTCTACGAAGGGCTGAACGAGCCCGGCGTCCCGGTGGCGGGTGGCGACACGACCAGCGCGCCCCAGCTCACGCTCGCGGTGACCGCGGTCGGCCACTCGGAGCGCGTGCCCGGCAGGGCCGGGGCCAGGCCGGGCGACCTCGTGGTTGTGACCGGACCGCTCGGCGCGGCCGGCGCAGCGTTCCGCGAGGGCCGGCACGCGCGGCCACCGCTGCGGCTCGAGGAGGGCGCCCGCCTGGCCGCCGTCGCCCATGCGCTGACCGACATCTCGGACGGCCTCGCGGTCGACGCGGGCCATCTCGCCGCGCGCTCAGGATGCCGGCTCGAGCTCGACGTCGAGCTTGCGCCCGGCGCGACCGTCGAGGACCTCGGCTTCGGCGAGGACTACGAGCTCCTCGCGGCAACTCCCGACCCGCTCGACTTCACCGTGATCGGCCGCTGCGTCGAGGGAGAGGGCGTCGAGATCCGCGTCCTGGGGAAGCCCGTAGACGTTGCAGGGTGGGAACACTTCGGCGGCCAGGGCGCGAGCGACTTGCGCTGAGCGCCGCGAGTCGCGACTCTAAGAGCTCGTGCTGATCTACATCGTCAGGCGGCTGGCGTGGGCGCTGATGCTCTTCTCCGTGATCACGCTGATCACGTTCGTGATGTTCTTCCTGCTGCCCGCCAACTCGCGCAACGCACAGCGCAACGAGCAGGGCTTCGCGACCGGCCTGCAGACGAACTACAACACGCGCGGCACGTTCGTCCATCAGTACCTGGGCTTCCTCAGCCACATCGTCCGCGCCGACCTCGGCCACTCGGCGCGCACCAGCAAGCCGGTCGCGACCGAGCTGCGCGACGCGCTGCCTGTGACCGCCTCGCTCGTGATCGGCGGGATCGTGATGTGCCTGCTGATCGCCTTCCCGATCGGCCTGCTTTCGGCGCTGAAGCCGCGCTCGCTGATCGACCGGGGGATGATGCTGTTCGTCCTGGTGGCCGTCTCGTGCCAGCCGTTCTGGCTCGGCCTGATGCTGTCGTACCTGCTCGGCGTGCGGGCGAAGCTCTTCCCGGTCGGCGGCTACTGCAACTTCACCAACCCGGAGGTGAGCACGAACCTCTGCGGCGGGCCGAAGAACTGGGCGTTTCACATGGTCCTGCCCTGGGTGACGTTCGCCGCCCTCTTCACCGCCTACTACGCGCGCATGATCCGGGCGAGCCTGCTGGAGCAGTTCAACGAGGACTACGTCCGCACCGCGCACGCCAAGGGCGCGAGCCCCCGGCGAATCCTGCGCGCGCACGTCTTCCGCAACGCCTCCTTGCCGGTGATCACGATGCTGGGCATGGACGTCGGCGTCGCGTTCGCCGGCGCGCTCTTCATCGAGACCGCCTTCACGCTTCCCGGCATGGGGCAGCTGCTCGTCCGCGCGCTGGCCAACGCCGACGCGCCGGTGATCCTCGGGATCGTGCTCGCGGTCAGCTTCGTGGTGGTCCTCGCGAACCTGATCGTAGACATCCTCTACTCCGTGCTCGACCCGCGGATCCGCCTGGACGGCCGCCGCGACGCGGTGAAGGCCTCGCGCTCGATCGTTCGTGAGCTGCGCAAGCCGCCGAAGCAGCAGCAGCAGATGGAGCCCGCGTCGCCTACGTGAGCCACTCGGCCCACGCCTGCTCGTAGTACGAGCGGGGGCGTGCGCCGATCACGGTGCCGCGAGCCTCGCCGCCCTGGAACAGGATCGCGGTCGGGATCGAGAGCACCTCGTAGCGCGAAGCGGTCTGCAGGTTCTCGTCGATGTCGAGCTTGGCGAACTTGACGCGGCCCTCGTGCTCGGCCTCGAGCTGGGCGAGGATCGGCTCGACTGCCCGGCATGGCCCGCACCACGGGGCCCAGAAGTCGACCACCACGGGGTTCGAGGACTGCAGGACCTCCTGCTCGAAGGTTGCGTCGGTCAGCTCGAGCACGACCTGACTCTACAGGCGGCCCGTCAGCGCCCGGAGCCGCAGGACGGGCACCTTCCAGATCGCCTCGAGCACGATCCGGCGGCTCATCTTCGAGCCGCCGTGCTCGCGGTCGACGAAGGTGATCGGCACCTCGACCACGCGGAAGCCGGCCCGGAGCGTCCGGTAGGTGCTCTCGATCTGGAAGACGTAGCCCTGGGAGGCGATCGCGTCGAGGTCGAGCGTCTCGAGCACCACGCGCCGGTAGCAGCGGAAGCCGCAGGTCATGTCCCGCACCGAGACCCCGAGCAGCACGCGCGCGTACCACGAGCCGCCGCTCGAGACGAACCGGCGGACGGGCCCCCAGTCGCCCACGGCGCCGCCCTCGACGTAGCGCGACCCGAGCACGAGGTCGGCGTCGGAGGCTGCGTCGATCAACCGCGGCACGTCGGCGGGGTCGTGCGAGAAGTCGGCATCCACCTCGAGCACGAGCTCCGCTCCTTGGTCGAGCGCGCGATGGAAGCCGGCCAGGTAGGCCGGGCCGAGACCCTCCTTGCGCGGGCGGTGCAGCACCTCGACGAAGTCGTGCTCGTCGGCCAGCCGGTCGGCCAGCTCGCCGGTCCCGTCGGGCGAGTTGTCGTCGATCACGAGCACCGAGACACCCTTGTCGGCGAGCGCCTCGATCATCCGCTCGAGGTTCTCGCGCTCGTTGTAGGTGGGCAAGCAGACGACCGCCTTCACGCCCCTATGATCGCTGTCGTGGCGAAGACGCTCCCCCGTAACGCGGATGTGGCCGAGCAGCTCGAGCTCTTGTCCGACCTGCTGGAGATCGAGGGCGAGGCCGCTTTCCGGGTGCTCGCCTACCGCCGCGCTGCTGCACGCGTCCGCGAGACTGGCACGCCCGTGGCCCAGCTCGCGCTCGATGGGACGGCCAAGGAGCTCCCCGGAATCGGCGCCACGATCCAGGACAAGATCGTCCAGATCGTGAACACCGGCGAGATCGAGGCGCTCTCGAAGCGGCGCAAGACGATCCCGCCCGAGGTGGTCGAGTTCCTGCACATCCCGGGTCTCGGCCCGAAGACGGTGCGCAAGATCTGGCAGGAGCTCGGGGTGACGACGCTCGCCGAGCTGAAGGAGGCCGCGCGCGCCCAGCGGCTGCGGACGCTCCCGGGCCTCGGCGCGCGCATCGAGGAGAACATCCTCAAGTCGACCGCGCGCAAGAAGAAGGCGACCGGCCCGCCGCGCGCGCTCCTCGGCCAGGCGCTGCCCGCGTTGCTCGCGGTCGTCGAGGTGCTCCGTGAGCATCCCGCCGCCGATCGCGTCTGCGAGGCCGGCAGTGCGCGCCGCCGCAAGGAGACGGTGCGCGACCTGGACATCATCGCCACCGCCAGCGATCCGAAAGCGCTGACCGACTACTTCACCAAGCTCAAGTGGGTCTCCGAGGTGGTGGCCAAAGGCCCGACGAAGGCGACGGTCGTCTCGCACGAGGGCTTTCGCTTCGACCTGCGCGTGGTGCCGCCCGAGAGCTACGGCAACCTCCTCCAGCACTTCACCGGCTCGAAAGAGCACAACCTCGCGCTGCGGGAAGACGCCCAGCGGCGCGGCTTCTCGGTCTCGGAGTACGGGGTCACCGAGGTCGAGAGCGGCATGGTCTTCACCGCAGAGAGCGAGCAGCAGGTCTACGAGCGGCTCGGCTACGAGTACATCCCGCCCGAGTTGCGCGAGAACTCGGGCGAGCTCGAGGCGGCCCGGGCCGGCGAGCTGCCGGTGCTCGTCGAGCAGGGCCAGCTGCGAGGGGACCTGCACACGCACTCGCACTGGTCGGCCGACGGCAAGAACACGCTCGAGGAGATGGTCGCGGCGGCGAAGGCGCGCGGCTACGCCTACTACGCGATCACCGACCACTCGCACTACCTGCGCGAGGGCCGGATGGAACAGCAGGCGAAGGAGATCGACAAGCTGGCGAAGCGGGTTGCGCCGCTCAAGCTGCTGAAGGGCGTCGAGGTGAACATCAAGGCCGACGGCACGCTCGACGTGCCCGACGAGGTGCTGGCCGAGCGCGACTGGGTCGTCGCCTCGATCCACACCGCCTTCGACCGGGAGCCGACCGAGCGGATCATGGCGACGATGGAGAACCCGCACGTGCACGTGATCGGGCATCTCACCGGCCGCAAGATCACGCGCCGCGAGCCGATGGAGATCGACCTCGAGCGGGTGCTCGAGAAGGCCCTTGAGACCGGGACGTTCCTCGAGATCAACTCGCAGCCCGACCGGCTCGATTTGCGCGACGTGAACGCGCGCCTCGCCGGCGAGGCAGGGGTTCCGATCGTGATCTCGTCGGACGCGCACCAGATCAAGGCGCTCGACTACGTCGACTTCGGCGTCGCGCAGGCCCGGCGCGCATGGCTCACCGCCGACCAGGTCGCGAACACCCGGACCTGGGCGCAGTTGAAGAAGCTGATGAAGAAGCGATAGAGGAGGTTCACGTGCTGATCACCACGGCCAACGACCTGCCCGGGTACGAGATCACCGAGACGCTGGGCGAGGTCTTCGGGCTCACGGTCCGCTCGCGCAACATCGGCTCGCAGTTCGGGGCGGGGCTGAAGTCGGTCATGGGCGGCGAGCTGAAGGGCATGACCAAGGCGCTTGTCGACAGCCGCGAGCAGGTGATCGAGCGGATGGTCCAGGAGGCGGAGACAAAAGGCGGCGATGCGATCGTTGCGATGCGCTTCGACACATCGGAGATGGGCTCGAACTGGACGGAGATCTGCGCCTACGGCACAGCCGTGAAGGCTCGCAAGGCGTGAAGCCTCGCGCGGTCGTCTTCGACCTCTGGAACACGATCGCCAAGTGGCCCCATGCGGAGTGGGCGGAGATTCGGCCGCGGGTCGCCGAGCAACTGGGCATGAGCCCCGAGGAGTTCGACCAGCGCTGGTACGGGGAGCTCGCCCACCAGCGTGAGACCGGGCCGATCGCGGACGTGCTCGCGCAGTTCGACCTCGAGCCGGAGGCCGCCGAGGACGTGCTGGAGCTGCGCGGCGCGGTTACGCGGCAGGGACTGGTGCCGGTGCCGGGCGCGGCCGAGACGATCGCCGAGCTCCGGGAGCGGGGCCTGAAGACCGGGCTGATCACGGTCTGCAGCGAGGACGTGCCGCGGCTCTGGGCCGAGACGCCGTTCCACGGGCTGTTCGACGCCGAAGTCTTCTCGTCGTCGGTCGGCCTGCGCAAGCCCGACCCGCGGATCTATCAGCTGGCGCTCGACGCGCTGGACGTGCCGGCCGAAGAGGCGATGTTCGTCGGCGACGGCGCCAACGACGAGCTCGGGGGAGCCGAGCGGGTCGGCATGACGGCGGTGATGCTCGAAGTGCCGCCCGAGGAGCTGCCGGGCGAGGTGCAACCGGAGTGGGACGGCCTGCGGATCCGGTCGTTGCCCGAACTGCTCGAGCTCGTCTGAAAGCGCCAAGGCCCAGGGACAGTCCCTCGGACGAGGCAAAAACGGCGGGTCCGGACGAGCCATTCATCTCTACGGGCTCAAGCAGCGACGTTCACGGACGTGGCCCAGGGACTGTCCCTGGGCCGTGGCACAAAGCGACGAGTGCTTCGTCGTGCAGCTCGACCCGGTAGCGCCAGAGCGCGCGGCCGGTCTCGAGCAGACAGGCGCGGATCGGGCCGGCCAGCTCGTCGCTCGTGCCCCAGCGCGCGGCGCTGATCTCGTGCGTGTCGATCGGCGCCAGCTCTTCTTCCTCGGTGCGCGCCGAGAAGACGAGCGTGCGCCAGTCGATCACGGCGCCCGCGCAACGGAAGGTCGCCTCCGAGCTGACGAGGAACCGCTCGAGCTCGATGTGGATGCCGAGCTCCTCCAATCCCTCGCGCTGCACGCCCGCCTCGAACCGCTCGTCCGGCCGCACGCCTCCGCCGGGCGGACGCCACGCGCCCTCCGGGTACGACGGCTTCTGGATCAGCGCGAGCCGGCCGCCCGGGTCGAAGACGAAGAAGGTGACGTCGTGCCGCCGCTCGGGCGAGCTGCCCGCGAGGGCGAACTCCTCCGCGCTCACCTCGCCCTCCCAGCGCAGCGGCCTGGGCTCGCCGTAGTGCTCGCGCAGCGGTCCGAGCACGGCCTCGGTCAGGTGCATGACTCGATGGTACGGTCGCGCGCATGCCGCTCGACGCGCTGGCATTCGCGCTCGGGGCCGCGGCTCTCCACGCGTTCTGGAACGTCGTGCTGGCGCGCGAGCGGGACGTCGAGGCCGCGACCGCGCTCGCGGTCGTCTCCGTGCTGGTCGTGCTGGCCCTGCCGGCGGCGCTGACGTGGCGGGTGGAGGCCGACGCGATTCCGTACATCCTGGCCTCGGGCGCGCTCGAGCTCGTCTACTTCGCAATGCTCGCCGCCGCGTACCGCCGCTACGAGCTGAGCCTCGTCTACCCCGTCGCCCGCGGCCTGGCGCCGGTGCTCGCGCTGCTCTTCGTGGTCGCGATCGGCGGCGCTCGCCCGGCGGCGCTCGGTGTGCTCGGCGTCCTGGTCGTCTCGGCGGGCGTGCTGCTCGTCCGGGGCCCGCGGGGCAATCTTCACGGGCTCGCGGTCGGAGCGGCGATCGCCGCGGTCATCGGCGGCTACACGGTCGTCGACCGCTACGGCATCCAGCACGCTGCCGCCGGCTCGTACCTCCTGCTGATCATGATCGGGCCCGCGATCTGCTATCCGCTTGCGATCGGCCGGCGGCGACTGCGGGCCGCGGCCGGGTGGCAGCCGCTCGCGATCGGAGCCGGTCTGTCGGTGGCGTACCTGCTCGTCCTGCTCGCCCTGCGAATTGCGAGCGCGCCGGCGGTCTCGGCCGTCCGCGAGACGAGCGTGGTGATCGCCACGGTGCTGGCCGCCGTCTTCCTCCACGAACACGTCACCCGCAGCCGGCTTGCAGGCTCGGTGCTGGTCGCCGCAGGCGTGGCGTTGCTGGCGCTCTCCTAGAGCGTGCGCAGCAGGTCGAGCAGCTCTGCGGGGGAGGCGACCACCAGGTCGGCGGCCTCTCGCAGCTCGACCGGCCCCTCGTTCGACGCGACCGCGACCCGAAGCGCGAGCTCCAGCCCGTCGAGCCCGTGGAAGGCGTCGAGGTCGGTCGTGTCGTCCCCGGCGTAGAGCGCCCGCTCAACGCCGCGCTCGGCGAGCAGCGTCCGCACCGCCGTGCCCTTGTCGGCCTCGATCGGCGGCCGTAGCTCGAGCACCTTCCGGCCCCAGTGCGCCTGCAGCCCGGCCGCCTCCGCCCGCTCGGCGACTGCCTCGAGAGTCCGGCGCGCCGCGTCCTCGTCGGGCGCCTCCCGCCAGTGGAAGGCAATGGTCAGGCCCTTGTCCTCCAGCCACGGCCAGTCCTCCTCGGCGAACGGTCTCAGCGTCTCGCGCCAGCGTTCGGCCTCGGGAGCCAGCTCGAGCCCGTGGACGCCGACGTAGACGACGCCGTCGACGGCGACCAGCCGCGCCGCCTCCTCGCCGGTCCGCCCGCTCACACATGCGACCAGCGCGTAGCGACCGGCAAGCCGACGTACCTCGGCGCGCGTTTCCTCCGGCACGACGGCCAGCTCGGGCCGCGCCACGATCGGCGCCAGCGTCCCGTCCACGTCGAGCAGCACGCCCGCCAGGCCGGGCTCGGAGCGCAGCCGCGCCAGCCGATCCTCCACACCG
>DATIOF010000051.1:0-2368 GCA_035473395.1 Gaiellaceae bacterium
TGCGGTTGATCCCGACGTCCACGACCGCCGCGCCCGACTTGACCATGTCCGGCGAGACGAACCCGGGCACGCCCGCCGCGACGACCAGAACGTCAGCGTCGAGCGTGTGCCGCTCGAGGTCGGCGGTGTGCGAGTGGCAGATCGTGACGGTCGCGTTCGCCTGCAGCAGGAGGTGCGCGATCGGCTTGCCGACGATGTCGCTGCGTCCGACCACGACCGCGCGCGCGCCGTCCAGTTCCACGTCGAACTCCTCGAGCAGCGCCATGATCCCGAGCGGCGTCGCAGGCACGAGCGTCGGCCGGCCGAGGTAGAGCTGGCCCGCGTTGAACGGGTGCACGCCGTCCACGTCCTTGACCGGGTCGATCGCCAGCACGGCGGCCGCCTCGTCGAGGTGCTTCGGCAGCGGGAGCTGGACGAGGATCCCGTCGACCTGGTCGTCCGCGTTCAGCAGCTCGACCGCGGCGACGAGCGCCTCCTGCGAGATGTCCTCGGGCAGCTTGACGTCGGTCGAGGCGATCACCGCCTCGCCGGCCGCCTCGTGCTTGCGCCGGATGTAGACGGTCGAGGCCGGGTCCTCGCCGACCTGCACGGTGGCAAGCCCGATCCCGCCGAGGCCCTTCACGTCCTGCGCGACCTGGGCGCGGATGCGCTCGGCGAGCGGCCCGCCTGCCATCGGCGTCGCGGTCACGCGGCTACGGGATCGGCAGCTGGACGTCGGAGACGTCGAGCCCGAGCGACTGCGCCAGACGGACGCCGATCTCGATGTCCTCCTTCAGCTTGGCGATGTCGCGCGAGCGCATCGTCTCGCCGATGAAGGCGCGTTCCTTCGGCCGCCAGAGCGCGTGCTCGACGAAGATCGGCAGCAGCCGGTTGGCCGCGTCGATGAGCGCCTGCTTCGTCTTCTTGTCGGCCTTGGAGAGGAGCACCTTCTCGTAGGCCATGCCGGCGCCGTGGTGGATCCCGTCGTCCGTCGTCAGCCGGTTGCAGAGGTCCTCGAGCACGGTTCCGCGGGAGGCGCGGGCGATCAGCCGGAAGCGCGAGATGATCAGACGCTCGTAGAAGACCTGCATCTGGAAGACCTTCTCCTCGAGCGTGTCGGCCTCGAGCGTCATGTGCGCGAGCTCGTCGAGGTGCGGGTCGCGCTCGGCGGTGCCGCCGACCTCGTCGATCAGCTTCAGCCACGCCTCGGTGTGGCGCGACTCGTCCTGCACCATGGTCGAGTAGTAGAGCTTCGCCTCCGGGTCGGGCGCGATGTTCAGCAGCTGGGAGGCCATCTCGCAGGCGAGCATGTCGGCCTGCAGCTGCTGCGTGAGCACCGAGCGCCACATGTCCTTGCGCCGGGCCTGGCGCTGCGGAGAGCCCTTGCCCTCGGGGATCGGCGGGATCTCGCCCCACGGGAGGTCGCGCACCTGCCACTCCTGCCGCTTGGCGAGCTCGTAGAAGCGGAGCACGCCGGCGAATGCTTCGCGCTCCTCGCGTTCCTGGTCGATGACCTGCTCTGTCTCCACGACAGCAGCTTAAGCTCATGGCCGTGGACGTGCGGAAATGGCCCAGGAAGAACGACGCGGACTCGATCCGGGCGCGCCAGGAGGCGCTCGGGCTCGACGGCGAGGTGACCGGCGTCGACCTCGCGCCGTTCGTCGGGGCGCAGGAGATGGTGACCGGCGCAGTCGCGATCCCCGTCGCCGTCGCCGGCCCGCTGGAGATCGAGCTCGGCGAGTACGAGCTGCGCGAGCCGGATGGCGCGCTCGTCGAAACCGGCCGGTCGAACGACTCCGTCTTCGTGCCGCTCGCCCACACCGAGGGCGGCCTCTCGGCCTCGCTGCACCGCGGCGCGCGCGCGGTCGCCGAGTCGGGCGGCTTCCGCACCTACGTGCTCGCCGACCGCATCACGCGTGCGTCGTGCTTCGTCTGCAGCTCCGCCGCGGACGCGATCGCGCTCGCAGGTTGGATCGAAGCCGAGCTCGAGGCGATGCGGGCCTGGCTCGCCGAGCAGGACGACCCGTCGCTCTCGAAGCACGCGCGCCTGCGCGAGGTGAAGACCCATGTCGTCGGCCCGATGTGCCACGTTCTCTGGCGCTGGACGACCGGCGACGCCGTCGGCGCGAACATGATGACCCGCAACTCGTACGCCCTGAACATGGGCTACGTGATGGAGCGCGCGCCGGTGAAGCCCGAGCGCTCCATCCTCGAGGCGAACATGGGCGGCGACAAGAAGCCGTCCTTCGAGTACTTCCAGAGTGGCCACGGCAAGACCGTGCTCGCGGCAGTGGTGCGTAGCGCTTTTCATGACCTGTTTCCTCCTGATGAGGCAACTGTGATGGAGATGCGTGCGCAGCTGCTGATTGGCTTGGAACAGTGGCTGGAG
>DATIOF010000052.1:0-2190 GCA_035473395.1 Gaiellaceae bacterium
GGCGCGAGCCACGCGATCATGGCCGGTGACGGCGACCTGTTCGTCGCGGGCGGCGTCGAGTCGATGTCGCGCGCGCCGCTCGTGCTGGCCAAGCCCGAGCGTGCGTTTCCGCGCGGCGACACGACGGCCTGGGACACGACGATCGGCTGGCGCTTCCCGAATCAGCGCCTTGAGGCGATGTTCCCGCTCGAGTCGATGGGCGAGACCGGCGAGAACGTGGCCGAGCGCTACAGCGTCTCGCGCGAGGAGCAGGACGCGTTCGCCCTGCAGTCGCAGCGGCGCTGGGCGGCGGCGGAGTCGGAGGGTCGCTTCGCCGACGAGCTCGTCGCAGTGGGCGACGTGACCCGCGACGAGCATCCACGGCCCGACACCGACGAGGAGAAGCTCGCCGCCCTGAAGCCGGCGTTCCGAGAGGGCGGCACCGTCACCGCCGGTAACTCGAGCGGGATCAACGACGGCGCGGCGGCGCTCGTGATCGCGAGCGAGGAGCGGGCACGCGAGCTCGGGATCGAGCCGCTCGGCGCGTTCGTCGGCTCGGCGGTGGCGGGAGTCGACCCGCGCGTGATGGGGATTGGGCCGGTGCCCGCCGTCCAGAAGCTGCTGGGCCGCGTAGGCGTCGACGCGCACGAGCTCGACCTGGTCGAGCTGAACGAGGCGTTCGCGTCGCAGAGCCTGGTCGTGATCCGCGAGCTCGGGCTCGACCCTGAGAAGGTGAACGTCAACGGCGGCGCGATCGCGCTCGGCCATCCGCTCGGCATGACCGGCGCGCGGCTGGTGGTGACGCTGCTGCACGAGCTCCGGCGGCGCGGCGGCCGGTACGGGCTCGCCACGCTGTGCGTCGGCGTTGGCCAGGGCCAGGCGGCTCTGTTCGAGCGTGGCTGATCCGGTCGAGCGCTACCTCGAGCTCGCCCTGCGCCTCGGGCGGCACGACGCCGACCTGATCGACTCGTACTACGGGCCCGACGAGCTCTCCCGGCGGATCGAGGCCGAGGAGCTGCGCGAGCCCGCCGCGCTGGCCGACGATGCAGCCGCGCTGGCCGATGACGTGGCCGGCGACGAGTGGCTCGCGGCCCAGGTCGGAGCGCTGGGCGCGAACGCGCGCAAGCTCGGAGGCGAGCGGCTCGGCTACGCCGAGGAGGGCCGGCTCGTCTATGGCATCGAACCCCGTTGGCACGACGAGGAGCCGTTCCGCCGGGCGGCTGCGATCCTCGAAGAGGCGCTGCCCGGCAGCGGCGACGTCCGTGAGCGCTACGCCCGCTGGTTCGCGGAAACGGCGATCCCGGCCGAGCTGGTCGAGCAGGCGGTGCTCGACGCGGCCGCCGAGCTCCGGCGGCTGACGCGGGAGTCGATCGGACTGCCCGACGGCGAGGAGTTCGACCTCAAGCTCGTTACCGGCGAGCGCTGGCTCGGCTACGCCCGCTATCTCGGTGGCCTGCGCACGCACATCCAGGTCAACACCGACCTTCCGTTGCCGGCGTCCGATCTCGTGCTGTTGACCTCGCACGAGATCTACGGCGGCCACCACACTCATCGCGTCTGGCAGGAGACCGACCTGGTTCGCGGGCAAGGGCAGCTGGAGCGCACGCTCGACGTGCTCTGGTCGCCCGAGGCCGTGATCTCGGAGGGAGTTGCGATGACCGGCCCGACGCTGCTCGTCGGCGACGGGCAACAGCTTGCGGCGGAGGTGCTCGGCCGCCTGGGCTTCGCCTACGACGCAGAGGTCGGCTCGCGGGTCGACGAGGCCCGCCGGCAGATCCTGCCGATCGCGGCGAACCTGGCGATGCTGATCCACGACCGCGGCGCCTCGCCGGAAGAGGCGCGGGACTACCCCGATACCTGGTCGCTCCTGCCCGCCGACCGCGTGGCCAAGCAGATCGACTCGCAGCTCCGAAGTCCCTCGCCGCCGTACCAGCACACCTACTGGCAGGGTCGCGAGCTCGTCGAGGCACATGTCGCCGGCGATACGAAGCGCTTCCGGGCGCTGCTGACGGCGCGCCTCCTCCCGCGCGAGCTCGGGGCCTGACCCGTGCGGCAGAGCATCAGCCTCGTCACGCTGGGCGTCGCCGACTACGAGCGCGCGAAGTCGTTCTACGAAGTACTCGGCTGGCAGGTCACCTGGGAAGCCGAGGAGACGGCGTTCCTTCAGGCGAACGGCGTCGTGCTCGTCCTCTGGAGCCGCGCGAAGCTCGC
>DATIOF010000053.1:0-10152 GCA_035473395.1 Gaiellaceae bacterium
TTGCACCGCCGCGCGTGCCGAGCCGCAGCGCCTCGCGCGCCGTCATCGCCTCCGGGCCGCCGCGCCCGCGCGCGGCGAGCAGCGCCTGCTTGACCTCGAAGGAGAGGTCACTGCGCTCGTTCGACGCCGAGCCGTCGACGCCGAGGCCGACGGGGGCACCCGCGTCGACGAGGTCGCGCACGCGCGCGACCCCCGCGCCCAGGCGGAGGTTGGAGGTGGGGCAGTGGGCGACGCCGATACCTTCGCGTGCGAACGTGGCCACGTCCGCGTCGGACAGGTGGACGCAGTGCGCACACCAGACGTCGCCGGCCGTCCAGCCGAGGCCTGCGAGGTACTCGATCGGCGTGCAGCCGAACAGCTCGCGGCAGTACTCCTCCTCCTCGACCGTCTCGGCCAGGTGCGTGTGCAGTGTCAGCCCGAGCTTCCGCGCGAGCTCGGCCGACTCGCGCATCAGCTCGCCCGTGACCGAGAAGGGCGAGCACGGCGCGACGACGAGCTCCGGGTAGCGCGCGGCCAGCCGCTCGGTCTCGGCCAGGATCTGGTCCGCATCCTCGACCAGCGAGTCCGGCGGCAGCCCCCCGTCAGACTCGCCGAGGTCCATCGAGCCACGCGAGGGCACGAGCCGCACGCCGAGCTCGCGGGCCGCGGTCATCTCGGCCTCGATCAGGTCGCCGGCCCCGCGCGGGAACACGTAGTGGTGGTCGAAGACGGTTGTGCAGCCGGAAAGCGCGAGCTCGGCCAGGCCTGTGCGGGCCGCGGCGTGCTCGCTCTCCTCGTCGAGCCGCGCCCAGACCGGGTAGAGCGTCTTCAGCCAGGTGAACAGGTCGGCCTCCTGGGCCCGCGCGCGCGTAAGGGTCTGGTAGAGGTGATGGTGTGTGTTGATCAAGCCAGGCGTGACCAAGGCGCCGGCCAGGTCGACCCGCTCGTCGGCTTCGGGCTCCGCGCCACCACCCGCCGCTGCGACGAGCCCGTCCTCGACCAGCACCCAGCCGTCCCCGTGCTCGGTGCCCGCGTCGTCCATCACGACGACGTAGGCGTTCCTGAAGAGCCGCCTCACGCGCGGAGCGGCACCAGCTCGAAGCGGTCGACGTCCACGAGCCCCTGGTCGGTGATCTTCAGCGACGGGATCACCGACAGCGCGAGGAACGACATCGTCTGGAACGGCGAGGGCAGCGTGCAGCCGAGCTTTGCCGCGGCCTCGATGCAGCCCTCGCTCGCCTCGACCACCTCGTCGAGCGGCGCCTCCGAGATCAGACCCGCGACCGGCAGCGCCAGCTCGGCGCGCACACCGCGGTCCTCGACGACGACCACGCCGCCGCCGATCTCGGTCAGGCGGGCGATCGCGCGCGCCATGTCCTGGTCGTCCATGCCGACGACGACGATGTTGTGCGCGTCGTGGGCGAAGGTCGAGGCGAGCGCGCCGGTCTCGAGGCCGAAGCCGCGCACGAGCCCGACCGCCATCCCGCCGGTGCCGAGGTGCCGCTCGACGACCGCGATCTTCGCGAGCCCGTTGCCGGCGACGATGTGGCCGTCCTCGACGAGCGGCTCCTCCACGAGCCCCTCGGTCACGATCTGGTCGGGGATCACGCCGATCACCCGGGCCGGTCCGCCTTCCCAGGGGATGGTGAAGTCGCGCGCGGCGACGTGGCGGACGCGGACGGTGTGCTTGACCCACTCCGGCACCTCCGGCCGCTCGATCTCACCGAGCGGGCGGCCGCGCTTGAGCACCGTCTCCGGCACGAACGACTCGAGATCCGGCAACAGCAGCAGGTCGGCCTGGTAGCCGGGCGCGATCGCGCCGAGGTGGTGCAGGCCGTGCCAGGTGGCGGGGTTCAGAGTCGCGAGCACGAGCGCGTCCTCCGGCGCGATCCCGGCCGCGACCGCGTCGCGCACCATCGAGTTGACGTGCCCGTCCTCGGCGATGTGCTCGGGCTCGCGGTCGTCGGTGCAGAAGGCGATTCGCTCGGTGCCGAGCTCCTGCACGAGCGGCAGCAGCGCGTGCAGGTTCCGCGCCGCCGAGGCCTCGCGGATCAGCAGCCACATCCCGGCGCGCAGCCGCTCGCGGCCTTCCTCGGGGGTTGAGGCCTCGTGGTCGGAGTAGATCCCGGCCGCGGCGTAGGCGTTCAGCTGCTTGCCCAGGACGCCCGGCGCGTGACCGTCGACGTGCTCGGCGCCCGGCAGCCGCAGCTTCGCCAGCTCGTGCTCGTCGCCGGAGACGACACCGGGGAAGTTCATCATCTCGGCGAGCCCGATCACGCGCCGCCGCCGCAGCAGGCCTTCGAGGTCACCCGGCGAGAGCGGCCGCCGCGGCGACTCGAACCGCGACGCCGGCACGCAGGACGAGGCCATGAAGAAGACGTCGAGCGGCAGGCCGACGCTGACGTCCAGCAGCCAGTGCACGCCGTCGGTGCCGAGCACGTTCGCGATCTCGTGCGGATCGGCGACGACGGTGGTCGTTCCCAGCGGCAGCACCAGCCGGGCGAACTCGTCCACCAGCAGCTTCGTCGACTCGAGGTGCATGTGCGCGTCAACGAAGCCCGGCACGACGTAGCGGCCGGTCGCATCGATCACTTCGCTCCCGCGGTACTCGCCGAGGCCGGCGACATAGCCGTCCACGACCGCAACGTCCGTCTCCAACCACTCGCGCGTGAAGACCGAGAACACGCGTCCGCCGCGGACGACGAGCTCGGCCGGCTCGTCGCCACGGGCCACCGCGAGCCGTCGGGCAAGGTCTGGCATGGATGGAACTTACTGGGTCGAAGTAGATTGGCCTCGTGGAAGTCCTGACCCCGCGCACCCTCGACGAGGCGCTCACGCTGAAGGCCGAGCGGCCCGACGCAGTGCCGATTCAGGGCGGCACCGACGTGATGGTCGAGCTCAACTTCGACCGCGCCCGCCCGCCGGCGCTGCTGAACCTGAACGAGGTGCCCGAGTTGCGCGGCCACGCGCGCGAGAACGGAACGCTGCGGCTCGGCTCCGGGCTGACCTACACCGAGGCGATGGGTCTCGCCGAGCCGCTGCTCGCGCTGGCCGAGGCCTCGCGCACCGTCGGCGGCCCGCAGATCCGCAACCGCGGCACGATCGGTGGCAATCTCGGCACAGCTTCGCCGGCCGGTGACGCGCTGCCGCCGTTGCTCGTCTACGGGGCCGAGGTCGAGCTTGCCTCTTCGAGCCGTTCGCGCACCGTCGCTTTGAGCGAGTTCCTCGTCGGCGCGAAGCGGAACGCGCTCGAGCCGGACGAGCTGATCGTCGCCGTCCGAATCCCCTTGCCCGGCCCGCGGCAGACGTTCATGAAGGTCGGGCCGCGCAACGCGATGGTGATCGCAGTCGTCTCGCTTGGGCTGGTCGTGGACGGCGACGAGCTGCGCGCCTCGTTCGGCTCGGCCGGCCCGGTGCCCGGCCTCGTGGGCGCGCCGGTCGAGGAACGAGACTCGTTCCCGGAGCAGGTCGCCGAGGCGGCGAGCCCGATCGACGACGTCCGCGGCACGGCCCGCTACCGCCGCCACGCCTTGCGCGTCCTGACAGAGCGGGCGCTCGAGCGGTGCCTGGCATGAGGATCCAGCTGACCGTCAACGGCGAGCGGAAGGAGACCGAGGTCTGGGAAGGCGAGAGCCTGCTCTTCGCGCTGCGCGAACGGCTCGGCCTGCCGGGCTCGAAGAACGCGTGTGAGCAGGGCGAGTGCGGCTCGTGCTCGGTGCTGCTCGACGGCGTCCTCGTCTGCGCGTGCCTGGTGCTCGCGGCGCAGGCCGACGGTCACGAGGTCGTCACCGTCGAGGGGCTCGCGCGCGGCGAAGAGCTGCATCGCGTGCAGCAGGCGTTCAGCGAGACCGGCGCCGTGCAGTGCGGCTTCTGCACGCCGGGCTTGATCGTCGCCACGGCCGACCTGCTCGCCCGCAACGCCGCGCCGAACGACGACGAGATCCGCGAGGCGCTCTCGGGCAACCTCTGCCGCTGCACCGGCTACGCGAAGATCTTCGACGCGGTGAGGCTGGCGGCCGAGCGATGAGCACGACCGCCCGCAAGCTCGAGCTCGGCCGCGTGGGCGAGGTCGTCAAGCGCACCGACGCGATCCCGAAGGTGACCGGTGAGTTCGCGTACGCGAGCGACCTTTCCGCGGCCGGGATGCTCTGGGGCCACACGGTCCGCAGCCCGCACGCGCACGCGCGAATCGTCGAGCTCGACATCTCCGAGGCGCTGACGATGGCGGGAGTCCACGCCGTGCTCACCCACGCCGATGTGCCCGGAGCCAAGACGTACGGGCTCGAGTTTCCCGACCAGCCGGTGCTCGCGATCGACAAGGTGCGCTACTTCGGCGAGCCGGTCGCGCTGGTCGCGGCCGAGCACCCCGAGCAGGCGCGGCGCGCGGCCGAGAAGATTCGCGTCGAGTACGAGCCGCTCGAGCCGGTGACCGACATGGAGCGCGCCACCGAGCAGCCGCCGATCCACGACGAGAATCCCACCGCAGGCCACGGCTTCCGCGACGACCCGCGGCCGAACGTCCTCCGCTCGATCGTGATTCGCCACGGCGACCCGGACGCCGCCGGCGACGTGAGCGTCGAGGGCGTCTACGAGCTCGGGATCCAGGACCAGGCCTTCCTCGGGCCCGAGTCCGGCCTCGCGGTGCCCGACGGCGAGGGCGGTGTCGACGTCTACGTGGCGACGCAGTGGCTGCACGTCGACCGCGACCAGGTCGCGCCCTGTCTCGGGCTCGAGAAGGAGCAGGTGCGGATCCACCTCGGCGGCGTCGGCGGCGCCTTCGGCGGGCGCGAGGACCTCTCGATGCAGGTCCACGGCGCGATGCTCGCGCTGCACACCGACCGGCCGGTGAAGATCGTCTACTCGCGCGAGGAGTCGTTCGTCGGCCACGTCCATCGGCACCCGGCCAAGCTCTGGATGGAACATCGGGCGACACGCGAGGGCAAGCTCGTCAACGTCCGCGCACGGATCCTGCTCGACGGCGGCGCCTACGCCTCCTCGAGCGCGGCCGTCTGCTCGAATGCCGCCGCCTTCGCGGTCGGCCCGTACAAGGTCGAGAACGCGCTGATCGAGTCGACCTGCGTCTACTCGAACAACCCGCCCTGCGGCGCGATGCGCGGCTTCGGGGCCGTCCAGGGCTGCTTCGCGCACGAGGCGCAAATGGACAAGCTCGCCGCCGCGCTCGAGATCGACCCGGTCGAGCTGCGCCTGCTGAACGCGCTCGGCCCGGGCGACACGCTGCCGACCGGGCAGCAAGTGACGGGCTCGCTGCCGGTGGCCGAGGTGATCCGCAGGGCCGCTGCGCTGCCCCTGCCCGAGGCGGAGGAGCTGCCGCGCGACCCGATCCGGCTGCCCGGCGGCGCCGGCAACACCACCCGCGGCCAGGGCGTGCAGCGCGGGGTCGGCTTCGCGGTCGGCTTCAAGAACGTCTGCTACTCGGAGGGCTTCGACGACGCGTGCTCGGCCCGAGTGCGGCTCTGGGCCGGCGCGGACGAGCAGCTCGCCGCCGAGGTGCACTGCGCCGCGGCCGAGGTCGGCCAGGGCGTGACGGGCGTGATCCTGCAGGTCGCGCGCACGGAGCTCGGCACGGAGAACGTGACCCTCGCGCCCGGCTCGACCGACGGCGTCGACTCGGCCGGCTCGGCGTCGGCGTCGCGGCTCACGTGGATGGCCGCGGGCGCCGTGCAACTCGCTTGCCAGGACGCGCTCGCGGAGTGGCGCGAGACGGGCAAGGAGGTCGACCTCGAGCGCACCTACCACCATGCTCGCACCTTCCCGCTCGACCCCGAGACCGGCCAGGTCGCGGGCGACCGCGTCCACGTCGCCTACATCTGCGCAGCGATGCGCGTGGTCGCCGAGGTCGACGTCGAGCTCGGTCTCTCGCGCGTGGTCTGGATCGGCGCCGCCCAGGACGTCGGCAAGGCGATCAACCCGCAGGCGGTCCACGGCCAGATCGAGGGCGGCACCGCGCAGGGCCTCGGGCTCGCGCTGATGGAGGAGATCCAGACGCGCGACGGCCTGATCACCAACGCGAGCTTCACCGACTACCTGATCCCGACGACGCTCGACATGCCGGTGATCGACGCGGAGCTGGTCGAGGATCCCGAGCCCGACGCGCCCTACGGGGCCAAGGGCGTCGGCGAGCCGCCGACGGTCGTCTCCACGGCAGCGGTGGTCTCGGCGCTACGAGCGGCGAGCGGGCGCGAGCTCAGCCGCGTGCCCGTCCGGCCCGACGACCTCGCCGGGCTCTGACTCTCGCCGCACGACGATCGCGACCGCGATCAGGATCAGCACCGCCCCGGCGATGATCCGGGCGGTGACGGTCTCGTCGAGCACGATCACGCCGAGCGCGATCGCGATCACCGGGTTCACGTACGCGTAGGTCGAGACCTGCGCGATCGGCGCGTTGCCGAGCAGCCAGGCGTAGGCCGTGTAGCCGACGACCGAGCCGATCAGGATCAGGTAGATGAGGCCGAAGATCGAGCGCGACGACCAGCCCGACGGGTCGAGCCGCGACGGCGACGTCGTCGCAAGACCGATCAGTCCCAGGACGAGCCCGCCGACGAGCGTCTCGTAGCCGGTCGCAACGAGCGCGTCGCGTGGGACCGCCATCCGCGGCGAGAGGAACGACCCGAGCGCCCACGAGATCGCGGCGAGAACCGTCAGCAGGAGGTAGCCGAGCGGCCCCGAGCCGCCCCCCGGCCGGACGAGCACCACGATGCCGACGAAGCCCACGAGCAAGCCAAGGGAGGCGATCCGGTCCGGCCGCTCGCCGGCCGCCAGGCGGAACAGCAGGACCCAGAGCGGCACCGAGGCGATGATCAACGACGTCAGCCCGATCGGGACCTTCTGCTCGGTGAGGAAGAGAATCGAGTTCGCGCCGGGCAGCAGCAAGCCCACCAGGGCCGCCGAGGCGAGCTCGACCCGCCGTACCTTCAGGGCCCGGAGCCCGCGCCGCCAGATCACGATCCCGCAGACGATCAGCCCGACGATCGTGAAGCGGACGCCCGCGCCGAACAGGGCCGGGATCGTCTCGCCGGCGAGCTCGATCCCGAGGTAGGTCGAGCCCCAGACGACGTAGACGATCCAGAGGGCGACCCAGACTTGCGCGCGGTGGCTCACAGGCCTCATAACGACGACCTGCCCGCGGAACGTCCGCCCAAAGCCGGTCGCAGCTATAACTTGACCGATCGGAACCCCCAGCGTTCAGACGTTTCTGATCGCGGATGTCCGTGGCTATACGAAGTTCACCCAGGAGCGGGGTGACGAGGCTGCGGCGCGGCTGGCCGATGCGTTCGCCGGGATCGCACGTGAGGCGGTCGAGGCAGGCGGCGGCAGGCTGGTGGAGCTGCGCGGCGACGAGGCGCTCTGCGTCTTCGGCTCGGCCCGCCAGGCGCTACGGACCGCGGTCGACCTGCAGCAGCGCTTCGCCGAGGCATCGAACGACGACCTGCCGCTGCGCGTCGGGATCGGGATCGACTCGGGCGAGGCGGTGGCGGTCGGCGATGGCTTCCGCGGCGGCGCGCTGAACCTTGCGGCACGGCTCTGCAGCGTCGCGGGGCCCGGCGAGGTGCTGACGAGCGAAGGGGTCGTCCATCTGGCGCGCCACGTCGAGGGGCTGGCGTACCGCGAGCGGGCGAAGCTGCGGCTGAAGGGCCTGGAGGCGCCCGTTCGCACCTTCGACGTGATCGTCGAGACGCCGCCCGAGCCGCGGCGAGTCCTCTGGCTCCGCCGGCTGAGGCTCGCGCTCGGATCGGCGAAACAGGAGCTCCTCGGCTCACCCAGGAGACGTGGCCTCGCCGCCGCCGCGCTTCTCTTCCTGATCGCGCTGGCGGTCGTGCTCTCGCTCGAGCTTACGCGCTCGGCGCAGGCGCTCGCCCGCGTCAACGCCGACAGCGCCGCCGTGCTCGACGGCAGCGGCAAGCGGCTGGCGAAGGAGCTCGCGGTCGGCGCGGGCCCCGGCAAGCTGGCATACGGCGCCGGCTCGGTGTGGGTGTCGAACACGCTCGACGGCACGGTCAGCCGGGTCGACCCGCGGCACGCGACGTCCGAGGCGATCCGCGTCGGTCCCGACCCGGCAGGGATCGCCTTCGGCTCGGGCGCCGTCTGGGTCACCAGCAGCCAGGGCCGGAAGTTGCTGCGGATCAACCCCTCGTCGAACTCGATCGTCCAGGAGATCCCAGTCGGCAACGGCGCCGGCGGGGTCGCGGCGGCGAACGACAAGGTTTGGGTCGCAAACCGCTTCGACGACTCGGTGAGCGAGGTGGACGCGCTGACCGGCAAGCCGTTGAAGACGTTCGGCGCCGGCTCGGCTCCCACGGCAGTCGCGGTCGGATTCCGGTCAGTTTGGATCGCTGACGGGTCGACGTCGACCGTGACCCGGCTCGACCCTCGGACCGGGACGCAACAGGCAGTTCCGGTCGGCAACGGGCCGAGTGGCGTCGCGGTCGGCAACGGTGCCGTCTGGGTCGCCAACTCGCTCGACGGCACCGTCTCACGCATCGACCCGTCGACCGACAGCGTCACGAACACGATTCCGGTGGGCGAGGGGCCGAGCGACATCTCCGCCGGTGACGGAAGCGTCTGGGTCGCCAACACCTACGGGAACTCGCTGTCGCGCATCGACACCGGCGAGAACCGGGTCGTAGACGAGGTGCCGGTCGGCAATGGGCCCGGAGGCGTGGCCGTGACCCCGGCCGGCGTGTGGTTGACCTCGCGCGTCGGCAGCGCCGGTCATCGCGGCGGGACGCTGCGCGTGACTGCGACTGGCATCGATGTCGACTCGCTCGATCCCGCGACGGCGTACGCCTCGCTGGCGTGGGCGCTGGTCACAAACATGCACGACGGGCTGCTGACGTTCAAGCGGACGAGCGGCCCGGACGGCGGCTCGGTGGTGCCGGATCTCGCGACCTCGGTGCCGGCACCGACCAACGGCGGTCGGGCTTACACCTTCCACCTGCGCGGCGGGGTCCGGTATTCGAACGGTGCGCTCATCCGGGCATCCGACCTCCGGCGAGGCGTCGAGCGCGGCTTTCGCTTGCAGAGCCCGGGCGCTCCGTACTTCGCCAAGATCGCCGGCGCCTCGGCGTGTGCGAAGCGGCCCGCCACCTGCGATCTCTCCCGCGGCATCGTTGCGGATGACGGGCAGCGAGCCGTCACGATCAGGCTGACCTCCCCCGATCCCGATTTCCTCTACAAGCTCGCGCTGCCGTTCTTCTCCGTGGTTCCCGATACCCGGGCGAAAGGCCTTCCGCCCGCGACCGGCCCGTACGAGGTCCGGCGCTACGTCCCGGGCCGGACCGTCCTGCTCATTCGCAATCCGGCTTTTCGCGAGTGGTCGGCGCCTGCCCAGCCCAACGGCTTCCCCGACCGGATCCTGGTCACGCTGCGCGGCAGCCCGGCTCGGCGGCTCGGCTGGGTCGAACAGGGCAAGAGCGACCTCGACATCTCGCCGCCCGCGCAGGCCCTCGCGCAGCTCGCGGCGCGGTTCACCACGCAGCTGCATGTCTTCCCGGGTCGCGCGACGAACGAGCTCTTCCTGAACACTCGCGTCGCGCCGTTCGACGACGTTCGCGCCCGGCGGGCGCTCAACTATGCGCTCGACCGCAGTACGTCCCTCTCCGTCGGCGGCTTCGGGACCGCCACTCCGACGTGCCAGGTGCTTCCGCCGAACTTCCCGGGCTACAAGCCGTATTGCCCGTACACGCTGAACCCGCGTCTCGGCTCGTGGAGCGCGCCAAATCTGGCGAAGGCGCGGGCGCTCGTGCGCGCCTCGGGCACCGGCGGCTCGCGCGTCACGCTCTGGTATCCGTCCGTCGCGCCATTGCCGGGCTCAGCTCCGGCCGCGGCGGTGATGGGGGCCCTCAGGGAGATCGGCTACCGGCCTACGCTGCACGTCGTCAAAGGTGGGATCTCACCGTACTTCGACAAGATCTACGACCCGCGCACAAAGGCGCAGCTCGGTTACTCGGGCTGGATAGCCGACTTCGCGGCCGGTTCCGGCTTCCTCCCGCCGCAGGTCTCGTGTCAGAGCTTCCGCCCCAACTCGGTGTTCGAGAACTCGAACGCCTCGGAGTTCTGCGACCCATCCGTCGACGCCCTGATCGGCCGAGCCCTGCGTTCGCAGACAGCCGATCCCGCAGCCGCGGGGGCCGCCTGGGCCGCGGTCGACCGGGC
>DATIOF010000054.1:0-17345 GCA_035473395.1 Gaiellaceae bacterium
GACGAGCTCTACCTCAAGCGCCTGATCGTCGGCGGCCTCGAGAGGGTCTACGAGCTCGCCAAGGATTTCCGCAACGAGAGCATCTCGTACAAGCACTCGCCCGAGTTCACGCAGGTCGAGTGGTACGAGGCCTACGCCGACTACCGCGACACGATGGAGCGCGCCGAGGCGCTGGTCGCCGCGGCGGCGGAGGCTGCCGGCGGCGCGAAGGTGACCTTCCGTGGGCACGAGCTCGACCTGTCACCGCCGTGGCAGCGCGTGAAGTTCGTCGACGCCCTGGACGAGAAGGGCGTCTGGTCGCGGGACGTCGACGAGCTGCGGGCCAAGCTCGAGGCGGCCGGCGTGGACACCGAGCGCGACCGCTCATGGTCGCAGCTCGCCGACCACGCCTACTCGCACTTCGTCGAGCCGGAGCTGATCAAGCCGACGATCGTCTACGACTGGCCGATCGAGCTGTCGCCGTTCGCCCGCATGACCGACGCCGACGAGACGCTCGTAGAGCGCTTCGAGGCCGTCGTCGGCGGGATGGAGTTCGCCAACGCCTTCAGCGAGCTGAACGACGCCGAGGAGCAGGCGCAGCGCTTCGCGATGCAGGAGGCCGAGCGCGAGGCGGGCGCGGAGGAGTCGGAGCCGGGCGACCCGGACTACGTCGAGGCGCTGTCCTACGGGATGCCGCCGACCGGCGGGTGCGGGATCGGGATCGACCGGCTGGCGATGGTGCTGACTGGCAGCGACGCGATCCGCGACGTGATCCTGTTTCCCGCGCTGCGGTCTCGCTAGTGGAGCCGGAGCACCGGTACGCGCTCGACGCGCTGCTCGACGCGCTCGGGCTGCCGTTCGACGAGTCCGTTCCGGTCGAGCCGGCAGTGCTCGACGAGGTGTTCGGGCTCCTCACGCTTGCGCGCGAGCGCGAGGCGGAGCTGGACGCGCATGGGCGGCCGCTCCCGCCTTCGGACCCGCCTGGCCCGCGCGTCGCGGAGCTCGCGGCCGGCCTCGGCCTCGAGCGCCGCGGTTATCCCGGCGGCGAGCGCTTCCTGGTCGCGCTGACCCACGACGTCGACCTGCTCGGCGGCGGGAGCCTGCCGACGGCGGCGCGGAAGCTTGCAGGCTCGGTCGCGCGGCGCTCGCGCCGGCGGCTGCTCGAGTCGAAGGCGTTCGCCGCGGACGCCCTGGGCGGCCGCGATCCCGACTATCCGCTCGAGGCGATGCTCGCTGCCGAGGGCGGCCGCGGCTCCACTTGCTTCTTCCTCACCCGCCAGGAGGCGCCGCAGGACGGCTACCCGCAGCGCTACGGGCCGGTGCTGGGCGAGACGCTTGAGCGAACGCGGGAGGCTGGGATCGAAGTCGCGCTGCACGCCTCGTACCGCGCCCGCGAGCGACCGGGCGCGATCGCGGACGAGGCGCGGCCGCTCGGCGAGGTTCACGGCCTGCGCCACCACTACCTGCGCAGCGACCCGGCCCGGCTCGCCGAGGAGCTGCGGTCGGCCGGCCTGCGCTACGACTCGAGCATCGGCTGGCCCTCGCTGCCGGGCCTGCGAGCGGGCACGCCCTATCCGTACCGCCTCTGGGACGCGGAACGCCGCGAAGCAGGAGCCTGGGAACTGCCGTTGGTCCTGATGGACGCGACGCTCTCGGAAGAGCGCTACCTCGGGCTCGACGCGGACGCCGCGTATGAGACTGCTGTCGCAGCGCTCGAGCCCGTCGCCGAGCACGGCGGCGCGGTCGCGATCCTCTGGCATCCCCCCTCGCACCACCCGCAGCTCTCCAGGGGGTACGACCGCCTCTACCGGCGCCTGCTGGGCTGGATCGACGACTGTGGCGGCCGGGCGGCAAGCGCGGCCCAGACCCTCGACCGCTGGGAGGCCCGGCGGGTCTAGGTCTCGGAGGTCTCGCCCGCGCGCGCCAGGGTCGAGAGCGCGGCGCAGAGGCCGAGCAGCAGCCAGAGCTGCTTCTCGTACTGGGCGGTGATGAACACGTAGGCGGCGAGCATGCCGATCGTCCCGATAAGGACTCCGCGGCCGAGGATCTCCATTCGCAGCTCGCCTCGCCGCGCCAGTGTGTGGATTGCGCGCCACGCGATCCCGACCGCGCCGAGCAGCATCCCCCCGAAGGCGAGGAACCCGACCACGCCGAGCTCGGTCAGCACGTGGAGATACGTGTTGTGGGCGACCTTCGGCGTGTCGACCACGAGGTCGACGCGCGGCAGGTTGATGTTCCGCAGGGCGTAGCGCGGCTCGACGACCTGGAAGTTGCCGGTGCCGACGCCGTTCAGGGGGTGGTTCTTGAACATCTGGATCGCGACGCGCCAGAGATCCTCGCGCCCCGTGCCGGAGCCGACGGAGAACTTCGTCACGTGGCTCAAAGCCTGGGGCGGCGCGACGAGCGCGTAATAGCCGATCCCGATCGCGGCGACGGCGAGGATCACGACCACGGCGCGCAGGCGCACGGGCCCGGCGAGGAACGGCGTCACCAGCACGACGACCGCCAGCGAGAGCAGGCCTCCGCGGGACTGCGTCAGAAACAGCGCGAGCGAGGTCACGGTCACGATCGAGCCGAGCACCCAACGCCAGAGCGGCGACGGGGTCACCGCCAACAGGAAGGCGGCGATCACGATGGCCGGGACCAGGATCGCGGCCAGCTCGTTGGGGTCGCTGATTCCGCCGCTGAGGCGGCTCGTGTCCGCATAGGGGCTGAACTGTTCCGACGACGAGGCGCCGGCGAGCCCGACGACGGCTGTCAGGACCGCACCCCCGAGGTAGGCACTCAGCACCCAGAGCAGGTGCCGCCGCCTCGAGATCGCGGTGAAGACGATGAAGAAGAAGAGCACGTTCTGGGCCAGCCGCCCCGTCTCGAAGCGGGCCGAGACCGGATCCTCCGCCCAGAGCATCGAGGCGAGCGACCACGTGATGAAGAACACCGCCGCGTAGGCGAGCCAGGGGTGGTCTCGGAAGATGAGTGGCGCCTGATCCCGCCGGTTCGCGAGCGCCGCGAGCCACGCGATCGCGAGCACGAAGCCCGCCGCCTTGACGAGCGTCAGCCCAGTCGCCGGCGATCCGGGCAGGCGCTCGAAGAAGGTGAGCACGACGAAGAACGCAAGGCCAGCCGCGAGATTGCGGAAGGCGACCCAGACGAAGGCCACGCCGACGACGGCTCCGACCGCGAGAGTGGGTGACCGGGTTGCACCGGCGCCGATCGCGGCCCCCGCCAGGAGCACGGCCAAGACGATGCCGAGCCGGCGGGCAGCGTCCCCTGCGCGGGGGAGAACGGCGATGGCACCGCGTGCGGCCATCGAGGTGCTACTTGGTGCGACCGGCTTCGACGCGAGACGGCTCGGTCAGCTCGTCCAGGCCCGGCCGCCGCCGGTCGACGCTCTGGTAGCCGTAGCCGTAGGTGGGCTTGCGGTTGCGGCGCGCGCTCGTCACGACGAAGCCCGCCGGCGCAACGCCGCGCTGGGCGAGGGCCCGCCGCAGCTCGTCGAGCTTGTCGCGGCGGCTCCGGCCGAGGCGGACGGCGACGAGAACCGTGTCGGCGACGTCCGCGAGCGGCAGCGCGTCGCCGACCTCCGTCAATGGCGGCGAGTCGATGATGATCACGTCGGCGTACTCGCGCAATTGTTCCAGCACCGTCTCAAGGCGTTCGCGCTGGAGCATGTCGACGAGATGTGCGTGCTCGGGGTTCGAGAGCAGCAGGTGGAGGTTCGGCGTGCCCGGCGCCTCGAGCAGCGCGAGTTCGGGGGAGGCGTTCCCCAGCAGCAAGAGGCCGAAGCCGTTGGATCGCGCCGCGGCGCCGAAGACCGTGGCGATCATTGGCCGGCGCAGGTCGGCGTCGATCAGGATCACCTTGACGCCGGTGAGAGCCATCGTGATCGCGAGGTTCACCGAGGTCATCGTCTTGCCCTCGCCGGGAATCGCGCTCGTGACCAGGATCCTGCGCGGGTAGCCGCCGTCCGCGCCGGCGCCGGTAAGCGACGCGCGGAGGGTGCGATATGCCTCCCAGACGTGAGCCGGCAGCCGCCCGCGATGCGTGAGGTAGAGCGAAGCATCCTTGCCGCTGACCCGCGGCACTCGGGCCAGGATCGGCAGCCGATGGCCCAGCAGCAGCTCGTCCTCGCGGCTGATGCGCGGGTTGAAGAGCTCCAGCGCGAGCGCTGCGCCGGCGCCGAGCAGGAGCGCCACGAGCAGCGCGATCGCGATGCTCAGCTTCGGGCGAGGCCAGGACGGGCTGCCCGGCTGGACTGCCGGCGAGGCGACCGACACCGACGGGTCGGAACCGCCGGCGAGGGTCTGCAGCTGCGCGAGCTGTGCGCGCAGATCGGAGGCGGTGGGCGTGTTGAGCTGGCTGGCCGGCAGGCTCGCGATTCGAGCCCTCAGCCGCGCCATCGTCGTCGCCAGCGCCTTGTTGAAGTCGTCGGAACGCTGGTTGACGAACTCGTCGGCGAACGCATTGGCGATGTCAGCCGAGCGCCGCGGGCTCCCGGCCGTCGCGTTGATCGCGATGATGTTGCTCTGGCTGAGCGGCTGCACGCTGATCGCCCCGAGGAGCGCATCTCGACTCATGCCGAACGCGTGGCGAGTGCGGACCCGCTCGGCCACTTGAGGCGTCTGGATCAGCCGGGCCGCGGTCAGCACGCCGCTCGTTAGTCCGTTGGACTCTCGAATCACCGGGAGCCCGTCGAAGGCTGAATCGCTCTGAGGGCTGACCAGCAGGTCGGACTCGGCCTTGTACTTCTTCGGCGCCGTGTACGAGTAGACGGCCGCGCTGCCGACCGCGATCACGACGAGTGCCACGATCAACACCCAATGCTCGCGCAACGCCCCGAGGTAGCGGGACGCGCCTTCGCGCTGGTTCCCGAACGAGGGTGTGGGTTCTGTCATCTGCCGGCCTGCCGCACGATCCTAGGGGGGCTGCTTCAACCGAGTGTAGAGAACACCTGCACAGGCGGTGCTCTCGCGATCGGCCCTAGCGCCGGCGAAGCGCGTAGGCGAACCGAAGGAGCTGGGGACGATTCTGGGGCCGGGACAGGAGGCTCCGGCCCGTGACCGCCTTCCCGCTCTTCTTTGCCGGCACGATCGCGGTCACGGCACTGGCGGCGGAGGCCGCGCCCGCTGCGTTCTGCGCCCGCACGACCACCCGCAGGGTCGAGCCCGCGTCGGCGTTGCCGACGAGGTAGCTGGAGCCCGTGGCGGTCGTAGCGGCACAGTTCGCGCCGCGTGCGTCGCAGCGCTGCCAGGCATAGGCGAGGGTCAGCGGCGAGGTCCCGCTCCAGCTGCCGCTCGAAGCCTTCAGCCGCGAACCAACGCGCAAAGTGCCGGAGACGCTCGGCGCGGCGGTGCTCTCGGGCGCGGTGGCGGCAGGCGGCGGGGGCGGAGGCGGAGGCGGCGACTGCGCCTGGCTGTCGCCGGCCGGCCCGTAGCCGGCGCACGCGCCGCCGGACGCGAGTGCGAAGTTCCCGGCGCTTCGATCCGCGTAGCCCGGGTTCGCGACGACGTTGTTCGAGGCGGTGAAGCCGACCGGGTCGGCGACGTTGCCCTGCGTCCCGTTCCAGAGGCAGTTGTCAGAGGCGAGGTTGCCGGTGCCGACGGGGTTCCCGGTCGGCCACCAGGACTCGACGTTGTAGCGCACGCGCGAGTTGCTGATCACGTTGCGCCGGACGACGTTGCCGCTCGAGGCCAGGCCGCTGTCGCCGGAGAAGATGATCCCCTCGCCGTTGCCGTCGATCACGTTGTTGGCGATCGTCGAGCCCTGCGCGTCCGGGTAGAGCTGGATGCCACGGTCGGCGTTGTCGTAGACGACGTTGTTGGTGATCACGGTGCCACGCGCGGACTCGATGTAGATGCCGTGGTCGTGGTTGGTCGAGCCGTACGGCAGTCGCCCGCAGTCGTGAATGCGGTTGGCGTCGAGGACGACGTCGTGCGCCGTGCCCCACCCGAGCGACCCGATCGCGAAGCAGATGCTCGTGTGAGCGTCGGTGACATCGTCGCGGGCGAAGGTGACGCGGTCCGCGTCGACCGTCGGGCTGGGCAGGTTGTCCGCATTGCGCCCGTCGAGAGCAAGGTCCGAGACGACTACGTCGTTCGAGCCTTGCGGGACGTACAGCCGTCCGACGAGCGTCGCCTTCCCACCGGGAGCGCTGGTCAGCTGGATCGGCGCGCCTGGTTGCCCGCCGTGGTTGACGCGGAGGCTCTCGTTGTAGGTGCCGGGAGCCAGGCAGCCGGTCTCGCCGGCCGCCAGGCTGTCCATCAGCTTCTGTGCCGTGCGGTACGGAGCGGCGCTTGTGCCGGCGGCCGAGTCGCTGCCGCTCGCGGCGGCGAAGCGGTTGCACGTGACCGTGGCAGAGGTCGGCGCAGCGCCGACCGCGAGAATCGCGGAGCTGAGGAGAAACGCGGCTGCGGCGACCAGCATGCGAGTCACGTGGTGGGAATCGGCCAGCGGGCGGCCGGCCGCTCCCTCGAACGAGGGAACCCGACTGAGCGAGTGGCGGCAGCGCGGCCCAGCCCGGCCGCAAGGCTAGAGTTGGCGCGCTCAGATGACGGCCACCGACCCCCACGAACTGCCCGGCGTCGAGGAGGTCGGGGAGGAGCTGCACGACCTGATTCGCGAGCTTTTCCCGATCTGCCGCAGCATCACCGGCAACGGTCTGAGGCGGACGTTCGAGCTGATCGGCGAGCGGATCCCGCTCGAGGTGACAGAGGTGCCGACCGGGACGCAGGTGCTGGACTGGACGATCCCGCAGGAGTGGAACGTCGAGGCCGCCTGGGTCGCCGGCCCTGACGGCGAGCGGGTCGTCGACTTCGCCGACTCAAACCTGCACCTGCTCGGCTACAGCGTCCCCGTGCGGCGGCGTTTGCCGCTCGCCGAGCTGAAGGAGCACCTCTGGTCTCTGCCGGAGCATCCGGACCGGATCCCGTTTCGCAACTCCTACTACAGCCCGAACTGGGGCTTCTGCCTGCCACACCGCGTGCTCGAGTCGCTGCCCGAGGGCGAGTACGAAGTCTGCATCGACTCGACGCTCGAGGACGGCTCGCTGACCTACGCCGAGGCGTTCGTGCCGGGCGAGACCGAGGACGAGGTGCTTGTCTCCGGGTACGCCTGCCACCCCTCGCTGGCGAATGAGAACCTCTCGGGCCTCGCCGTGATGACGCTGCTCGCGCGTGAGCTGGCGACGCGAAGGCCGCGCTACTCGTACCGCTTCCTCTTCAGCCCGGCGACAATCGGACCGATCGCGTGGCTGGCCCGGAACGAGGAGCGTCTCGCGCGCGTCAAACATGGGCTCGTCTGCTATTGCGTCGGCGACTCCGGGGCGCTGACGTACAAGAAGAGTCGCCGCGGAGACAGAGAAATCGACCGCGTCGTGCAGCTCGTGCTGCGCGACTCTGTTGGGCCCTCGGAGGTGCAGGAATGGGAGCCGTGGGGCGGCGACGAACGTCAGTTCAACTCGCCGGGCTTCGACCTACCCGTCGGCGCGCTGACGCGGACGCCGCCGGGCGCGTTTCCCGCGTACCACAGCTCGGCCGACGATCTCGACTTCGTCGAGCCGGCCGCGCTCGGCCGGAGCTTCCACGCGTACATGGCCGTGTTCGACGTGCTCGAGACGAACGAGGCCTATGTGAACCTGAGCCCGAAGGGCGAGCCGCAACTCGGGCGGCGCGGGCTCTACCGGGCGATCGGCGCCAGCGGCCGGGCCAGCGTCGATGAGCTCTCCCTGCTGTGGGTGCTGAGCCTCTCCGACGGCGAGCACACGCTCGTCGACATCGCCGAGCGCTCTGGGCTCGGCTATGCGCAGGTGCGCGACGCCGCGCGCACGCTCGTCGAGCACGACTTGCTAGCGATCGCGTCGTGACCAGTCGTACGGGATCGAGTCTCCGTCCGGGTCCAACCGCTCGGTGCGCGAGGGGTCGTGCGGGTGGGTGGCGCAATTCGCGACCAACGCGAACGGCGCGCTAAGGCCCTTCAGCCCGCTCCAGACCCCGGGCGGGATGACAGCGAGCAAATGGCTGTCGGGCCCGAGGAAGGCCTCGACGAGCGTCCCGCGCGTCGCCGAGCCTTCGCGGTCGTCGTACAGCGCGAGCTTCACCCGTCCGAACGGGCAGGCGTAGTTCAGGCTCAGTTCGCGGTGCCGGTGCCACGCCTTCACGGCTCCCTGGTGCACGGTTGTGAAGTAGATCTCGCCGAACTCGACAAAGTGCGGATCGTCGCGGCGGAGCATGTGCATGATCGTCCCGCGCTCGTCCGGGATTCGCCGCAGCGGGACGAACGAGACGCCGTCGATCATGCCGTCGCCGCGCAGGATGCTGACGCCGTCGCTCACGCCGTCGTTCGCTCGAGCACGAGGTCTTTGATCTGGACGACCGGCCGCAGTGAGAGCAGCCAGCGCACGGCGTCCGCGATGTCCTCCGGCGCTAGCAGGTCCGGGTCGTGCTCCGCGTGGCCGAGCATCGGCGTCGCCACGCGCCCGGGGAGGATCGCCGTCGCGCGGACGCCCTCGCTGCGCACCTCCTGCAGCAACGACTGCGTGAAGCCGCGGATCGCCCATTTGGAGGCGTTGTAGGCACCGCCGCCGGGCTGGCCCATCTGGCCGGACACCGACGAGAGCGTGATCAGGTAGCCCCTGCTCGCGCGGAGGTGCGGCAGAGAAGCCTGCGCGACGAGGTACGTCCCCTTCAGGTTGACGTCGATCGTCTCGTCCCACGTGGCTTCGTCCAGCTCCTCCACCGGTGCGGTGTGGAGCACGCCGGCGGCCGTGACGACGGCGTCTAGCCGGCCGAAGCGCTCGACCGCCCGCTCGACGAGCGTCCGCACCTGAGCGCTATCGGCCACGTCCGTCGGGACGGCAAGCCCGCCGAGCTCCTCGGCGAGCCGCTCCAGCGGCTCGGCCCGGCGTGCCGCGAGCGCCACGCCGAAGCCGTCCTCGGCGAGCGCGCGCGCCACGGCCTCGCCGATCCCGCTCGAGGCGCCGGTGACCAACGCCGCGCGCTCGCTCACGCGTGCACCTCGACATGAGGCACCGGCGTGACGAAACGCGTGCCGTGTGCTCGTAGGTGCGCGAGCTGCCGCATGATCTCGTCCTTCAGGTTCCAGGCGAGGATCAGCACGTAGTCCGGCCTCGTTTCCTCGATCCGTTCGGGTGGGTACACCGGGATGCGGCTGCCTGGCATGTAGCGGCCCTGCTTGTGTTGGCTCAGATCGGCGACGTAGGGGAGCAGGTCGGCGCGCACGCCGCAGTAGTTCACCATTGTCACGCCCTTGGCCGCCGCGCCGTAGCCCACGACCGCCTTTCCGTCGCGCTTCGCCTGGAGCAGGAACTCGAGCAGCTCCCGCTTCAGCGCCTGTACGCGCTCGCCGAACGCGACGTAGGTCTCGAGCTCGCGCAGACCGGCCGACTCCTCGCGACCGCGCACCTCGATCAGCCGTTCGCTCGTCTCGTGCGCCGCGCCCTCGTGGCAGGCGTAGATCCGCAGCGAGCCGCCGTGTGAGCGCAGCTCCTCGACGTCGTAGAGCCGCAGCCCGTGCGCACCGAAGACCTGTTCGACACTGACGAGCGAGAGGTAGGAGAAGTGCTCGTGGTAGATCGTGTCGAACTGCGTCTCCCGGATCAGGCGCAGCAGGTGCGGGAACTCCATCGTGATCGTCCCCTCCGGCCCGAGCAGGATGCGGAGGCCCTCCACGAAGTCATTCAGCGCCGGCGTGTGGGCCAGCACGTTGTTCCCGACGATCAGGTCGGGCTGCCGTTGCTCGGTGACCAGCCTCGCCGCCAGTTCGCTGCCGAAGAACTCGACGACGGAGGGAATCCCGCGCTCCTCGGCGACGACGGCCACGTTGGCTGCGGGCTCGATCCCCAGCACCGGGACACCGGCTTCCACGAACCACTGCAAGAGGTAGCCGTCGTTGCTCGCCACTTCGACCACGAAGCTCTCGGGACCGAGGCCGAGCCGCGGCACGACGCCCTCGACGTAGGTTTTCGCATGCCGCACCCAGCTCTCGGAGACGGACGAGAAGTAGACGTAGTCCGAGAAGATGCCGGCCGGAGTCTCGAACTCCTCGAGCTGGACCAGGAAGCAGCGCTCGCAGACGTAGGCGTGAAGCGGGTAGTAGAGCTCGCCCTCGTGCAGCTGCTCCTCGCTCAGGAACGAGTTCGCGAGCGGCGAGGTGCCTAGGTCGACGAAGGTGTGCCGCAGGGGCGCGGCGCAGAAGCGGCACTCAGCCACGGGCGACCGGCGCGGGCTGCGCCCACTCGAGCCTCTCGTTCACGAGGCCGGCACGGCGAAGGTCGTCGAGCACCCGCAGGCGCACGAGCGGCGAGGTGCGGAAGTCAGGGTCGGCGAAGCCCATGCGCTCCAGGCCGGCCGAGATGTCCTCGATCGCCTCGGCGAGGCCGACCTGCGGCTGGTGCTCGGGCGCGAGCTCGCGGAAGAGGCCGAAGCCGACCTTGTAGGAGCGCGAGTCGGGCGCGGCGTCCTCGCGCACGCTCACCTCGACGCCCGGGACGATCTCGGCGACGGCGTCTGCGAGCTGGCGGATCTGGTAGTTCCAGTCGTCCGAGCCCGCGTTCAGGGCGAGAAACGCACCGCCGTGTTGCGCCGGGCGCTCGAGCGCCCATTCGATCGCGCGGGCCATGTCGCGCACGTGGATCAGCGGCCGCCAGGGCGTGCCGTCGCTGAGGATCGTGATCTCGCGGAAGGCGTAGGCACCGGCGACGAAGTCGTTCAGTACGAGGTCGAGCCGCAGCCGGTCGCTCATCCCGCACGCGGTCGCAAACCGGAGGCTCGTGACCGCAAAGCCGTCTCCGGCGACCTCGGCCAGGCCTTCCTCGGCGAGCAGCTTCGACCGCGCGTACGCGGTGAGCGGGCCGGTCTCGGACTCCTCGGTGCGCAGCCCCTCCTCGGCCAGGCCGTAGACGCTGCAGCTGGAAGCGAAGACGAAGCTGCTGACGCCCGCCTCGCGCGCCGCGCGCGCCAGCTCGACCGTGGCGCGATGGTTGACGTCGAGCGTTGCTTCCTCGTAGGTCGTCCCGATCGGATCATTCGAGACGCCGGCCAGGTGGACGACGGCGTCGATGCCCTCGAGCGATCCGGCCGGCGGCCGTCGCACGTCGCCGAACCACTGGCAATCGAGCCGTCGCTCGGGCAGCACGGTGGTTCCGGTCAGGCAATGCGCGAAGAAGCCGGTGTCCAGGCCCGCGAGGTGCGCGTCCGGCCGCGCGTCGCGGAGGTACTCGACTACGACCGGGCCGACGTAGCCCATATTGCCCGTGACGAGGATCCGCACTGCTAGCCGACCTTCCGTAGCACCGCTGTTCGAAGTTTCACGACGATGGGACCCACGTCAATTGCGCAGGTGCACGCGCAGGCGCTTGCGCAGGACCAGGTAGCGGAGCCGGCGGATCAGCCGTCGCGCCGGGCCGCCGCCGACAAAGCCGACGAGCGCGAGCGGTGTGCGGGGGTCGACGGCGACCCGCGGGTAGGTCCGCAGCGCCTGCGAGACGTCCGCCCGCGCGGGGCCTCGCTCGCCGTCCTCCAGGTGGTCGAGCGCCGCCGAAAGATGCGCCCCGGCCCGCCGCCGCCGCAGCCAGCGCGCGTCGTCAGGCGCGAGCTCGGGCGACGAGGCGAGCAGGCCGTCGACGTACTTGAAGAGCTCGACCTGCATCTCGCCGCGTCCCTTCGCGGTCATCGTGATCTGCGTGTCGTGGACCCGGTAGCCGGCGTCTCGGACCGGGAGGTACCCGACAGGGAAGGCGAAAGCGAGCCGTAGCCACATCGTGTAGTCGAAGTAGGTCGTGCCCTCGTCGAACGCCGCGCCGACCGCCTCGTACGCGGCGCGGCGGACGAGCAGCGTCGGCATCCCGATGATGTTGTGCCGCAGGAGCTTCGGGACGAACTCGTTCGGCGCGTAGACACCCTCCGTCAGCACCAGCTTCGAGTCCTCGGTCCGGCGCGACTGCGAGTCGATCTCGTAGTTCCCGGAGAACACGAAGCCGCACTCGGGGTGGCGCTCGAGGAAGTCGACGCGCCGGTCGAGGAAGTCCGGGTCCCAGCGGTCATCGTCGTGGAGGATCCCGACGTACGGCGCCTGGCCGGCCGTGATCAGGCGCGTGTGGTTGGTCGCGGCGCTGAGGTCTGCTCCGATCGCCTGGTAGCCGATGCGGGGGTCCGCGAGGTACGGCTTCAGGTCCTGCTCGAGCTTGCCGCCCGGCGCGCCGTTCTCGGAGATCAGCAGCGTCCAGTCCGACCGGGTCTGCGCGAGCACCGAGTCGATCGCCTCGTGGATGTAGGGCGCGACGCTGCGCGTCGGCATGCGCACGTCGACCATGGCCCGTTGCTCGGTCACGGACGGGTTCTACCAGCAAGGTTGGCCGTTACGATGACTCGGCGTGCGAAGGCCGTGGCCGCGATGACGCCGGGGGACTCGGCCCTGCCCCCGCCGCACCCCGAGGAGCGGGTCGCGAGCGACAGCATTGCGCGGAACACGCTCTACGCGACCCTGAACGGCGTGATCTCGGCTGCGATCGCGGCCGTTCTCACGCTGTACCTGATCCGGGCGCTCGACCCGCACGGCTACGGCGTCTACACGCTCGCGCTCGCCATCGGGGCGCTCTTCGCGCTCCTGATGGACCTCGGGATCAGCTCGTCGGTCGCTCGCTTCATCGCCGAGCGGCGCGGCGACCGCCGCGCGATCGCCGACTACGTCGCTGACGCGCTGCGGCTGAAGGTGCTGATCGCAGGGCTCGTCGGCGTGGTCCTCGTCTTCGCGGCCGGGCCGATCGCCGACCTCTACTCCAAGCCGGGCTTGACCTGGCCGCTGCGCGGGGTCGCCCTCGCCCTCGTCGCCGGCTCGGTGATGCAGCTCTACGGCGCCGTCCTGATCGCGCAGGCGCGGGTCGGAGCGATCATCGCGATGTCAATCACGCAGAGCGTCGTGTTCCTGGTCGCTGCGATCGCCCTGGTCTCGGCCGGCACCGGAGCGACCGGAGCGGCGTTTGCGCGCGCGGTCGGCTACGGCGCCGCGGTCGTGGTCGGCTCCATCGTGGTCGCGAAGCTGTTCGGCCGCCGTGCGCTTGCGATCGGGTCGTCGAAGGGCCGTACGCGACAGATCGCCGCCTACGCGGGCGTGCTCGCGGTGGTCGAGGGCGCGTACCTGTTCTTCGACCAGCTCGACGCGTTGCTGATCGGCGCCTTCAAGTCGTCCGCCGCGGTCGGGCTCTTCCAGGCGGCGTTCGGGCTGACGGTCTTCATGCACTACCCCGCCGGCGCCGTCGCGGTCAGCGTTGCGCCGCGCGTGGCGAGCCACCAGGAGCGTGGGTCCGACGTCCGCGCCTTCACGCTCACAACCCGTTTCCTGATCGTCGGCTACGCGGCGCTGCTCGCCCCGCTTCTCGTCTGGGCCGGGCCGATCGTCGACCTGCTGCTGGGCTCGAGCTACGCCCACTCGGAGAGCGTCCTGCGGGCGTTCGCACCGTACGTCTTCCTCGGCGGCGTGGGTGCGTTCCTCTCGGCGAGCGCCAACTACCTCGGGCAGGCGCGCAGGCGGCTCGCGCCGGCGATCGCGGCGGTGTTGATCAACCTCGTCGTGGACGTCGTGCTGATCCCGCGGATCGGGATCGTCGCCGGCGCGATCGGCACCGGGCTCGCGCTCGCCGTCTACGTACCCGCGCACCTCTGGATCTGCGTCCGGGCGCTCGACGCGCCGCTCCGCCCGCTCGGGCTCGCGCTCGTGCGGTCGCTCGTCGCGTCGACGGCGATGGCGGGCGTGCTCCTCGCGTTTGGCACCTCGAACCTCTCGGTGGTCGACTGGCTCGCGGGCGGCGCTGCTTCCGTGTTGGCGTACCTGGCCGTTCTGTTCCTGCTGCGCGAGCTGACCGTCCGCGAGCTCCGGGACGTCCGAGGCTGGGTCAGCGCGCGCTTCGGTTGACGAGCGCCTCGACGATCCGGGCGGCGACGGCGTCCCATGTGAACCGCTCGAGGAAACGGCGTCGCCCTGCCTCACCGAAGGCTCGGGTCCGTTCCGGGTCGGCGAGATCGAGCAGCCGCTCCGCCAGTCGCTCGACGTCCCGTGCGGGAACGACGTAGCCGGTGGCGCCGTCGTCGACGATCTCGGGCATCGCGCAGCGGTCGCTCGCGACGCAGCCGAGGCCGTAGGCCATCGCCTCCAGGAAGACGATCCCGAACGGCTCGTACAGCGAGGGCATCGCGAACACCGTCGCGCCCGCGTAGACCTCGCCGAGGCGCCGCTCGCCGTCCGGCGTCGCGCGTGAGATGCGGCCCAGGAACCGCACTCCCGCCTCTGCCGCCGGCGCGTGCTCGGGCCCGACGACCCACAGCTCGGCGTCTGGCCGCTCGGCTCGCACCAGGCGGAACGCCTCGAGCAGCTGCGGCCCGCCCTTGCGTTCCCACTGCTTGCCGACGAAGAGGATCCGCGGCGACTCGTAGTCGCGTTCGGGAAGCTCGGGTACCTCGTGCAGGTTCGCACCCGCGCCGACCGTGACGACCTTCTCCGGGCTCTGGCCGAAGTCGGCGAGGAACGAGCGGCGCAGCCACTCGCTCATCGGCAGCAGCACGTCCATCCGGTCGTAGAAGCGCCGGTCGGCCTCAAGCGCGTGGCGCACCGAGCGGCTGCGGGGATCGAGGAGCGGTTCCTCCCGGGCAAGCGAGAGCGCCAGGTTGCCGTCGTGGTAGGAGCCACGCACGCGGCCGGGCAGCTCCGTCCAGGCACCGACGTGGAGAACGACGTCCGCCTCGGTTGCGAGCCGCCGACGCGCGACGCGGCTCCGCGCCGAGCGGAGTAGCGGACTGGCGAGCGAGCTGCGCGAGTGGAAGCGCTGGCGCCAGCGCGCGCGGTTGGGAGAGAAGGAGGCGAGCTGCTCGACCCGGTCGAGCGCCCGCGAGCTCGCGTCGATGGCGCCGGCGAGCACGCCGGCCCGCTCGAGCGCCCGGACGAGAAAGGCCGCCGACCCGGACCACGTGGCCGGGTCGAGCGGATCGCCAGGCGTCGCGACGACGACGCGCGGCCGGTCAGCGATGGTCAACCGCGGCCTCGAGATATGGGGCCATCCGCTCGGCGACCGCGCGCCAGGTCAGCTGTTCGACAACCTTCTTTTGTCCCGCCCGGCCCATTTTCTCCGCGCGAACCGGATCGGTGAGCAGGCTGATCAGCGCTTCGGCGAGCGCGGCTGGCTCTCGCGGCGGGACGAGCAGGCCGGTGACACCTTGGTCGACGAGCTCCGGCAACGCGCCGACGTTCGTGGTGACGCACGGCAGCCCGCTTCCCATCGCCTCGACGACCACGTGGCCGTACGCCTCGAACTGCGTCGGCAGCACGAACACCGACGCGTCCACGTAGAGCTGGTCGAGTTGCCGGCGATCGGCGACGTAGCCGAACCATTCCACCGAGTGGAAGCGTTCACGCACGCCTCGCGGCGGATCGACGCCGACGATCCAGAGCAGCGCGTCGGGCAGTCGCTCGCGAACGACCGTCCAGGCCTCGAGCAAGGTCGGCACGCCTTTCAGCTCGTACTTGTTGCCGACGAAGAGCGCGATCCGGCGTCCGTACGACTTCCCCTCGCTTGGTGAGGCGAGCGAGTTCGCCCCGGCACCGACCGGGATCACGACCGAAGGGTCGCAGTTGTAGTCGTCGACGATCGCCTCGCAGACCCAGCGGCTCATCCCGAAGACTGCGCGCGCCTGGCGAAACGTCCGCTTCTCGAGCTCGCGCCAGCGCTGGTCGGCGTGGATCCCGAGCGGCGCCCAAGCGCGGTAGAAGCGGCGCGTCTGCGTGTACGTGTTGTCGGTGTAGATGACGTACGGCCGGGCCTGCGTCCCGGGTGCAAAAAGGGTCTGCAGCTGGACGATGAGGTCGTACTCGCCGTCGCGGCGGACAAGCTGCTCCTCGGCCGCGTCGGTCCGGAGCCTGAACGCGAGCGGCGAGAGCCAGGCGCGGCCGCGCCAGGCGTCCCGGTTCGGGTAGAAGGCGCGCGCTTTCGCCGCCCAGTCGCCCGGCCCGTGGATCGTCGGGCGCACGAAGCCGGCGAGCGGGAAGAGGCGCTCGAGCTCGACGAAGAGCCCGGACGTTCGCGTGGGCTCCTCCCGGTAGGCGTTCAGCGGCTCGAGGGACGCGCCCAGCAGCCGGGGCCGGCTCACCGCCGCCTCCGGGGGCTCGCGAGCCAGAGCTCCTCGTAGAGGCTTTCGATCCGGCGCACCATCGCGTCGAGCGAGTACTCCCGGCGCTGCCGGACGCGCGCCGCGTCGCCGAGTCGCTTCGCCTCGGCCGGGTCGCGCAGGAGCCGGCCGATCGCCTCGGCAAGGGCCTCGGGATCGCGCGGCTCCACCAGCAGTGCATCCCGACCGTCCTCGACGAGCTCCGGCACTCCGCCGACGCGCGTCGAGACGATCGGCTTGCCCGCCGCCATGTACTCCATCACCGACAGTGGGCTGCCTTCGAAGTCGGAGCTGAGCACGGCGACGTCGAGTGCGTCCAGCAGCGCCGGCACGTCGCGTCGGATGCCGAGCAGCAGGACGGTTCCCTTGAGCCCGAGCCGCTCGACCTCGGCCTCGAGGTGCTCCCGCTCCGGGCCGTCGCCGGCGACGAGCACCTTGAACGCCGGCAGCTCGGCGCGAAGACGCGCCGCCGCCTCGAACAGCACCTCGAGCGCCTTCTGAGCGCGCAGCTCGCAGACGACGCCGATCACGGGAGCGTCGGCGTCGATCCCGAGCTCCTGCCGGACGGCCGCGCCGTCGCCGGGGACGGGGTCGGGAATGCCGTTCGGGACCAGCCGTATCTTCTGCGCATCGACGCCTTCCACCTCGATCATCTTGCGGCGATCCTCAGCCGCGACCGCGACGAAGGCGTCCGCGTAGCGGCCCACGAGTTCCCGGTCGAGGAAGCGCCGCACCGGCCGGCCCTGAAACGACCAGGTGTGCTCGTGCGCGACGACCACCGGGACGCCCGTCAGCCTCCCGAGCACCGTGCCCCAGACGTTCGAGCCGAACATGTGCGTGTGAACGACGTCGACGCCGTCTCGCAGCCGGCGCACCAGCGGGCGCCAGGCCCGCAGATCGAGCTTCGAGCCGCGGCCCAGGTTCAGCACCTCGACCCCGGCGGCGGCGAGTTCGGCGTCGAGCAGCGGCTCGTCGGTGCGCCGGGAAGCACAGAGGACGCTCTCGAATCGCTCGCGGTCGAGCCTCGACGCGACCTGGACGGCGAGGCGCTCCGCGCCGCCCGTGACGGTCGGCCGGTCGACGAGCGTGACGACGCGCAGCTTCCTCACGCCGCTAGTTTCGCCGCATGAGCGACGTCGTCGTCCTCTGCTACCACGCCGTCAGCCCGGACTGGCCCGCCCAGATGTCGGTCACGCC
>DATIOF010000055.1:0-5112 GCA_035473395.1 Gaiellaceae bacterium
CGCCACCTCGGGGATCGCGTCCTGCAGTTCGATTACCTACAGCGGACCCGACTCCGCGAGCGCGAGCGTGAGCGGGACGTGCGCCGACAACGCGGGCAACACCTCCGCCTCGGCGACCTTCTCGTTCAAATACGACGACACCCCTCCGACGGTCACGGCAGCGGCGAGCCGCTCGCCGGACGACAACGGCTGGTACAACCAACCGGTCGGGATCAGCTGGAGCGGCACTGACGCCACATCGGGGATCGCCTCGTGCAGCGCGCCGGTCACCTACTCCGGGCCGGACACGAAGAACGCGAGCTCGGTGGGGAGCTGTACAGACGCAGCGGGGAACACGGGGACACCGTCTCCGCTCTCTATCAAGTACGACTCGACCCCGCCCGTCGCGACCGCCGCCCCGGCCCGCGGCTCCGACGCGAACGGCTGGTACAACCACGGCCTCACGATCTCCTGGACCAGCTCCGACCCGGTCTCCGGGATCGAGTCGTGCAGCTCCACAACCTACGCGGCACCGGACAGCGCCAGCGTCAGCGCCAGCGGCACCTGCACCGACGGAGCCGGCAACACGTCGGCAGCTGCGCCCTTCTCGTTCCGCTTCGACTCGACCCCACCGACCGGCGTCACGGTCGCGGCAGCAAGGCCGCCCGACCACGGCGGTTGGTACAACCACCCGATCGCGCTGAGCTGGTCGGGCTCCGACGCGCTTTCGGGGATCGCGTCCTGCACGACCGCGACCTACGGGGGCCCGACGAACGCGGGGACGGCACTGCCTGGCAGCTGCACCGACCAGGCCGGCAATACGAGCGGCTCGGTCGGCTACGGCTTCAAGTACGACTCGACGCCCCCCGCGCTGGACGGGCTCAACCTCGTGCCGCGCGACGACGCCGTCACCCTTCGCTGGCGCGCGTCCGGCGCCAACGGCTTCACCATCACCCGCAAGCCAGGGCTCGGCACCGCCGCCTCGAGCGTCGTCTACAACGGCTCGGCCTCCACGTTCGCCGACCGGAGGGTCGACAACTACACCCGCTACACGTACGTCGTCACGGCCGAGGATGCCGCAGGCAACGAGCTCGCCCGCAGCGCCGCCGCGACGCCGATGCCGATGCTCTACGCGCCGCGGCCGGGGGCGCATGTCAGTGCGGGCAGCGCTCCGTTCTTCGCCTGGCGCCACCTGCGCAGTGCGCGCTACTACAACGTCCAGCTCTGGCTCGCCGGCCGTGCGGTCGGAAGCTGGTGGCCGGAGCGCCCCCGCTTGAAGATGTCCGCGCGGTGGCAGTTCGGCGGCTCGGGACACACGCTCACGGCCGGGAGCTACACCTGGTATGTCTGGCCGGGCCGCGGGTCACGGCGCAACGGCCGCTACGGGCGGCTGCTTGGCAAGAGCACGTTCGTCGTCGGCTAGCGGACGACCGCCGCGACCGCATCTTCGAGCGCCGCGTGCACCGAGGTGCCGACGTAGACCGTCCAGGGGTGCGGCGGTGTGCCGCCGGTGTCGACGACGACCGGCTTGCCGAGTCTGTGCGAGGCGATCTCCTCCAGGCGCCCTCCACGATCTGGGCCTCGTGGCCGGCCGTGTTGCCGCGGAAGTCGCGGCGCATCGGGTCGACCGGCTCGCAGCCCGGCCCGGCGGCGGTACTCCTCGGCGAACGGCGGGCCGGCCAGGTAGATGCGCCTCACGGCGGCGTACAGTACGCGGCATGGGAGAAGAGTTCGTCGCCCTCGGCCACGCCGGCTCGGAGCACTACGCCGGGCTGGAGACCTTCCCCAACCCGGGCGTGGCGCGCATGGAGCTGACGAGCGACGAGCTGGTCGCCATGTGTCCGGTCACAAACCAGCCGGACATGTACATGGCGACGATCGAGTACGAGCCCGACAAGCTCTGCCTCGAGTCGAAGTCGCTCAAGCTCTACCTCGCGTCGTTCCGCAACGAGGGCGTCTTCTGCGAAGGGCTCGCGGTGAAGATCCGTGACGACGTCGCCGAGGCGCTGCAGCTTTCTCCCGAGCGCGTTAGCGTCGAGCTCGAACAGAAGGCGCGCGGCGGGATCACGATCGTCGCCTCGGTCTGACCGCCATCGATCCCACCGACCCGGCGTTCCTCGCCGACCCGTACCCGCGGCTCGCGGCCCTGCGCGAGGAGACGCCGCTCTTCCACGACGATCGGCTCGACCGTTGGTTCGTCACGCGACATGCGGAGGTGCGGGCGTGCCTACGGGACCGACGCCTCGGCCGGAACTTCCGCCACGTCGGCAGCGAGGCGGAGTTCGCAGCCGCCGAGCCGCTCGACCCGCGCCGGCAGGCGTTCTGGGACACCGAGCGCTGGAGCCTGCTGTGGCTCGAGCCGCCCGAGCACACGCGCATCCGCAAGCTCGTCGCCGCGGCCTTTACCCCGCGGTCGGTCGACGCGCTGCGCGGGCCGTCCGCGGAGCTCGCGCACGACTTGCTGCCCGACGGCGCCTTCGACCTGCTCCGCGACTTCGCCCAGCCGTACTCGATCGCGGTCATCTGCCGGTTGCTCGGCGTCCCCACCGACCGGGCTCCCGAGCTGCTCGACTGGTCGCATGCGATGGTGAAGATGTACGAGCTCGACACGACCGACCGGCAGGCCGAAGCCGCGACGCTGGCCGCGGCCGAGTTCCGCGACTACGTCGTCTCGCTGGCCGAGCAGCGCCGCCGCGAGCCGCGGGACGACCTCGTCACCCGGCTGGTGGAGACTGGCCTGACCGACCCCGAGCTCGTCTCGACGATCGTCGTCCTCCTGAACGCCGGCCACGAGGCGACGGTGAACACCCTCGGCAACGGCGTGCTCGCGCTGCTTCGGCATCCCGAGCAGTGGCAGCGGCTCGTGACCGCCGAGGTCGAGCCGGCCGTCGCGGTCGAGGAGCTGATCCGCTGGGATCCCCCGCTCCAGCTGTTCGAGCGCTGGGTGCTCGAGGACGGCGTCGAGCTCGCGGGCGAGCCGGTGCCGCCTGGGGCCAAGGTCGCGCTGCTCTTCGGGTCCGCGAACCGCGACCCGCGGGTGTTCGCCGACCCGGACGCCTTCGATGTCGGCCGCGCGAACGCCGCCGAGCACATCGGCTTCGGGGGCGGCATCCACGTCTGCATCGGCGCACCCCTGGCGCGGATCGAGCTGGAGGCGGCCCTGCGCGCATTGGTGGAGCGGGCGCCGGGCCTCACGCTCGCGGCCGAGCCCGCGCGCAACCTCGCGTTCGTGATCTGGGGCCTGTCGGGCCTGCTGGTCGAGCGCTAGCGGAACGTCCAGAGGTCGACGTCGCTGACGGGCTCGTAGCCGATCTTCTGGTAGATGCTGTTCGAGGTCGGATTGGCGAGGTCCGTGAAGAGGAAGCAGAAGCGTAGGCCGCCGTCGAGCAGCCGCTGCGTCACGGCGGCGGTGAGCGCGCTCGCGTAGCCGCGGCCGCGCAGCTCCGGCGGCGTGTAGACCGGACCGATGCGGATCCCGTGAGGCGTGCGACCGCCGAAGCCCGCCATCGAAACGACCGCGCCGCCGTCCTCCCACAGCACGATCCCGCCGTCCGCGTCCTCGTCTCGGCGGTCGACGAACTGCTCGCTCGACTCGGGCGGCGCCTCCGGAAGCGCCTCTTCGGTGAACGCGTCCATCCAGCGTGCCGCGAGCTCGCGGTCGTCCCGCTCGTAGTCGCGCATCCGCCCCGGCACGCCGTCCGGCGCGTCGACGTGGTCGGCACGGAAGGCCCGTTGGGCGAGCTCGAGCCGTGCTTCGGCCGGCCATGCCGCGGCGAACGCCGCGACCGGCTCCTTCGGGCCGACGACTCCCGGGAGTGAGGCAAACGCCGCTCGCGCGTCCTCGACCAGCGGCACGATCGCGGCGAAATCGTCGACCTCCGAGAGGATCAGGTTGTGCGGGGGCGTCCGCATCGTCGCGCCCACGACCCGGCCGTCCTGCTCGACAACTGCGAAGTACGCGGGCTCGCCGTACAGCAGCGGCGCCACCTCCAGCCGCGACGAGAGCCCGAGGATCAGGTTGTGCTCGGCCTCGCGCTCGCCGAGGAACCCGCCCGCGTGGGCGAGGAAGTCGCCTGCGCTCTCGTGGCGGGTGAGCTCCATCCGCGCAGGCTAGAGCTTCCGAACGCCTCGGTTAGCACTTCCGTCCAGCGGGTTCGCCGTTGCGTCAGGCGGCGGCGAACCGCTTGGCGGCGCGCTCGCGCTTGCGGGCGGCCTCGACCTCACGGTCCTTGGGCGGCGCGTTCGTCACGAGCTCGGCGATCAGACGTCCGGTCGCCTGAGCGACCTCCTCGACGGCGCGCTCGAAGGCGGCCGCGTTGGCCTGCGACGGCTTCGTGAAGCCGCTCACCTTGCGGACGTACTGCAGCGCCGCGTCGTGAACCTCGTGCTCGGTCGCGGGCGGCTCGAAGTTGAAGAGCGTGTGGATGTTTCGGCACATGCCCCGATCCTACGTGCGGCCACCCGAGTGTGAGAAGAGGGGCGCGGGTACCCGCGCCCCTCTTCGTCTCGGTCCGCTAGCCGCAGAAGGTCGCGACGATGGAACCCGTGCCGCCATGGCCCGGGTTCGGCGCGTAGCCCGGGTTCGTCCGCACGACCACGATCTTCTTCCACGTGCCGCTGATCGTGCTCCCCGACTTGCTCACCGAGGTGGCGACGACCACGCCCATGTAGGTGGGCACGCTGCTCGCCGGCGGCGCGCTGTTGCCTGGGGCGGTCGTGAAGCTCGTGCCACACACGTTCGCAGGGCTCGTCGACGGAAGCGTCGAGACGTTCTCCGCGAAGCCCTTGAACGAGGACGGCGCCGAGCCGCCACTGAGGCTGTTCGCGCTCGACCACTGGCTGTCCCACCAGGTGAGCGTGGACAGCGGCGTCGCCGTCGCGACCGTCAGGTTGCCGAGCGCGAAGGCGCCGCGGCTCGGGAACGCGAAGACGATCACGTTCGCGCTGGCCGACGAGCCGACGTAGTAGCTGTCGCCGCCGAACGACGCGGTTAGCGTCTTCGACCCGAGCGTCGAGCCGGACACGCTCGAGATCGTGCAGCTGACGGCGCCCGACGGGAGCGTCGTCCCGCTGCAGCTCTGAGCGCCGAGGGTGAAGGTCACCGTCTGCCCGGCCGGACTGGGCGCGGCGGAG
>DATIOF010000056.1:0-13475 GCA_035473395.1 Gaiellaceae bacterium
CTCTTGCTCGGGCGTGAGTGTCGCCAGATCGCCCTTCAGCCGTTCGAGCGCCGGCTCGCCCGCGAGCTCGAAGACGACGTTCTCCTCGGCGTGCGTGATCACCGAGTCGCGCCCGACCGGGTCGCAGCCCTGCGAGACGACGGTGCGCACCGGCACCCCCCGCAGCACCGCGCCGACGGCGCCCTCGTAGAGCACCTCGTCGTCACAGAAAAGCGCCTGGGTGTCCGGCTCCCCGCTGCCCGCCGCGAGGCCGCCGACGAGCGGCACGCTGTCCTCCTCCTCGTTCAGCTTCGAGAGGAACCCGGCCGCGGGGTAGGTGAACGGGTCGACGAGCAGCGTGACGAGGTCGGCGTCGTCGAGATTCGGGATGCCGGTCACCGCGACGCCCTCGTCGGTGTCGAGCGCGACGCTCTGGAAGGTCTCGATCACCGCGTCGGGCAGCGAGGCGGCCCAGACGGCCGCGGCAGGGCCGTCCTCGAGCTCGCGGTCCCGCGCGACGACGCCTTCGGCCACGCAGCCGAGCACGTGTGCGGGCGCCAGCTCTTCCTCGACGGCCTCGAGCGCCTGCTCGGCTTCGGCGAAGTGGTCGGCCGAGAGGAACACGTACGCGAGGTCGACCGGCGCGCCGCCGAGCGCCGCGCTGGCTTCGCGGGCAGCCTGGCCGGCAGCTTCTGCCGCCTCGGGTGAGACGGACAACCCCGCCCCGACCCGGCGCGTGAGCGTCTGGGGCCTCATGGCCTGAGTGTACGCCTCGCGGCCCGGCTCAAAACGGACACAATGCGACTGTGCGCGCGGCGACGATCGAGCGGAAGGTCAAGGAACTGGCGCTCTCGTTCCCGGAGGCCTACGAGGACCGGCCGTGGGGCGACTTCCCGGTCTTCAAGGTCGGCCAGAACAAGGTCTTCGGCTGGGCGGTCACGCGCGACGGAGCCGTGGACGTGACGGTCAAGCTGACCCTCGAGGAGCGCGAGATGGCGCACCTGCTCCCGTACGTGCGGATCGCCAGCCATGTCGGCCGCTACGGCTGGATCACCGCGAACGTGACCGACGAGGAGTCGCTCGAGAACGCGCTCGAGTGGCTGCGCGAGAGCTACTGGCTCAAGTGCCCGGCCGAGCTGCGTGCTGCGGTCGAGGGCGACTAGTCGGCGCCCGGGTCGTCGTCTGCATCCCCGCCCTCTTCAGGGTCGGGAGCGGGCGACTCGTCGAGCTCGTCGTTGCGGTCGTCCTCGCGAGGGTGCGAAGTATCCTGCTCTGACATGAAGGTCGTCCTTCCCGACAACTCGGAACTTGAACTTCCGGACGGCTCGACCGGCCTCGATGCAGCTCGAGCGATCGGCCCGAAGCTGGCCGAGCAGGCCGTGCTCGTGCGCTCGAACGGCAAGGTCCAGGACCTGCGCGCGCCGCTCGAGGACGGCCAGCCGATTCAGATCCTGACGACGCGCGACAAGGACGACCCGGACGCGCTCTACGTGCTGCGCCACTCGACGGCGCACCTGCTCGCCGAGGCCGTCCGCCGCCTCTACCCGGGCACGAAGATCGCGATCGGGCCGCCGATCGAGAACGGCTTCTACTACGACTTCGACTTTCCCGAGCCGATCGGCGAGGAGGCGCTCGAGCGGATCGAGGAGGAGATGAGCAAGGAGCTGGCCGAGGGCCGCTCGTGGAACCGCGAGGAGGTGGCCGCGGAGGAGGCCAAGCGCTACTTCGCCGAGCAGGGCGAGGACTACAAGGTCGAGCTCGTCGACACCGCGGACGGCGCGATCACGATGTACACGCAGGGCGGCCTCAGGGATCTCTGCCGCGGCCCGCACCTGCAGGACTCCAAGCCGATCAAGGCGTTCAAGCTGACCGGGCTGGCCGGCGCGTACTGGCGCGGCGACGAGCGCAGCAAGCAGCTGACCCGGATCTACGGCACGGCCTTCTACGACCAGGCCGACCTGGACGCGTACCTCGAGAACCTCGAGCAGGCCCGCGCGCGTGACCACCGCCGGCTCGGGACGCAGCTCGATCTCTTCCACCTCTCGGAGCACGCGCCGGGGATGCCGTTCTGGCACCCACGAGGGATGGTGATCTGGAACGAGCTCGAGGACCTGCGCCGGCGCGAGAACGCCAAGCGCGGCTACATCGAGGTGAAGACGCCGCTGATGTACGACGTCGAGACCTGGAAGACCTCGGGCCACTGGGAGAAGTTCAAGGACGAGATGTTCCTCGTGCCGTACGGCGACGAGCGGACGCTCGGGCTGAAGCCGATGAACTGCCCGGGCCACATGCTGCTGTTCGGCTCGACACTGCGCAGCTACCGCGACCTACCGCTGCGCTACGCCGAGGCCTCGACGCTGCACCGCAACGAGCGCGCCGGCTCCCTGCACGGCCTGCTGCGCGTCCAGCACGTGACCCAGGACGACGCGCACCTGTTCGTCACGGCGGAGCAGATCGAGGACGAGATCTTCGCCGCGCTCGACTTCGCTGCCTACCTCTACGAGCTGTTCGGCGTCGAGGCGCGCTTCGAGCTGTCCACGCGGCCCGACAACAAACTCGGCACCGACGAGGAGTGGGACTTCACCGAGGGCGCGCTCAAGGCCGCGCTCGACCGGCGCGGGATTCCGTACACGATCAACGAGGGCGACGGCGCCTTCTACGGCCCGAAGATCGACCTACACATGACTGACGTGCTCGGCCGCTCGTGGCAGATGGGGACGATCCAGCTCGACTCGCAGATGCCGGCCCGTTTCGGTCTCACCTACATGGGCGCCGACAACGAGGAGCACACGCCATACGTGATCCACCGTGCGCTGTTCGGCTCGCTCGAGCGATTCATCGGGATCCTGATCGAGCACTACGGCGGCGCCTTTCCCTTCTGGCTCGCGCCGGTCCAGATCCGGGTGCTCCCGGTCGGCGAGACTCATCGCGGCGCCGCGCACGAGCTGTCGCGGAAGCTGGGCGAGTTCCGCGTCGAGGTGGACGAGCGCGACGAGACCGTCGGCAAGCGGATCCGGGACAGCGAGGTGGAGAAGATCCCGGTCACGATCGTCTACGGCGACAAGGAATCGGACGCCTCGCTCGCCGTGCGCGAGCGGGGTGGCGAGCAATCGACCAGGACGCTGGACGAATTGCTCTCACACCTTGCTACCCTGTGACTCTGTCAAGCAGGGGCCCTACCCTCACCTCGCAAGCTCGCGCTTCGCGCAGGTTCAACCGAGTCGGATCGACGAGGATTTTTGGGCCGCTGCTTGCAGCGGTTTTTGTCGTAGAGAAGGAGGAAACGAGAGCTTGGTGACACGCCTTTGAGACCACGCCGAAACGCGGAGCCTGATCGCGCACCCGTCCCGCAGGCGCGAATCAACGAGATGATTCGCTCGCCTCAGGTACGGCTGGTGGACGACGACGGCTCACAGATCGGCGTCAAGGACACGAACGAAGCGCGCGAGTACGCGTGGGCGAAGAATCTCGACCTGGTCGAGGTCGCCGCGCAGGCCGATCCGCCCGTTGCGAAGGTGATGGATTACGGCAAGTACCGCTACGAGCAGGAGCAGAAGGCCAAGCTCGCGCGGAAGCACCAGGTGTCGGTCAACATCAAGGAGATCAAGCTCAGGCCGAAGATCGGGATCCACGACTACAACACCAAGAAGGGGCACGTCGAGCGCTTCCTCAACCAGCGCGCGAAGGTCAAGGTGACGATCATGTTCCGCGGCCGGGAGCAGAGCCATCCGGAGCGCGGGCGAGACCTGCTGATGCGGCTGGCGGAGGACGTGAAGGAGATCGGGCAGATAGAGTCCCCGCCTCTCCAGGACGGCCGCAACATGGTGATGTTGCTGGGACCCACGAAGAACGCCGGAGCGACAAACAAAGATGCCAAAGCAGAAGACACACAGCGCAACGAAGAAGCGGTTCAAGGTGACGGGGACGGGCAAGCTCCTGCGCCGGAAGGCGCCGAAAGCCCATCTCCTCGAGAAGAAGTCGCCGAAGCGTAAGCGCGCCTTCCGCCGCGACCAGCCGGTCGCGGACTCGGACGTGCGCGAGGTCAAGAAACTGCTGGGGAGGTAGGCGTGCCGCGAGTCAAGCGATCGGTTCACGCACGCAAGAAGCGCCGGAAGGTGCTCGAGCAGGCGAAGGGCTACTGGGGCCTCAAGCACTCCAGCTACCGGCGCGCCAAGGAGCAGGTCGACCACTCGCTGGTCTACGCCTACCGCGACCGCAAGAACAAGAAGCGCACCTTCCGGCGCCTCTGGATCATGCGGATCAACGCGGCTGCGCGGCGCGAGGGGCTCTCGTACAACCAGTTCATCTCCGGCCTGCACAAGGCCGAGATCCCGCTCGATCGCAAAGTCCTCGCCGACCTCGCCGTCAGCGATCCGGACGCGTTCGGCAAGATCGCGGCGCAGGCCAAGGCCGCGCTCGAGGCCTGACCGAGCGCGCGGCGATCTTTCGCCGCCAGGCCGAGCAGTTCGAGGCCTCGGGCGCGCCCGTCTATGCGCGCCTTGCGCGCCGCTGCGCCAGCGAGCCGCTCGTGGCCGAGCTGGTCGACGAGCTCAGCTGGGACGTGCCGCTGCGGCTCTTCGGCGGCGTGCACTACCTTGAGCTGGCCGGGATCGAGCCGTATGCGCTGTCCGGCGACTGGAACGACTTCCGCTCGGCGCTCGAGGCGCGTCAGGATTTCCTCGCCCGCTTCGTCCGCGAGCAGGCGGTGCAGACAAACGAGGTGCAACGGTGCTTCGCGCTCCTGCCGGCGTTCCTGACGCTGGCGCGGGAAAGCGGGGCGGAGGCGCTCGACCTGGTCGAGCTTGGGCCCTCGGCCGGGCTGAACCTGCTCTGGGACCGCTACGCCTACGCCTACCGCGCGGGGCGCTGGGGCGCGTCGGAGCTGCTGCTGCGCGGCGTCGAGTACGAGCCGGTTCCTCGCGATGCGCTCGAGGGGCGGCCGGCGGTTCGGCGGCGGCTGGGGATCGACCTCAATCCGGTCGACGTCACGAGCGAGCACGGAGCTCGGCTGCTGCACGCGTTCATCTGGCCCGGCCGCGTCGAGCGGGCGCAGCGGCTACGGCGCGCGATCGCGATCCTGCGGCGCGAGCCGCCGACGATCGTCCGCGGCGACTACGTCGAGCTGCTCCCAGCCGTGCTCGCCGATCGTGACGAGGACGCGCTGACCGTCGTCTTCCAGACCGCGTCGACCGGCTACATCGGCCGCGAGCGTCGCGCCGAGCTGCGCACGCTGCTCGAGGACGCCGGCCAGGATGGACCGCTCGGCTGGGTCTCGACGCGGGCCGTCGAGGAGCTGGAGGAGGACCGGCACGACAGCTACGAGCTCGAGGTCGGGCTCTGGCCGGGCGGTGACCGGCGCTTCCTGCTGCGCTGCGACTTTCACGGCAACTGGATCAGGTGGCGCTCGTGATCACGTCGCGCGACAACCCGAAGCTGAAGACCGTCCGGAAGCTGGAGACCCGGCGGCAGCGCGACAAGCTCGGGCTGTTCGTCGCCGAGGGCGAGGACCTGGTCTCGGCCGCGCTGGCAGGCGGCTGGGAGCTCGAGTTCGCGCTGGTCGATGCGGCTCGTGCTCCGGAGCTGCCGGTGCGCGCCGAGGAGGTGGCCTCGCAGCTGCTCGCCGAGGTCTCGACCCTCGGGCACGCCCCGCGCGTGATCGGCGTCTTTCGCGCGGGCCGGCCCGAGCGGAAGCTCCCGCCGCTCGGTCTCGAGCTCTGGCGGATCGGCGACCCCGGCAACGTCGGCACCCTGGCCCGCGCGTGCGACGCGTTCGGCGCCTATCTCGCGCTCTCGCCGGGCTGCGCCGACCCGTTCGGGCCGAAGGCGCTGCGGGCCTCGACCGGCTCGATCTTCCGTGTCCCGCAGGCCGACTTCGCGCCGCAGGGAGCGGTCGCCCTGGTCGCCCACGGGGCGCCGCCGCTGAGCGAGCTCGACCCGTCGCTCTCGCGGTTCGTGCTCGGCTCGGAGCGCGAGGGCCTGCCCGACGAGGTGATCGCAGCCTGCGCCGCGAGCGCGACCATCTCGCTCGCCGGTTCGGCCGAGTCGCTGAACGTCGCGATGGCGGGGACGATCGCGCTCTACGACTGGCGGCTTCGGACCACTAGTAAACGCGGCTAATACGACTTACTATCGAGCAATGCGGGGGTCCAGGGGGCTGGGCAGGCTCGTCTTGCTGGCGGCGGCGCTTCTTTGCACCGCGTTGCTCGCGGCTGCAGCTGTCGGCGCCACCAGGGAGAAGAAGCCCGATCTCCGCGTGGTGGCTGCGAGTGCCACCTCCTCGCCGGTCACCGTCACGGCGACCGTGAAGAACCGAGGCACGGCGTGCGCCGGTGCGAGCGAGACGTCCTTCTTCGCCTCCACCGACAAGGTCTGGTCTCCAGGCGATTCGCTACTCGCGACGCGCGCGACCAACCAACTCTGCGCGAAGGCGTCGCAGACCTTCACGCTGACGGTCGATCCAAACTCGGCGCCGCCAGGTGTGAAGAAGTTCTGGGTGATCGTGTGCGCCGACTCGGGCGGCGCCGTGCCGGAGTCGAAGGAGCAGAACAACTGCCGCGCCTCGAACGCCGTCAGGGTCTCAGGTGGGCCTCCGCCTCCGCCTCCGCCTCCGCCTCCGCCACCTCCACCACCGCCACCACCGCCACCACCACCGCCACCACCGCCACCACCGCCACCACCGCCACCACCTCCGCCGCCGGCGTACAAGGTGCTCGTCGTCACCGCGGGGAACCCGGCAGCCGAGCCGACCGCGTCCGGCGTCAGCGCGATCAACGCGATCGGAGCGGAGAAGAACGTCCAGGTCACGGTCGTGAACAGCGCAGCCGAGATCGCGGCCGAGTTCACTGCGGCGAAGCTCGCGGTCTACAGCGCCGTCGTCTTCCTCGACACCGCGGCCTCCGACCTGTTGACCGATCCGCAGCAAACGGCCTTCGAGTCGTACTTCCACAGCGGCGGCGGCTTCCTCGGCATCGGGTCGGCGATCGAGACGGAGCCCGCCTGGACCTTCTACACGGACATCCTCGGAACGCGGTCGTCAGGCAAGACGGCAGTGCAGTCGGGGACGGTCAAGGTGGCCGACCGCGTGCACGACGCGACGAAGCTGCTGCCGGAGTACTGGGATCAATTCGACGCCTGGTACAACTTCACGACCAACGTCCGTGGCGTCTCGCACGTGCTCGCGACGGTCATCGAGGATCCGTTCGGGCCGCAGCCGCAGGGCCAGGTGCTCGACGGGATCGCCGGCGGCACGATGGGAGCCGACCACCCGGTCATCTGGTGCAAGGACTACAAGGGCGGCCGCTCCTTCTACACCGCGGAGGGCAACGACGCCGGGACGTTCGGCGACAGCAGCTTCCGGAGCCACCTCGCCGGAGCGCTCGACTGGACAGCCGGCAAGTCCGACCCGCACTACAGCGACTGCGGCGCGACCGTGCTGACCAACTACCAGCAGGTCAAGATCAGCGCACCGCCCAACCTGAGCGAGCCGATCGGCTTCGATCAGCTCCCGGACGGCCGGCTGATCCAGACCGTCCGCACCGGGGCGGTGCGCCTGCACGACCCGGCGAACGGCACCACGCAGGTGATCGCGACGCTCCCCGTCTACCAGAACTCCGAGGACGGGCTCTACGGGCCCGCGGTCGACAACAACTTCTCGACCGACCACTGGGTCTACCTCTACTACTCCCCGCTGGTCACCGACCACATCACGTACTCGGACGGGACCACCGGGCACACGAACGACTTCAGCGCTCCGCCGTTCCTGAACGGGACGGCTCCCACGCAGGCCGTCAACCTCAGCGACTGGGATCCCTGGATCGGCTACTTCCAGCTCTCGCGCTTCAAGTTCATCGATGACGCGCCCGGCTCGCCGGCGCACCTCGACCTCGCGAGCGAACAGCAGATCCTACGAGTGCCGAACAACCGCGGCAGCTGTTGCAACAACGGCGGCGACATCGACTTCGACGTCAAGAACAACCTCTGGCTCACCACCGGCGACGACAGCGCGGCCGGCAGCGGCGACGCCGGAAACTGGGGGCAGAGCATCGACCAGAAGACCGACGAGAACCAGACGGTCCGCGTCAACGGCAGCCCCACTGGCGGAACGTTCACGCTCACCTTCAACGGGCAGACGACTGCACCGATCGCGTTCAACGCGACCGCGGCGCAGATCGCGACCGCACTTGGCGCGCTTGGCACCATCGGGTCGGCGAACATCCAGGCCTCGGGCGGCCCGGTGAACACCGCCAACGCGCTGGTCACCTGGAAGGGGACCTTCGAGGAGCAGGACGTCCCGAGCCTCACGGCCGACGCGAGCGGATTGACCGGCGGGGCATCGCCGAGCGTCGCGATTGGAGTTGGCTCGGGGGCCGGCGGCAGCAACACGACCGCGCGCCAGGGCGGCCTCTGGCGCATGCCGGCCGCCGACGCGGCGCGCACCTCCCTGAACACGAACGACCTCCGCGGCAAGGTCCTCCGAATCAGCGTCAAGGACGCCGACATCCCGGCGGCGGACTTCAACAAGCTCGATCTCGGTAGTGGCGGCGCCTACCAGGTGCCGAACGGCAACCTCTTCCCGCTCGTGGCCGGAGCGCCTCAGCAGAAGACGAAGCCGGAGATCTACGCGATGGGGCTGAGGAACCCGTTCAAGATCCAGGTCGACGAGAAGGGCGTCGCTTACGTGAGCGACTACTCGCCCGACTCGCAGACGCCGCAGCAGTTCCACGGGCCGCCCGGGGTAGGCCGGTACGTGATCATTCGCGCGGCCACCAGCTACGGCTGGCCGTACTGCATGAAGCCCGACCTGCCGGAGTACCCCTGGAACGTGAACCTGCAGGTGCCGATGGACGCGACCACGCACCAGCCCACGGCGAGCCCGCAGCCGTACTCCTGCGGGGGCAACGCCGTCCCGAACAACGACTACTGGAACAAGAACGGCGGTCCCGGGAACGAGCCCGGCCTGCTCGAGACGCCGCGCCTGACGGCGCCCGAGGTCTGGTACTCGTACCGCGACAACAACCCGACGACCCCGCTCGGCACGCCGTGCTTCGGATCGTACGGGCCCGACCCGCTCACGTCGTGCCCGCGCCTCTTCCCGGAGCTTTTCACGGGCGGCGTCGGCCCCCACGGGATGGCGAAGTACCACTACGACCCGCTCAACCCGAGCACGACGAAGTTCCCGCCGTACTACGACAACTCGGTCATCCTCGGTGAGTTCACGCAGGACACCATGCGCGAGCTCAAGCTCGACTCGCAGAACCGCGTGTTCAAGATCAACTCGTTCCTCCCCTGCGGGCAGGCGAACATCGCGAACCCGACGTTCATGTTCGAGTGCGACAACCCGATGGACATGCAGTGGGGCGCCGACGGCTCGTTCTACCTCCTGACCTACGGCGACGGATTCTTCGCACAGAACGCGGACGCGGGCCTCTACCGCTGGGACTACGTCAAGGGCCAGCGCGCGCCGACTGCCGTGCTCTCGGCCGACAAGACCAACGGCGCGCTGCCGTTGACCGTCCAGTTCTCGGGCGCCGGCTCGAGCGACAAGGACGTCGGCGACTGGCTCACCTACGACTGGGACTTCGGCGACGGCAGCGCGCACTCGAGCGCCGAGAGCCCGAGCCACGTCTACACGACGCGGGGGCGGTACACGGTCGTGCTGACGGTCCACGACTCGTCCGGCAAGAGCGCGACGGCGAGTACCGAGATCACGGCCGGGAACACCGCGCCGACGGTGGTCGTCAACACACCGGTCGCCGGCGGGACGTTCGCCTTCGGCAACTCGATCCCGTTCACGGTCACGGTCACCGACCCGGAGGACGGGACGGTCAACTGCTCGGAGGTGCAGGTCACGTTCGTGCTGGGCCATGACACGCACGGCCACGCGGAGGCGGGCACGACCGGCTGTTCAGGCGTGCTCCCGACGGACGCCGCAGATGTCTCGCACGGCGGCCATCTCTTCGGGATCATCAGCGTGAGCTACACCGACCACGGCGACAGCACGGGGGCCAACACCCTCTCGACGACCGGACAGACACAGATCCGCCAGAAGCATCAGGAGGTCGAGTTCGTCGTCAACCAGTCCGGCACGGCAACGGCCACGAACAACGACGGTGGCCCGGCGCCTCCGCCTGCCGCGGGCGTGCACCGCAGCAGCCTTGCGGACGGCGACTGGATCCAGCTCAACGGGCCGTTCAACCTGCTGAACATCAACTCGATCACGTACCGCGTCGCGGACGCGGCCGCCGGCCGAACCGCGGGCTCGCCGCTCGCGGCGATCGAGGTGCACCAGGACACGGTCAGCGGGCCGATCGTGCAGACGAACAACCTCGTCTCGACCGGCGGCACCGGCGTGTGGACGAGCCAGAACTTCCCGATCTCGCTCAGCGGGACCCATCAGCTGTTCCTGGTCTTCCGCGCGGTTACCGGCGGAGCGACCGGCGGCAACCTGTTCAACTTGAACTGGCTCGAGTTCCAGGGAGCCGGAGTCGGCTCGTAGCCCTGGGGCAGCTGGCGCCGGGGATAGGATCTCGCCGATGGCTTCGATCACCGGTGTCTGGACGTCTCCCGCCCGCAAGAGCGGTCGCTCCGAGGGCCACGAGCGCCGGCGAGCGATCGCCGGCGAGGGGCTCGAGGGCTGCGCGCACGCCAACCCGCCGAAGCGCGAGGTGCTGTTCGTCTCGCAGGAGCATCTCGACTCGGTCGGCGTCGAGCCGGGCGCGATCCGCGAGAACCTGACCGTCGAGGGCACCGACGTCGAGCAGTGGCCGATCGGCCAGCGCGTCCGCGTCGGGGACGAGGCGATCTTCGAGATCACAATGGTGTGCGACCCGTGCCACCGGATGGACGAGCTGCGGGACGGCCTACGCGCCGAGCTGCAGGGCAAGCGCGGGATGCTGGCGCGCGTGGTCGAGTCCGGCGAGGTCGCGATCGGCGACCTGGTCGAGCTGCTCTAGACCCGTCTGTTCGGGACGGGCCCCAGGGACAGTCCCTGGGCCATGTCCCCGAGAACCCGCGGTTGGCGATTCCAACCGCTCGCACACACGAGCCGTCCGGTTCGGCCATGGCCGAGGGACTGTCCCTGCGGCACGGCTTGAACGGTCACGTCGGCCGGCGGGCGACCCAGACCGTGTCTTCACCGCCTGCGTACGGTCTTCTGTCGAACCAGCCGTAGCACCCGACGACCTGGAAGCCGGCCTGCTCGAGCAGCGCCCACCATTCGTCGTTGGAGAGCCACGCGAGCACGAAGCTCGTCTCGCCGCTCTCGCCGCGCACGGACAGCGTCAGCGTCCGGGCCTGCGAGTCCCACTCGGCGCGCTCGAAGATCCCGGGCTCGCGCTCGAGCCAGCGGCCGTGCGTGTCGGCGATGTCGCCGGCGCTCGGCGCGAAGACGTCGAACACGAGCCGTCCGCCCGGAACGAGGAGCTCACGCGCCGCGCCGAGCGCGCGCACGCGCGAGCCGTCGTCCTGAAGGTGCAGGAACGACCGGAACGGGCAGGTGACGAGCGCGACCCGCTCCTCGACCGGCGGTGCTTCGAGCTCGCCCAGCCTCAGGTCGAGCAGCTCGCTCACGCCGGCCAGCTCGCCGCGCCGCCGGCAGACCTCGAGCATCCCCGGCGACGAGTCGATCCCGATCACGCGGATCCCGGCGGCCGCGGTGGGCACGCCAATGCGGCCCGTCCCGACCGCCAGCTCCACCACCGGTGACCCCGCCCGTTCGGCCTCCTCGACGTAGAAGCCGACGTCCTCGGTGACGCTCACGCTCCACGGGTCGTAGAGCTCGGCGATCGAGTCGTACAGGCTCACGCTCGAGGGGTCCACGAGGGCCGATGGTACAGTCGCCCGATGGACGCGCAGGCCCTGGAAACCGAGGCACAGAGCGCGATCTCGGGCGCGTCCACACCGACCGAGCTCGAGGAAGCGCGCGTCCGCTATCTCGGCCGCAAGAGCGAGCTCGCGCAGGGCCTCCGCGCCGTGCGCGACCGCGAGACCGGCATGACCCTCAACTCGCTTCGCGATCGGCTCGAGGCCGCAGTCGGATCGCGTCGCGAGGAGCTCGAGCGCGCAGAGCTCGACCGTTCGCTGACCGAAGACGTCGTCGACGTCACGCTGCCCGGTGACACGTTGCCGCTGGGGCACCTGCACCCGATCACGCAGACGCGGCGCCAGATCGAGGACGCCTTCCTCGGCCTCGGGTACGAGATCCGCGACGACCGTGAGGTCGAGACGGTCGAGTACAACTTCGACAAGCTCGCGTTCGACCCGTGGCACCCGGCGCGCTCCCACCGCGCGACGTTCTTCTTCGACGACGACCGGCTGCTGCGCACTGAGACCTCGCCGTCGCAGATCCTCGCGCTGGAGGAGCGGGAGCCGCCGATCTACATGGTCTCGATCGGGCGGACCTACCGGCGCGACGACATCGACGCCACGCACTACCCGATCTTCCACCAGTTCGAAGGGCTCGCCGTCGACCGCGGGCTGACCCTCGCCGACCTGAAGGGGACGCTGTTGCACGTGATGCGCGCGATCTTCGGGCCCGACCGTCGCGTCCGCTTCCGCACGCACTACTTCCCGTTCACCGAGCCCTCGATGGAGCCGGACGTCTCGTGCGGGATCTGCGGCGGCTCTGGCTGCCGTACCTGCCGCTACTCGGGCTGGCTCGAGATGGGCGGCTCCGGGGTGGTCGACCCGCGCGTGTTCGAGAACGTCGGCGTCGACCCGGAGGAGTGGAGCGGCTTCGCTTTCGGCTGCGGGATCGAGCGCGTCGCGCAACTGAAGTACGACTTCCCGGACATTCGCGCGCTCTGGGAGGGGGACCTCAGGGTCCTCACGCAGTTCTGATGCGCGTTCCGGTTTCCTGGCTGCGGGAGTACGTCCCGCTGGAGATGCCGCTGCCGGAGCTCGCCGAGCGCCTGTCGGTCTCGGCCGCGGAGGTCGAAGGGATCGAGCGCCGGGGCGTGCCCGACGAGGACGGCAACCTCGGGCTCTTCCGGGTCGGCCGCGTGCTCGAGGCGGAGAAGCACCCGAACGCCGACCGACTGCAGCTCTGCCGCGTGGACGTGGGGGAGGGCGACGCGCGTCAGATCGTGTGCGGCGCCTGGAACTTCGGCGCGGGTGCGACGGTTGCCGTCGCGTTGCCCGGCGCGCGGCTCTCCGGCGGCCTGCAGCTCGAGCAGCGCAAGGTTCGCGGCGAGCTCTCGGACGGGATGATCCTGGCCGAGGACGAGGTCGAGCTCGGCAGCGACCACTCGGGGATCATGGTGCTCCCGGAGATCGAGCCGGGGACGCCGCTCGGCGACGTGCTGCCGCTCGTGGAGGAGGTGCTGCTCGTCGAGTCGACCGGCAACAGGCCCGACCTGCTGTCGGTCTACGGGCTCGCGCGGGAGGTCGCCGCGCTCTACGACCTGTCGCTTGCGGCCATGCCAGGGGGACAGTCCCTCGGCCCTGTCTCGGACGGACACGTCGACGTGACGGTCGACGACTTCGGCGGCTGCCCGCGC
>DATIOF010000057.1:0-16871 GCA_035473395.1 Gaiellaceae bacterium
AAGGTGGTCTAGCCACCCGTTTAGCTAGCATTCGCCGCCGTAGCCCAGCCCGTCGCACTCCCGCGCCGGCCTCGCTCGAACCACGCCCGTGCAGGATCCGGACATCCTTCACACAGACACGACAACAGCGGTTCTCGACCACGAGCCCGCGGAGCCGTCGCCTGCGCCTTCGAGCTCGGCGATGGTCACGTTCGAGAACGTGACGAAGATCTACGAGCCTGACGTCGCCGCCCTGCAGGACGTCTCGTTCGGGATCGACAAGGGGGAGTTCGTCTTCATCGTCGGCGCCTCGGGCTCGGGCAAGTCGACGGTCATCCGGCTCGTGCTGAAGGAGCTCGAGCCGACGCACGGCAAGATCGTCGTCGGCGGCCGCGACCTCGGCCGGCTGAAGCGCAACAAGGTGCCGCTGCTGCGGCGCAACGTCGGCTGCGTCTTCCAGGACTTCAAACTGCTGCCGAACCGCACCGCCGCCGAGAACGTCGCCTACGCGCTCAAGGTGCAGGGCGAGAACTCGACCAACATCCGCCGCAAGGTGCCCGAGGTGCTGAACATGGTCGGCCTGACGCACAAGATGTCGTCCCTCCCCGACGAGCTCTCCGGCGGCGAGCAGCAGCGCGTCTCGATCGCGCGCGCGTTCGTCAACCATCCGCCGCTGCTGATCTGCGACGAGCCCACGGGCAACCTCGACCCCGACACGAGCGTCGGGATCATGCAGCTGCTTTACCGGATCAACCGCTCGGGTACGACGATCCTGATGGCCACGCACGACCGCGAGATGGTCGACAAGATGCGTAAGCGCGTGATCGCGCTCGAGGGCGGCAGGCTCCTCCGCGACGAGCGCCGCGGCGGGTACACGACCGAATGAGCCGCTTCCGCGTCGTCGTCTCCGAGGCGATCCGCTCGCTCGGGGCGAACCTCTCGACCACCTTCGCCGCGACGACCACGGTCCTGATCGGCATGTTCATGCTCGGCCTCGTGGTCGGCCTGGGCAGCTGGGCGCTCTCGCTCAGCGACCACTACAAGAAGCAGCTGCTCGTCAACGTCTACTTCTGCACCGACCTCCGTTGCCCGGGCGCCGGGGAGGCGACCAGCACGGACATCAACAGGACTCGCGCGGCGCTCCAGGCCATGCCGCAGGTGAAGACGATCAACTTCATCTCGAAGACCCAGGCTCTCGAGCAGGAGCGCAAGAAGCATCCGGCGATGGTCAACAGCCTGCCGTACAACCCGTTCCCGAACGCCTTCAAGGTCTACCCGAAGCAGGCCGAGCAGATCGACACCATCGCGGCACAGCTCGGTAAGTCGAACCTGAAGGGGATCGAGAGCGTCTGCCCGCCGGCGCCGGGCTCGAAGGCGGCCAGCAGCGGCGCGGGGGAGAGCTGCAGCCGCATCTCGCACCGCGTGCTCTCGGTCGCGCGCTACTTATGGATCGTGGTGCTGATCGCCTTCATCGTCCTGCTCATCTCCTCGACCCTGCTCGTCGCGAACACGATCCGGCTCTCGATCTTCGCGCGGCGTCGGGAGATCGAGGTGATGAAGCTCGTCGGCGCGACGAACTGGTTCGTGCGCGGTCCCTTCATGATCGAAGGGCTGCTGGAAGGCCTCGGCGGCGCGGTGCTGGCGGTGATCCTGCTCGTGCTCGGGCGCGCGGTATTCATGCCGCAGATCCACCTGACGAACGCCTCCGACATCCACGCCTGGCCCTTCGGGCTGCACGTCCTGATCGTGCTCGGGACAGGTCTGGCCCTCGGCGCCTTGGGCTCCGGACTGACGATCCGCCGTTTCCTCCAGGTCTGAACCAGTTCTCGTAGAGCTCGCCTCGCGAGGCAAGCACCTCGTCGGCGAGCCGTTCTTCGTGCCGGGCACGCCGCTCGCGCTCGACCGCCGCTCGGAGGGCGGGCCCGGCGACCTGGCCGTGGTGCGCAAGGGTCGAGGCCGTGCGCGCGTCGAGCGCGTGCTCGGGCCGGCCAGCTCGATCGAGGTCGTGCTCGAGGGGCTGCTCGTGGAGGAGGGCGAGCTGCACGGCTTCGAGCCGTACGACCCGCCCGCGATCGACACGTCCGGCCGGGTCGACCTGCGCGACCGGCTGGCGTTCACGATCGACCCCGACACGGCCAAGGACTTCGACGACGCGCTGACCGTCGAGGAGGACCGGGCGTTCGTGCATATCGCCGACGTCTCGTGGTTCGTCGAGGCGGGCTCGCCGCTCGACCACGGGGCCGCCGAGCGGGCGTTCTCGGTCTACGTGCCGGGGCTCGTCTCGCCGATGCTGCCGCCCGAGCTCTCCGAAGAGCTGTGCTCCTTACGGCCGGACACCGACCGCCTCTGCGTGACGGTCGAGTTCCCGCTCGACGGCGGCGAGCCGTCCTTCTATCGCTCGGTGATCCGCAGCGCTGCTCGTCTGACCTACGGGCAGGCGGAGGCGATCCTCGCCGGCCGCGAACAGGCCGAGCCGACGCTGACCGAGGCGCTGCGACGCGCGGAGCGGCTGGCCCAGGAGCTGCGCGACCAGCGCTTCGGTCGGGGCGCACTCCGGGTCGAGAGCTCCGAGGTCGTGTTCGCCTTCGACGGCCAGGGCGGAGTCGAGCGCGCCTGGCGCGAGTCCGAGCCGCACGCGCACATGCTGGTCGAGGAGCTGATGATCCGTGCGAACGAGCTCGTCGCCGAGCTGCTCGCCGGCCGTCGGCGGGAGGCGCTCTACCGCGTGCACGAGCCACCCGAGCCGCAGGCGGTCTCGCTCCTGCTCGCGCGACTCGCCGACCTCGGCATCCCGACGCCACCCACGCCCGAGCGCATCGGCCCATCGGACGCAGCGGCACTCGCCGGAGCCGCCAGCGAGCTCGTCGCCGACTACGTGAAGCGCTCCGGCCGCGGCCGCGAGGCGTTCACGCCGCTGGTGCTCCAGGCGCTCAAGCAGGCGCGCTACGACGCGGCGAACCTCGGTCACATGGGTCTCGCGAGCACGGCGTACTGCCACTTCACCTCGCCGATCCGCCGCTACCCGGACCTGGTCGTCCACCGAGCGCTGCTGCGCGAGCTCGGCGTCTCGGAGGATCCGCTGCCCGAGGATCTCGCAACGAACGCCGAGCACGCTTCGGAGCGCGAGCGGCACGCGTCGAAGATCGAGTACCGCGCCGACGAGCTCTGTCTCGCGTGGCTGCTGGAAAAGCGGCTGTTCGAGCTCGGCTGGGAGGCGAGCTTCGAGGGCGAGATCACCGGCGTGATCCCGTCAGGCCTGTTCGCCCGCTTCGGCGATGTCTTCGAGGGCTACGTCCCCGCGCGGCGCCTGCCGGGCGACTACTTCGAGCTGAACGAGCTCGCGACCGCGCTCGTCGGCCGCCGCGGGGGCAAAACGTACCGCCTCGGCGACCCGATCGAGGTTCGAGTCCGCGACATCCGCCGCGCGGAAGGCAAGGTCGAGCTCGAGCTCGCCCCCGATCGCTAAAGGTTCACGCGCGCGCGGCCCCACCCATGGGTGGGGATCGGACCACCCGCCACCCGCAGTGAGCGTAGCGGCGAAAAGCGCGCACGTCTGTGACGCGGGTGTCACAAAACCGTGCCGACCTACAATCGGCCGCGTGGCCGAGAAGCAGATCGCCGAGAACCGCCGGGCGCGGCATGACTACCACTTCCTCGATCGCGTCGAGGCGGGCCTCGTGCTCAACGGCAGCGAGGTCAAGTCGCTGCGCCAGGGGCACGCGGTGCTACAGCGCGCCTACGCCGACGCACGGAACGGCGAGCTCTGGCTCGTCGGCCTGCACATCCCGCCGTACGAGCAGGCCGCGGCCGACCCGCACGATCCGGACCGCGACCGCAAGCTGCTGCTCCACCGCCGCGAGATCGACCGGCTCTCCGCCCAGGTCAGCGAGAAAGGCCTGACCGTCGTGCCGACTCGGCTCTACTTCAAGGACGGCCGCGCCAAGGTCGAGTTGGCGCTGGCGCGCGGCAAGGAAGGCCGCGACAAGCGCCGCGACATCGCCGACCGCGAGTCGAAGCGCCGCATCGAGCGAGAGCTGAAGGCCCGGCGGCGCTAAACCCCGCCGCCGGCGCAAACGGCCGACGACGGGGCTCCGAAAGGCCTAGCCGTTCTTGAAGACGTCGAAGTTGAACTCCGTCGTCTCGCCGGTCTTCTCCACCGTGTAGGAGAAGTTGATCATGCGGAAGTTGAGGCTGAACTGGTCGCTTGGGAGGTCGCCCGCCCCACCGTTCTGGTACGACGAGACAAGCACGTCCTCGAGCTTGATCTTCATGAACTCGAAGCCGTTGGCGCCTCCGCCCTTGCGGACGGTCAGCGTGGCCTTCTTGATGTGCTCCCCGGTCGCGCAGAACTTCGCGAGGAGCGGCGAGGCCTTGCTGATCGACGACGCGAAGTGCAGGTCCTGGAACGAGGCCTTGCCCTGTCCGCCTCCGCCGCCGCCGCCGCCGGTGCTGGTCTGAGTAAGCCCCCAGCTGAACGAGCTGATCTCGATCTCGTCCTTGTGGAACCGGTCGCTACTCTCGCCGGCGATCTCATCCATCTTCAGAAATGCATCGAACGCCATTCGCGTCCTCCTATCGCGCGAGTGTCAGTTGGAATTCGGCCGTGCCGTTGCCGCCCAGCTCGCGTGCGTACTGGCGGGCGACGTAGCTGCCCGTCACGCCTGAGTAGCGTCCCGTGCCGCCGAGGACGACGAAGTGGCCGTCCGTCCCCCTGGTCGTCGCGCCGAGGCCGTGGATCGTGCCCTCGGCCAGGTGGAACGTGTGGATCTCGAGGCTGCCTGTATGAGCGAACGGCGAGTCGAGCGCGAGGTTCGCGGCCGTGAAGTGGCCGATCACGCTTCCGTTCCGCTTGTTGAGCAGCTGCGCGTAGCCCGTGTGCCGGTCACCCTTCGCGGGAACCTGGCCGGCCACACGGTCCGGTGCGTGCAGGTGGAGCTGCCGGGCGTACAGCCGCAGCGTCCAGGTTGACCCCTCGGGTCGCGTCGCGGCCGCAGCCGAATCCGGTCGTTTCACCGCGCCGAGGCCGACCGCCCCGAGCGCCACCACGAGCCCGCGTCCGAGCAGTCCTCGCCTCGACGACGAGGTGCTGTTGGGCTCCTCCATGCTTACCTCCTTCGTGGAGACTGCCCGCGCCAGACCCGGCCCTAGTGAGCCTGTCACGAGTCACACGACTCTAGAACCCGCGGGATGAGAGTTCAATAGCTTCGAGGAGCCTTTACTAGAGTGTCGCCAATGACCGCCGAGGGCCCGCTGCGGCTGGACGACCGCGGTCTGATCGCGGAGCTGCGGGACGTGCTGCAGGCCGCCGGCTTCGACGGGGCCGGCGTGCAGGAGGCGCTCGGCACCTCGAGCGAGCTTCTGACCGGGTCGTACGAGATTCCGATCCGTGAGCGGCGCCTCGAAGGCCGGGAGCCGGTCGGAACCCTGATCAAGCTGTTCGTGCTCGAGCAAGAGGTGCCCGCCGACGCCGCCAAGAAGGCGCTGGCGCCGCTCTCGCTCGAGCAGCTCACTGGCCTCGGACTGCTGGAGGAGAGCGGCGGCAAGGTGCAGCGGCAGGTCCGGCTCGTGCCCCACGACGAGATCGTGATCGCCTCCGACCGGCGGATCGGGCCCGGTGCCGACCGGCCCGACCATGTCGCCGGCGTCCACAACCCGTCGCTCACCCTTTCGCACCTGACGGTGCGCCGCCCGGTCGAATCCGCGCTCGACATGGGCGCCGGCTCGGGCGTGCAGTCGATCCTGGCCTCGCGTCACAGCGAGCGCGTCGTCGCCACCGACCTGAACGAGCGCGCGCTCAACTTCGCCGCCTTCAACGCGCTGCTGAACGACGCCGAGAACGTCGAAGTCCGGGCGGGCAGCTTCTACGAGCCGGTCGCCGGCGAGCGCTTCGAGCTGATCGCCACCAATCCGCCGTACGTGATCTCGCCCGAATCGGCCTACCTCTTTCGCGACAGCGGCCTCGAGGGCGACAGCGTCTCGCGTGAAGTGGTGCGCGCCACGCCGGAGCACATGGCGGAGGGCGCCTTCGCCACCGTCCTCGTCAGCTGGGCTCAGCGGATCGGCGACGACTGGACGGAACCGCTGCGCCCGTGGCTCGAGGGCAGCGGCTGCGACGCGTGGCTGCTCCACCACGGCACGCACGACCCGCTGACCCACGCAGCGAACTGGAACAAGGAGTCCTACGTCACCGGCCCGGACGACCTGGGCGAGACGATCGACCGCTGGGTCGCCTACCTGGAGCGGCTCGGGATCGAGGGCGTCGCCTACGGCGCGATCATCCTGCGCCGCCGGAGCGGGGGAGCGAACTGGATCGCGGCCAACGAGCTGCCGGTGACGCGCCTCAGGCCCACGAGCGACCACATCCTGCGGGTGTTCGAAGCCCAGGACTACCTCGCGGGGCTCGCGGACGAGCGAGAGCTGCTGGAGGGCACCTTCGCGCTCGCGCCGCACGACCTGCTCGAGCAGCGGGTCGAGTTCCAGAACAGGGGCTGGGTGGTCACGGAGGCAGCGGCGGTGCTGCAGGACGGCCTTGGCCTGCGAGCCGGCCTCGATCCGGTGACGCTCGAGCTGCTCACCGGCCTCGACGGCATGCGCAAGCTAAAGCGCGTCGTCGAGGAGCAGGCCCGTGCCCGCCAGATCGATCGCGGCGTGCTCGAGGGCGATGCGATCGGCCTCGTCCGCGGGATGCTCGGCGCCGGCTTCCTCAGCCGGAAGACCTGAGCTCGAACTCGAGCTCCTCGCCGTCCTCGTCGTCCCAGTGGCGGCCGACCTCGACGAAGCCGAGCCGCCGCACGATCGCAAGCGACGGCTCGTTCTCGGGCCCGACGGAGGCGACGAAGCGGTGGATCCCCTCGGCGCGGGCCCAGCCGAGCAGGCCGACCACGGCCTCGGTCGCGTAGCCCTTGCGCCGGTGCTCCGGGAAGATCGTGTAGCCGACCTCGACCGCGTCCGGCGCCTTCAGCGAGTTGATCCCGGGCGGCCCGTGGAAGCCGACGTGACCGATCAGCTCGCGCGTCTCGGGCAGGACGATTCCCCGCACCAGCCAGCGACCGAGGGCCTCGTCGTCGCTCATCTGCCGCAGCCGGAAGGCGAGGAAGCGGCGGTCATGCGCGTCGGGCCAGTCGTCCGGGACGGCGAAGCCGAGCCCGTCGTGACGGCCGTCGAGGATCGCTTCGACCAGCTGCGGCGAGAGCCAGACCAGCTCGAGCCGCTCAGTCTCGATCGTGTCGGTCACGCGAGCGGCCCGCGCAGGAAGAGCCGCCCGATCCAGGGCCGGTAGCCGAGCTGCTCGTTCAGCCGGCGCATCGGCGTGTTGCGCTCGTCGTTCGTCGTCCGCAGCAGCTCGTAGCCGTTCGCCTTCGCCCAGCCGATCTGCGCGCACTTCAGCGCACGGGCCACACCCCGGCCCCGCCAGGCGCGCCTGACCGCGGTCAGGTCGTGGTAGGCGCTCGTCGTCGACGTGCTCGAGATGGAGAACTTCGCGTAGCCGACGACCTCGTCGCCCGCGACCGCGACGAACGTCGCCTCGGGCCGGTCGCCCGGGCCCTGCATGTCGTGCTCGAGCCAGGCCTCGAACGGCTCGTGCTGCTCGTCCTCGTAGCCAGGCACGTCCGTCGAGGTCTCGACCGAGACCTCGAACAGGCCGTGAGCGAGCTCGGGCCGCTCGGCCCAGGTGACGATCTCGACGCCCGGCGGCGGCTCGACGGGCGGCGGCTCGATCGCCGTCAGGTCGAGCGCGACGCCCTTCTCGTGCCGTTCCTGGACGAAGCCGCGTCGCTCTGCGAATGCGAGGCTTTCCGGGTCGTTGTCGGTGAGCACCGCCTCGAGCGTCGTAAGCCCGCGCTCCCGGGCCCAGTCCGAGACGGCCGAGTAGAGCGCGGTGCCGGCCCCGCGGCCTCGCTGCCCCGGTGGAACGGTGATCAGCACACGCGGGCTGTCCGGGAGGCCGGGAAAGAGCGCCGCGAACCCGCTGCCGAGCACGATGCCGTCCTGGCGCGCGAGCAGGTCGGCGTGGTCGAGCAGGCCCGCCTTGAACGACTGCACCTCGGGCAGGCCGAAGCTCTCGTGCGGCCACGTCTCGAGGTAGGCGCCGAGCGAGAGCCGTTCGTCGGCCTCGCCCGCGACAGGGGCGACTTCGATCATTGCGCTCAACCATAGGGACTGCGCAGCCGGGGTTGTGGCCCTCCGGGCCGGGAGCTACCCTGGTGAAAGCCGCCGTGTTGTCTCTCCAGAAGTACCGCACCCGTCCTGGGCTTATCGCCGTTTCCGCCCTTGTCTTGGCCGCGGCGGCCGCTGTCCTGCTCGTCCTGCTGCCCGAGCGCTGGGAGCGCATCCTCGTCGCAGCGGTGACCTTCCTGGCCGGCGCGACCATCGCGCTGCTCTTGGCGAGACGCGCGCGCTCGCGGGAGCAGGCGCGGATCGAGGAGCTCGAGACCGCCGAGGCGAGACACCGCGCCCTGCTCGACGGCCTGCCGCTCGTGACGTGGCTCACCGCGCCCGGCGACCGCTCAGAGACGCTCTACGTCTCCCCGTCGATCGCGGAGGTGACGGGTTACTCCCCGTCGGAGTGGGCCGAGCAGCCCGACCTGCACGTCAATCTGCTGCATCCCGACGATCGCGAGCGCGTCGTGCTCGAGCTCGAGCACGCGAACACCGGCGCTCCGGTTCGCTCGCTCGAGTACCGCTTCCTCGCGCGGGACGGCCGCGCCGTCTGGGTGCGCGAGGACAGCGCCACGGTGCGCGACTCGAAAGGGGAGCCCCTCTACGTCCAGACCTTCCTGCGCGACGTGGGAGAGCTGAAGCGCGGCGACGACCGGCGCGAGCTGCTCCAGTCTGCCGAGCGAGAGGCCGCCTCCGAGAGCGCTGAGCGGCGCGCGCGGCTGGACCTGCTCCGCCACGTCGGGAACGAGATCACGGCCGGGGTCGACCTCGACGGGGCACTCATGCGAGTAGCGGAGATGATCGTGGTCGATGTCGCCGACTGGTGCCTGATCGACGTCGTCGACGAGGCCAGCGATCTTGGCCGCACGGCAGTCGCGCGCGGGGCGACGACCAGCCCGGACGACGGACGCGTGCCCGCCGACGAGCCGGAAACCGAGGTTCGGGCTGTCCTCGAGCAAGGCAGCACCAGCGTGCGCCCGCCCCTCGACGAGCGTTCGAACGCCGAGGGCGTGTCGCTTGGCGACCTCGAGGCGCGCTCGGTCGTCTCCGTTCCGCTGGGGGCACGCAAACAACGGCTCGGCGTGCTCACGCTCGCACGCACGAAGCGCGGGCCGGCGTACTCGTCCGAGGACGTCGCGCTGGCCGAGGACCTCGCCGCACGGCTTGGCCTCGCGCTCGATCGCGCGCGGCTCTACCGTGAGGTCGAGCAGCGCTCGGACGCGGCCTGGGTGCTCGAGCACGTCGCGGACGGCATCCTGCTGCTCGACCGCACCGACGTCGTCCGGCTCTGGAACCCCGCCGCGGAGGCGATCACGTTCATCCCCGCAGGCGAGGTCATCGGCCGCCCCGCGGCCGAGGCGATCCCCGGCTGGAAGACCGCCGTCGAGCGCGTCCCCGTCTCCGCGTCACCCGACCCGGGCCACGACGAGGTCCTGATCCCGATCGAGACCTCACGCGGCGAACGCTGGATCGCGATCTCCGGCGTGCGCTTCTTCGGCGGCACGGTGTACGCGTTCCGCGACCTGACCGACACGCGCCGCCTCGAGGAGATCAAGGCCGACTTCATCGCCACCGCCTCGCACGAGCTGCGAACCCCGCTGGCCGCCGTCTACGGCGCGGCGCAAACGCTGCTCCGCCACGACTTCGCGCTCGACGAGACCGGGCGCGAGCGCTTCGTCTCGCTAATCGCCGACGAGTCCGAGCGGCTGGGCCGGATCGTGAACGAGATTTTGCTCGCGAACCAGCTCGACTCGGGGCGGCTCGACCTCGAATCCGAGCCCTTCGACGCCGGCGACCTCGTCGAGCGCGTTGTCGAGGCGACGCGAATGCACGCGCCGCCGTCCGTCACGCTCGAGGTCGAGGCCTCGGGGAGCATGCCCCAGGTCGCCGCCGATGCCGACAAGGTCCGCCAGGTGCTCGTCAACCTCGTCGAGAACGCGATCAAGTACTCACCCGACGGCGGCCGCGTCGAGGTCGGCATCGAGGAGCGCGACGGCTTTCTCCGCTTCCACGTACGAGACGAGGGGCTTGGCATCGCGCCGGAAGACCAGGAGCAGATCTTCGAGAAGTTCTACCGCGCCGATCCCCAGATGACCCGCGGGGTGGGTGGGACCGGTCTCGGCCTCTACATCTGTCGCGAGCTGATCGACCGCATGGGCGGACGCATCTGGGCCGAGCCGAACGGGAGCAAGGGCTCGATGTTCGTCTTCGAGCTGCCCGCCGCAGAGGTCATGGCGCACGGGCGGCGCGGCGGCTCGCCGCTACAATTGGGCTGACATACGGGGGCGACCTGGTTTCGACGTGGTCGGTTCTCCGGCAGAGCTGCAAGCGGAGGTCCCCGGTCGGCCTCCTAAAACAACCGGGACACAACGCAAGTGCGAAGAACACAAACGCACTCGCTCTCGCTGCCTAACCCGTAGCGAAGCGCGTCGCTCCGAGCTCGGCCCGTGGCTCGGGTAGCGGCGTCAGAAACGGGCTCGGCGCCTAGGGAGAGCCAATCGCCCGAAGCGCGACACCAAAGGATGGCTAGCCCGGAGGTTGGTCGGCTCCCAACCGGCCGCCGGGCGAAACTCAACGGGAGCCTAAGCTTGTAGACGCACTGTCCGGTGCGACCTCGGACGCGGGTTCGATTCCCGCCGCCTCCACTTCGCAGCGGCGCCGAGAGGCGCCGCTGCTCGTAGGCGCAGCTAAGAGACGAACGCCTTCCGCACCGCTCGAGCCGTCCAGGTCTGACTTCCGTGCGGACGTCGTACCTGTTTGCGGTTCAGCTGCTCGGCGATTTGCTCGAGCGACATCCCCTTCTCGAGCAGCGTTCTGATCCGCACTCGCCAGCCGTAGTCCATCTTGTTGCAACGCACGTGACCGAGCCGGACGTTCGAAGGGACGAGGTGACCACCGTCGGCCTTCAGCCGCGGGTAGTGGTCGGGCGAAGGCGCCCAAGCGGTTAGGGGAGTGGATCTCGGCTCGAAGTAGCCCCGACCCTTGTGGCAGTAGCAGCTCGGCATCTCGCAGCGCAGCTCGATGATCTGCCCACGTTCCGCCATCTGAACAAGGACGCCCCGGGTACCGAGTGCTCGCAGCCGGTCTGCGACGCTCTCTCCCTTGGTTGGGTCAGCCCTCATGGCCTCGGACTTTGAAGTCAATGCGTGTTCTCCTTGCGCTGAATCAACGGCCCTCGCCTCTGAGATCAACCTTACGCCACAGTAAGGTCGCGGGCGATGCCCGCCACGGCAGTCGATCACGAGCACAGCGTCACCCCGCGAGAGCTCTTCTTCGATCTCGTCTTCGTGTTCGCGTTCACGCAGGTCACGACCCTGCTGACCAACGATCCGACGTTCGCCGGGATCGGTCGTGGCGTGCTCGTCCTCGCGGCGCTCTGGTGGCCCTGGACGGCCTACGCCTGGCTGACGAACACCGTCGATCCCGAGGAAGGATTCGTCGGAGCCGCGCTGCTCGTCGTGCTGATCGCCATGTTTCTTGCGGCGCTCGCGGTGCCGGGCGTGTTCGACGATGACGGCGTGCTCTTCGGCGCGTGCTTCCTGCTCGTCGTCGCACTCCATCTGGCCCTCTACGCGCTTGCCGCCCGCGGCGACCGCGACCTGCTCGCTGCCGTGTTCCGGCTGGCGCCGTGGACGCTGGTCGGCGCGACGCTGATCCTGATCGCCGGCTTCGGCTTCGCGGACGGCGCTCGCATCTGGCTCTGGGTCGCCGCGCTGTTGACCACGTACGTCGGCGCGGGGCTGAGCGGGTCGAGCGGCTGGCGGGTCTTCCCGACGCACCTCACAGAGCGGTACGGCCTCGTGATCATCATTGCCATCGGCGAGGCGTTCGTCGCGATCGGCATCGGCGCGACGACGATCGCGCTCGGCGAGGTGGTGGCCGCCGTTCTCGGCCTGCTCGTCGCCACGTCGTTCTGGCTTGCGTACTTCGATTTCTTCTCGATTCGCGCCGCGCGCACGCTCGCGGAGCGGGAGGGCCCCGAGCGCGCGGCGCTCTCTCGCGACCTGTACGCCTACACGCACCTGCCGATGATCGTGGGGATCGTGCTGTTCGCGTTCTCGATGAAGGTGATCGTCGGCCACGTCGGGGACGAGCTCGATTCCGCCCCGGCGTTCGCCCTCTGCGGCGGGAGCGCCCTCTACCTGCTCGCGTACTCGGCCGTCCGGTCGCGGATCGAGAGGCGCTTGGCGCTGAGCCGTGGTCGGTTCACAGCGGCGATCCTCCTGTTGCTCGTGCTCCCGCTCGCGACCGCGGTGCCGGCGCTCGCCGCGCTGGCGCTGGTCACCGTGATCTGGCTCGGGTTGCACGCGTACGAGGTGATCTGGTGGCGCGAGGCTCGTGCGGAGTCTCGTTCGATGCTCACCTCGTCCTAGGCGAACGAGTTGCGTGAAGGGTCACGAGATGCGATACACCGCTCGTGGCCACCTTTTGTCTCATCCACGGGAACTGGCACGACGGTTCCTGCTGGTCGCCGGTCGTCGAGGGCCTGCGGGCGCGAGGCCACGACGCGGTCACGCCGGATCTGCCGTTCGACGACCCCGCCGCGACCGGCGCAGACCGGGCGCGCCCGGCGATCGCGGCGATCGCGAACGTCGAAGGCCCAGTCGTCGTGGTCGCCCATTCGGTCGGCTCGGCCGAGGGGGCGCTGGTGGCTGCCGAGTGCGACCCGTTGCTCCTCGTCTACCTCTGTCCGCGGTTCGGCTCGTTCGCGGCGCCTGACGACGCGCCGCCGGTCTTTCGAGAAGGGTTCCCGTTCCCGCCCAGAGACGCTCAGGGCCGGATCGTCTGGGACCCGGACGCTGCGATCGCGGCGATGTATCCGCGGCTGCCCGAAGAAACCGCGCGGCGGCTCGCACAGCGGCTCCGGCCCGGAGCGGTCGCGGCCGGGGAGTATCCGCTCGCCGAGCATCCCGATGTCCCAACGGCGCTGATCCTGGCGAGCTATGACGAGTTCTTCACGCCGGAATGGGAGCGATTCGTCGCGCGTGAGCTGCTCGGCATCGAGCCGATCGAGATCCCCACCGGACACTTCCCGATGGTGGAAGACCCTGCCTTGCTCACGGATCTACTCGACCGGCTTGCGCTGGAAGCGTCAAAGGGCGGGGAGGAGCTGCCAAGCGGTTAGGGGTGCGGCGCCGGGGCTAAGCCGAGCTAATCCCGCGTCAGCTCGCGGAAGGCGGGCTCGTCGCGGATCGGGCTGGCACCGTTTCTGAGCGCCTGTCCGTTCGCTGAAGGCGGGCTCGTCGGGTCCGATAGGTTCCTCGCAGGCGCGCGGCCGGTCTTTTCGGGCCTTGCGCAGGTCGCGCCGGGCGGGGGAACCGAACTTACAACCGACGGGAGAGAGAGATGGACGGAATGTTCTGGTCCTCGGTCGGATGGCGGACTCGGATCGCAGCGGCCGCGGCGGGCGCTCTGATGGCGGCGCTGCTCGTCGTGGCGACCGCGGCGGCGAAGCCTCCGCCACCACCCGCGAACGTGCCGTGCGCGGGCCAGGCTGCCCTGGTGGCGGCTATCAACGCCGCCAACTCGGCCGGCGGCGGCACGCTGAACCTTGCCTCGCATTGCCACTACAACCTGACGACCGCCGACAACGGCGAGAACGGGCTGCCTGTGATCATGACCAAGATCACGGTGAACGGCCGCGACGCGACGATCGACGGGACCGGCTCGGTGCGGGTCTTCGAGGTCGACGGCCCCGGTGGGAACCTGTCGCTTCACGATCTGACGGTCACCGGTGGCTCGGCCCAGGACTTCGGCGGCGGGATCGCAAACGTCGGCGGCACCGTGAGCCTGGGTCACAGCAGCGTGACCGGCAACTCCGCAGCTGCGGCGGGCGGTGGCATCGCCAGCGCCACCTTCGATCCGTCGAGCCCGGCCACGCTCACCCTGAACGACAGCTCCGTGACCGGCAACCAGCAGACGGCCTCGGGGAACGACGGACTGGGCGGCGGCGGGATCGCCAACCTCGTGGGCACCGTGACGCTGAACAACAGCGAGGTGAACGGCAACACGGCGCAGGGGTTCGTCGGCGGCGGGATCGCCAGCGGCGACTACTTCAACTTCACCAGCACCGACAGCGTGCTGACCGTGAACCACAGTGAGGTGAACGGCAACACCGCCCCGCACGCCGGAGGTGGCGGCATCCAGAACCTGCTCGGATCGGTCACGGTCGACCACAGCGAGGTCAATGGGAACACCTCGCTCAACGGGGGCGGGATCTCCAGTGGGAACGCTGGCAGCTCGAGCGTGGCCCATCTGAGAGTCGACCACAGCCAGGTCAATGGGAACACGGCCACCGGCGGCCCCGGTGGCGAGGGTCCGCCCATCGCCGCGGGCGGCATTGCCAACGGCAGCGACGCCGTGATCGACCACAGCCAGGTGGATCACAACACCACCCCACGTGGCATCGGTGCCGGGATCGTCAACCACGGGTCGATGATCGTGAAGCACTCCGAGCTGAACGGGAACACCGCTGCCGCGAGCGGCATCTTCGGCTCGGGGGGCGGGATCCTCAACTCGGAGGGCCCGCCCGGCACGACACCGGCGGTCCTCACCATCGACCACAGCGAGGTGAACGACAACCGCGCCGGTGGCTACGGTGGCGGTATCGCGAACGGCGTGCCCCTGCCTCCCGGGCCGCCGCCGCTGATCGGCGGGACGCTTACGCTCAAGCACAGCGAAGTGCGCCACAACAACGCCTCGCACGGAGGCGGCATCTTCAACAACGGCGGAGCGGTGACGCTCGACCACACGACGGTCACCGCCAACCAAGTGGACAACTGCGAGCCGACGGGCACCATCGCCGGCTGCACGGGGTAACCGCTCGACAGGAAGCACATGCAGGCCCGGCTCACCCAGCCGGGCCTGCTCTCCTTCTAGTCGCGGATCAGCTCGCCGAAGGCGGGCTCGTCGCGGATCGGATCGAAGTCGGAGTCCCCGCTCGCCATCGCGCGGACGCCGTCCCACTGCTCGGCCGCGCGCGCAAGGTGCTCGAGCGCGTCGGCCGTTCGGCCGGCGAGGCTCTCGGCGCACGCCGTGTTGTAGAGCAGCATGCCGTTGTCGGGGTAGGCCTCGAGCAGCTCGCGCCCGCGGTCGGCCGCTTCGGCGTACTTGCCGGCCTCGTAGAGCGGCTGCGCCGTCTCCCACACCTCGGCGGCATGGCGTGCGACCGACTCAGGCAGCCCGATCCAGGCGTGCCGCCTCGTGTCGTAGCCGGACTCGGTCGGCGGCGGAAAGGTCGGGTCGGCGAAGGCGCCGACCGAGACGACGACCAGCTCGGGCTCGGTCGGCTCGGTGTAGAAGACCTGGGAGCCGCAGTCGGGGCAGAAGTGGAAGACGTGCTCCTTACGGTCCGGCTGGTCCGAGATGCGCGAGTAATCGTTGTAGCGGCCCTCGACGGTGACCTGGTCCGCCTTGAAGCCGGCCTGCATCCCGAAGGCGCTCCCGGTGCGGCGCTGGCAGGCCAGGCAGTTGCAGATCGAGACGGCGAACGGCTCGTCGTCGACGGTGAGGCGGAGCTGGCCGCAGTGACAGGTCGCTTCTCGAGTCGCCATCGATGCGAAACGTAACCGCCTGGAGCGACGTTAGTGTGCGGCTGGTGAGGCTGTCGGCGTGACGGTGCTGGCGCTGAAGGTTCTGCTCGCGCCGACCTTCGTGGTCGCCACCTCGCTCATCTCGCGCCGGTTCGGTGTGGTGGTCGCGGGAGTCGTGGCCGGGTTGCCGGCGATCGCGGGGCCGATCTTGCTCGTGCTTGCGCTCGATCACGGGCACTCGTTCGCCCGGAGCGCGGCGACGGGAACCTTGCTCGGCATCGTCGCGCTCGTCGTGTTCGTGCTCGCCTTCGCCTGGGTCTGCCTGCGCGCATCGTGGCCGTGGGCGCTTGCGGCCGGCTGGGGGTCGTTCGCGGCCGTGATCGTCGCGCTGAGCCCGGTCCACGTGGGACCGGTTGTGGCCTTCACGCTCGCCTGCGGTGCCTGCGTCGGCGGGCTCGTGCTACTACCGCGCGGGGCGCGGGCGTCGGCAGAGCCTCAGACCTACCCGCGCTACGACCTCGCCTTGCGCGCGGCCTGCGCTGTCGTCCCGGTCGTCTCCGTGACGGCGGCCGCGCGACTGCTCGGGCCGCACCTCAGCGGCCTGGTCGCCGCGTTTCCGGTGATCACACCGGTGCTCGCCGCGTTCACGCTCGCCCAGAGCGGCCCGCTGGAGGCTGTTCGGCTCCTGCGGGGGATGACGCTCGGCTTCTTCGCGTATGCGCTCTTCTGTCTGACGGTGAGCCTCGGAATCCACGGCCTCGGAATCGCTGCCGTGTTCCTCCTTGCCACGCTGGTGGCCCTTGCCGCGCAGACAGCGGCGGTGGCGGTCAGCCGTCAGAGCGCGCCGGCGAGCTAAAAAGCTCGCTTCGCTCGCCTCCTAGGAGTACGCTGGTTCCACGTGTGCTCGCTCCTGGCGAGCGGGAGAAGGCAAAGGAGTCGCTCGTGGTTGCCAGCGAGGTGACGAAGCGCATTCTGGCGGACTACGAGGCCGGTGATCTGATCACGACCTGCGCCTGGTGCGGGCGCGTCGAGGTCGACGACGAGTGGGTCCTCGCGCCTCACGCGGCGCTCGAGGCGATCGACTCTCAGTACACGCTCTCCCATTCGATCTGCCCGACGTGCGCGACCCGTTGGTCGAGCAGCACTAGCCGACTCTCAGGCAGTCCCGTCGACGACCGACTGAGCCGCCTCGACGAGCAC
>DATIOF010000058.1:0-19754 GCA_035473395.1 Gaiellaceae bacterium
GGCGATCGCGGCCTCCTCCTCGGCTAGCAGGTCGGCGATCCGGCGCTCCGGCACGGCCGCCTCGTAGCGGTGCGGCCGGTGCTCGAGCAGGTCGCGGACCGTGCGCAGGCCGAGCTTGGCGAGCTTCTTCTCGAGCGCCGGCCCGACGCCCTGGAGCGACGAGACCGCTTGCTCCGCGCGCTCTGGCCTCGGTGTTCCTCGCAGCCGCGGCCAGGCCGCGGGCGGCTCGATTCCTGCGAAGCCTTTCGCCACGGCGGTCAGTCTAGGAAGGGCATCACCCGTCGTCGTACCAGAAGAACCCGATCGTTCCGGGCCCGGCGTGGGTGCCGACGACCGGGCCGAGAGTCGTGACCACCTCGATCTCGGCGGCGGGCCGCTTGTCGCGCACAAGCTGGCGCAGCGCCTCGGCCCGCTCCGGCGCCTCCGCATGGGCGATCCCGACGCGCAGGCTCGGACGGTCGACCGAGCTCGACTCGAAGACCTTGGCGAACTCGAGGAACGCCTTGCGGTTCCCGCGCACGCGCTTGACCGGCAGCACTTCGCCGTCCTCTATCGACAGGATCGGCTTGATGTTCAGCAGCTCGCCGGCCCAGGCACGAGCACGGCCGATGCGGCCGCCGCGCGCGAGGAACTCGAGCGTGTCGACGGTGAAGAGCAGGCCGGCCTCGCTGCGGTAGCGCTCGACGAGCGCGTCGACCTCCTCGTCGGTCGTGCCCTGCTCGAGCCGCCGCTGGATCGCGAGCCCGAGCATCGCGATCGCCGCTGACGCGCTCTCGGAGTCGATCGTCCGCACGCGCTCGTCGCCCAGCTCGCGGGCCGCGGCGCGCGCGCTCTCGATCGTGCCCGAGAGCTTCGCCGCGATGTGAATCGAGAGGATCCGCTCGTACGCCGCGAGCTCCTCGTAGGCGGCGAGAAAGTCGCCCGGCGTCGGCTGCGAGGTCGACGGCGTCTCGGAAGCCGTGCGCAGCCGGGCGTAGAACTGCTCCGGCGAGAGCTCGACGTAGTCACGGAAGCTCTCGTCGCCGAAGCGCACGTAGAGCGGCACGACCCGCCAGTTGAGAAAGCGCTCCGGCGCCTCGGGGAAGTCGGCGGTCGAGTCGACGACGATCGCGGTGTTCTCGGCCGTCAGCTGCACTAGGCGGCCTTCGGCCGGGCCGCGTCGTGGATCGCGGCGATGATCGCGTCGAGGCCGTCGTCCTTGCGCAGGCATCCGACCGCGCCCGCCTCCAGCAACGCGTCGCGCTCGCGGAGGTTGGCGGAGGCGGTCAGGCAGACGACTGCCGCCGCTGGCCAAGCCTCCTTGACCGCGCGCGTTGCCTGGACGCCGTCGAGCCCCGGGAGCCGGTAGTCCATCAGCACGACGTCCGGCTTCAGCCGCGCGGCAACCTCGGCGGCGTCGCTGCCGTCGGGGACAGAGGCGACGACCTCCATGTCGGAGCGCAGCCCGAGCAGCAGCTCGAGCGCCTCGCGGAAGACCTTGTTGTCCTCGACGAGGACGACCCGGATCGGCTCGCTCACGCTGTCGAGACTACTCAGCGGAGAGGAGCAGCGGGTAGTGGGGCTGCCCGCCGTCGTGCACGTCCAGCTCGAGCTCGGGATGCTGTTTGGCGAGCTCGTCGAGCAAGCCGTTCAGCGACGGGGCGCCCTCACCGCGCAGGAGCGTGAGCACGTCGCGCGGCTCGGACAGCAGGCGGTCGATCAGCGCGCGCGCCACCTCGTCCAGGCCGGGGCCGGCCACGATTGCCTTGCCGTCCAGCAGACCCAGGAACTCGCCCTCGCGCACCGAGACACCGTCGGCCGTGGCGTCGCGCGAGGCGACCGCGATCTCGCCGGTGACGACCCCGGCCAGCGCCTCGCGCATCGCGTCGGCGTTCTCCTCGGCCGAGCGCTCGCCGAGGAAGGCGACGAGCGCCGCGAGACCGGCAGGGATCGACTCGGTCGGCACGACCTGCACCGGCTTGCCCGCCACTCGCGCCGCCTGCTCGGCCGTCAGGACGACATTCGGATTGTTCGGCAGCAGCACGACCTCGTCCGCGGCGGTCGTGTCGACGGCCGCGAGCAGGTCGGCCGTGGACGGGTTCATCGTCTGACCGCCCTCGACGATTCGCTGCGCGCCGAGGTCCTCGAACAGGCGCCGGTTGCCGTCACCGGCGACCACGGCGACGACGGCCGAGCGCGACGCGCCGCCCGGCAGCGCCGCCAGTAGCCGCTCCTCGCGCTCCTCGGTCTGGCGGTGCATGTCGTTGATCTCGACGCCCTCGATCGTCCCCGCGCGCGTGCCGAGCGAGAGCGCCGCGCCCGGGTCGTCGGTGTGGACGTGCACCTTCAGCGCCGACGGGTCGCCGACGACGAGCAGGGAGTCGCCGAGCCGCTCGAACTCTGGCTCCAGCGCCTCCGCGTCGAGCGCGTCGCCCTCGACCACGAAGGTCGTGCAGTAGCGGTAGCGCGAGGGCTCCTGGTGCACCGCCTCGAGCGAGAGCCTGGGCGCCGCCGCGGCCGGAGCAATGGGCTCCTTGCCGGCAGCGGCTGCGGCAAGACCGCGGACGAGCTCGACCAGGCCCGCTCCGCCGGCGTCCACTACGCCCGCCTCACGGAGCACTTCGAGCTGCTCGGGCGTGCGGGCGACGGCCTCGTCGCCGCGCTCGACCAGCAGCGCGAGCAGATCGACCTTCTCCAGCGGCGGCGCTGCCTCTGCTGCCTCGGCGAGCTCACGAATGACCGTCAGCATCGTCCCTTCCACGGGCTTGCGAACCGCCGCATACGCCTCGTCGCTCGCCCCGCGGAAGGCACGGGCGAGGTCGTCGGACTCGGCCAGCGCGTCTGCCGCGCCGCGGACGATCTGCGAGAGGATCACCCCCGAGTTGCCGCGGGCGGACATCAGCGCAGCGCGCGTCGCCTCGTGCGCCAGCGCTTGCCGGTCGGTCGCGGTCGAGGCGTCGAGCGCCTCGACCACCCCGCGCGCCGTCAGCGTCAGGTTCGTGCCCGTGTCCCCGTCGGGAACGGGGTAGACGTTCAGGTCGTCGATGCGCTCGCGACTCTGCCCGAGCGCGGCGAGCGCCCCGTGGGCGAGGCGGCGCAGAGTCTCGAGCTCGCTCACGCGGTTCGCTTCACGTTCTGGATGTGCACGTCGACCGACGCGACGCGCAGCCCGGTCAGCCGCTCGACCTCATAGCCGACCTGCGAGCGCACGGTCGCGGCCACCTCGGCCAGGTTGAGCCCGTAGGCGATCACGACGTAGAGCTCGAGCGCGACCGCCCCGTCGACGTTGCGGACGACGATCCCGCGCAGCGGCTTCCCCTTAGGGAGCAGGCGTGTGACCCGCTTCCGCGCAGGCACCGGCGCGCGCAGCGACATGCCGACCACGCCGTAACACTCAGCGGCGACACGGCCGACGATCTGCGCGATCGCCTGGGGCGCGATCGAAATCCGCCCGAGCTCGGAGGGAATGGTGAGCGCCGTCTCCGCCATCCGTCGTTAGACGAGCCTCCGCCGCCCGGAGGTTGCGGGCTCAGACGGCCTTCTGAACCTTGTTGCCCTTGAGGCAGCGCGTGCAGACGTACGCGCGGGTCGCCTTGCCGTGGAGCAAGACGCGCACACGCTGGAGGTTGGGATTGAAGCGCCGCTTCGTGGCCACCATGGAGTGGCTCCGGTTGTTGCCGAAACCGGGCTTCTTCCCGCAGATCGCGCAGACCTTGGACATCGGCGGAGGAGTCTAGCTACTGCTGCACGGCGCCCGCAGCTGCGCGCAACTGGGAGAAGACGTCCGCCATCTCGAGTGCCGTGCGGACCGCCTCGGGCGCCTTGTCGAGCCGGGCGCGGGCCTGCTCCTCGTTCTCGACCGTGAGCACGCCGAAGGCGACCGGCACGCCGGTCTCGAGGCCCGCTAGCTGCAGCCCGCTCGCCGCCTCGCTCGCCACGTACTCGAAATGCGGCGTCTCGCCGCGGATCACCGCGCCGAGCGCGACGATGCAGGAGTAGCGGCGCGTCTTGGCCAGCGCCATCGCGGCCAGCGGCAGCTCGAACGCGCCGGGGACCGGAATCACCGTAACCGCCTCGCGGCCCACGCCGAGCCGTTCGAGCTCGTCGAGGGCGCGGCGCAGGAGCTCGCCGGTCAGCTCGCCGTTGAAGCGGGCGACAACGATCCCGACCGCGCGCCGGTTGCCGGTCGGCTCGCCCTCGATCACGCCGTAGCCGTCGGGGATCTGCAGCTCGCCGCCGGCGTGCTCGGGGCCGCGCAGCCGCGGGAGCTCGTCTTCCTCGGCGGGGACGTCCTCCGCTTCCTCGGGCTCCGCGGGCGCGGGCTCTTCGTCCGCCTCCGGCTCCGGCTCGGGCTCTGGCTCGGGCTCGGCGTCCGGGCCCTCCCAGACGTCCTCGCGCCGCTCCTCCTCCGGCTCCTCGTTCAGGCCGAGCCGGGGCTGATCGAGGCCGTCGCTCACGAGCTCTCCGGGTCGAAGCGCAGGTCCTGGTGGTGCAGCCGGTGCCCGAGCTTGTCGCGCTTCGCGGCGAGGTAACGGCGGTTCTCGGCGTTCGGTGGCACCTCGATCGGCACCTGCTCGACCACCGTCAGCCCGAAGCCCTCGAGCCCGCTGATCTTCTTCGGGTTGTTCGTCAGGATCCGGATCGTCGAGAGCCCCAGGTCGGCGAGGATCTGGTTGCCGATCCCCCACTCGCGCGCGTCGGCTGCAAAGCCGAGCTCGAGGTTGGCCTCGACCGTGTCGAGCCCCTGCTCCTGCAGCTCGTAGGCGCGCAGCTTGCTGAGCAGGCCGATCCCGCGGCCCTCCTGCGCCATGTAGAGCAGCACGCCGCGATCCTCGGCCGCGATCTGACGCAGCGCGTGGTCGAGCTGCTCGCCGCAGTCGCAGCGCAACGAATGGAAGACGTCGCCGGTCAGGCACTCCGAGTGCACGCGGACGAGCACGTCGGCTACGCCCTCGACGTCGCCCTTGACCAGCGCGAGGTGGTGCTTGCCGGTCAGCTTCTCGCAGAAGGCGACGGCGGTGAACTCGCCGTAGGCGGTGGGCAGACGCACCGAGGTCGTCCGCTCGACGAGCTTCTCGTGCCGGCGGCGGTACTCGATCAGGTCGGCGACGGTGACGAGCTTCAGCCCGTGTTCCTCGCAGTACGGGATCAGGTCCCGCACGCGCGCCATCGTCCCGTCCTCGTTCATCACCTCACAGACGACGCCGGCTGGGTTCAGGCCCGCGAGCCGGGCGAGGTCGACGGCGGCCTCGGTCTGCCCACCTCGCCGGAGCACGCCGCCCGCGCGCGCCCGCAGCGGAAAGACGTGACCAGGCTGAACGAGGTCGCCGGGGCCCTTGCTCGGGTCGATCGCGACCTGGATCGTGCGGGACCGGTCCTGCGCGGAGATGCCGGTGGAGATCCCCTCGCGCGCCTCGACCGAGACCGTGAACGCCGTTCCGAACGGCGTCTCGTTGCGCTCGGCCATCGGCTGGAGCCGCAGCTCGTCGCAGCGCTCCTCGGTCAGGCAGAGGCAGATCAGCCCGCGGCCGTGGGTGGCCATGAAGTTGATCGCCTCCGGCGTGGCGAACTGCGCCGCGATCGTCAGGTCGCCCTCGTTCTCGCGGTCGGCCGCGTCGACGACGACCACGAACCTGCCGTGGCGAATGTCGTCGATCGCCTCCTCGACGGTGGCGAAGGCGGTGGCGTGCTCGGTGGAGTCCATCGCGCGGATCGTATCCCTCAGGCCGAGGCGAGCCGCGCGGCGTACTTCGCGAGCAGATCGACCTCGACGTTGACCTCGTCGCCGGGGTCGAGCCCGCCGAGGGTCGTGTGCTCGAGGGTGAACGGGACGAGCGCGAGCTCGACACCGTCGTCGTGGAGGGCGGCGATCGTCAGCGAGACGCCGTCGACCGCGATCGAGCCCTTCTCTACGCAGTAGCGGTGGAGCTCGGCCGAGAGCTCCAGGCGCAGACGCGCGCCCTGGCCGTCCGGCTCGAGGGAGGCGACCTGCGCGCGGCCGTCGACGTGGCCCTGGACGAAGTGGCCGCCGAGCGGCTCGCCCGCGCGCAGCGCCGGCTCGAGGTTCACCTCGGCCCCTGGCTCGAGCGCGCCGAGAGTCGTGCGCGCGATCGTCTCCGGGACGGCATCGAACTCAAGCGCGTCGCCGTCGGCCGTGGTGACGGTGAGGCAGCAGCCGCTGACGGAGATCGAGTCACCGGGAGCCGCCTGTGCGGTCTCGGCGGCGCTGATTCGCAGGCGCACACCGCCGCCATTCCGTTCGGCGGAGACGACGCGGCCGCGCTCGCGGACGATCCCGGTGAACACGCTTCGAAGCCTAGCCCGGTCCCTCTGGATGCCCCGTCACGCTCTCGGCACAAAGCGGCACAGACACGTGCGCCGCTCCCGGATACGCTCGCATCGGGGAGGAGGCCGGGCGAACCGTAGTACGGGAACCGCGCGGATCAAGGCTCGTGAACATAGGCCGTGAGGAGGACGTCCTCCCCGACCGCCTCCGACGTCAGGTGGTGCAGCGCCCGCGGCTCGGGGAGCGCGGTGACCGGCCCCGCGCCCTCGCCGGCAAGCGTCGGGGCGACGAACACCAGCAGCTTGTCCACCAGGTCGGCCGAGAGAAACGAGGCCGCGAGCGTCGGGCCGCCTTCCAGCAGCAGTGAGCGCACGCCGTCCGCCGCCAGCGCTCGCAGCTCCTCCTCGAGCGGCCCGCTGAGCAACTCGAGCTCCGACCCCTCGGGCAGCGGCCCGCGGCCGAACGCGAGCCGGCGGGGCTGCGAGACGGCGCCGACATCCCGCGCCGTCAGTGCCGGCTCGTCGGCCCGCACCGTCCCCATCCCGACCGCGACCGCGTCCACCGACGCCCGCAGCTCGTGCACCCGGCGACGGCTTGCCTCGCCCGAGACCCACCGTGAGCCGGGCACGGTCACGCGCCCGTCGAGCGTGACCGCCACCTTGTAGGTCACGAACGGCCGCCGGCGCGCGACCCAGACACGCCAAGCCTCGTTTTGCACGCGAGCCTCCCAGAGGCCTGCGATCTCGACCTCCACCCCGGCCGCGCGCAACCGCTCGAAGCCTCGCCCGTCGACCTTCGGGTTCGGGTCGCCGACTGCCGCGACCACGCGCGCCACACCTGCCTCCACGACCGCGTCAGCGCACGGCGGCGTCGACCCGTGGTGCGAGCACGGCTCGAGCGAGACGAACAGCGTCGCCCCGCGCGCGCGCTCACCGGCCGCTTCGAGCGCGGCGACCTCCGCGTGCGGAGAGCCGCGGCCCGCGTACCAGCCCTCGCCGACCACCTCGCGGTCGCGCACCAGCACCGCGCCGACCAGCGGGTGTGTCGGCTCGACCGACCCGCGTCCGCGCTCCGCGAGCTCGAGCGCGCGCTCGAGGCTCACGCGAGTGCCGCGACCAGCCGCCGATAGGCGCGCGGCAGGTCTTCGCGGCCGAAGATCGCCGTTGCGGCCACGAACAGCTCCGCGCCGGCGTCGCGCAGCTCGGCGATGTTGGTGGGCCCGACCCCGCCGTCGACCTGCACGTGCATCGAGCGCGGCACCAGCGAGCGCAGCTTCGCGACGCGCTCGAGCGACTCCGGGATGAACGCCTGGCCCGAGTAGCCCGGGTGGACGCTCATGCAAAGCGCCAGGTCGACCTCCGCCTCCCGCGCCGCGTGCGCCGCCTCGTCCACGTCGGTCTCCGGATTGAACGCGAGCCCGACCTGCAGCCCGTGCTCGCGCGCCAGCGCGACCACGTCCGGCAGGTTCGGGCAGGTCTCGAAGTGGACGGTGACGCTGTCGGCGCCGGCCTCGGCGAACCCCGGGATGTGCCGCTCGGGGCTCTCGACCATCAGGTGGCAGTCGAGCACGCCGCCCTCGCGGTGGACGAGCGGCGCGATCCACTGCAGCACGATCGGGCCCGTCGTCACGGGCGGAATGAAGTGGCCGTCGCCGACATCGAAGTGGAAGACGCGGCACTCCGCGCGCAGCAGCACCTCGACCTGCTCGCCAAGGCGCGAGAAGTCCGCCGCGTACAGCGACGGCTCGACCTCGACCGTGCGGATCCAGTCGTCCCAGCTCACGCGGCGGATGATCGCAGCCGGGCGATGAAGAACCCAGAGGTGTGGTCGCGCTGTGGCAGCGTGAGCAGGAACTCCGGCCGGCCGGCGTGCGCGAACTGCGGCCATTCGTCGCCGAGCGGGTCCAGCTGCAGACCGGTCTCGTCGACGACCGCTTCGTTCTCGTCCGCATTGATCGTGCAGACCGAGTAGACGACCGCGCCGCCCGGCCGCACGCGCTCGGCTGCAACGCGCAGCAGGTCCCGTTGCAGCTCGGGCAGCGGCTTGCCGCGCCAGCGCAGGTCGGGTCGCGCGGCCAGCACGCCCAGGCCGGAGCAGGGCGCGTCCACGAGCACGCGGTCGAACTCGCCGAGGCCGTCAGGCAGTGCGAGCGCGTCCGCGGTGACGACCCGTACGTTGGTCGCGCCGAGAAGCTTGCAGTTCACCTCGAGCTCGCGGGCGCGGCCCGGATGCTTCTCGACCGCGACGACCTCCTCGGCGCTTTCGGCGAGCTGCGTCGCCTTCCCGCCGGGCGCGGCGCAAAGGTCGAGCACCCGCTCCCCGGGCTGCGCTCCGACCGCCAGCCCGGCCAGCTGGGAGCCGCGGCTCTGCGGCCAGACGAAGCCGGCCGCAAGGTCGCAATCCTCCATCCGCTCGACCCGCAGCGCGCCCGGGATCGCGGGATCCCGCTCGCCGCCAACCGGCCCGCGGCGGCGGGCATTCAGCCGCACGGCCCGCTCGGGCGGCTCGTTCTGCGCCCGCATCAGCTCGCGCGCCTGGTCGGCCCCGAGATCGCGCCACCAGACCTCTGCCACCCAGTCCGGATACGAGTGGCGCAGCGCCGCCTGCACAGGCGTCTCCTCCGGCAGCGCTTCGACGAGCTCGCGCAGCCCGAGCGTCAGCCGCCGCAGGACCGCGTTCGTGAACTTGACCGCGCGCTCGACCCCGGCGGCCCTGACGAGCTCGACCGACTCGTTCACAGCCGCGTGAACGGCGACCTCGGAGTAGGCGAGCTGGTACGCGCCCAGCCGAAGCGCTGCGAGCACGGGAGGATCGAGCTTGGCGACCGGACGGCCGCCGAGCTTCTCGATCCCGTGGTCCAGCGTGCGGACGCGCTGAACCGTCCCGTAGGCCAGTCGCTGCGCAAGCGCTCGCTCGCGCGGGTCGATGCCCTCGGCGGCCGCGCGAAAGGCGCGGTCGGCGTAGGCATCGTCCTCGAAGACGCGCCGAACCGTCTCGAACGCAGCCTGTCGCGCCGGCGAGACGTTCATCGCAAGCCGCGCAGGAACGCGTCGTAGTCCATGCGCTTCCCGCCTTCGGGCTGAACCTCGAGCGGGACGAACTTGCCGCCCTGGACCCGCGCCTGCCAGATCGTCACAGGCCGTCCGTGCAACCTGCCGCGCGCGCCGATGTGTGGCGAGAGCGCGCGGATCCGGTTCACCAGCTCCTGCGGCGGGCGGCTCCAGTCGAGCTCGCGGTCTTCCGGCCGGATCTTCTCCGCGTACGTGACGCCTTCCGCCGGCTGCGGCCGCAGGGTCGGCTCCGGCAGCGCCTGCTCGAGCAGCTCGGCCGCCAGCTCGCCGGCACGCGCCGAGACGGTGCCGAAGTTGTCCTCCGGCGTGAGCGCGAACGCCCGTTGCGCAGCGATCGGCCCGGCGTCGAGCTCCCGCACGAGCTCGATGATCGTCACACCCGTCTCGTCGTCGCCCGCCATCAGCGCACGCTCGATCGGCGCGGCGCCACGCCAGCGCGGGAGCAGCGATGGGTGGACGTTCAACCACAGCGCCCGGTCGAGCACGGACTCGGGGATCAACACGCCGTAGGCGGCCACGACCACGGTGCCGACCTCGGGCTCGAAGTCGTCGAGCCGCTCGGGCTGGCGCACCTCGATCCCGAGCCGCTCCGCGGTCGCCTTCGCCGGCGGCGGCGCCAGCTTCCGCCCGCGTCCTTGCGGCCGGTCGGGCCGCGTGAGCAGGTACGCGACGTCGTGCTTGGCTGCGAGGCGCTCGAGCACGTCGGCGCCGAGCGGGGCGGTCGCCGCGACCGCCAGCTGCACTAGCGAACCAGGATCGGCTGGGGCCGCAGCAGGCCGAGCGCCTCGCGCCTGGCCTCCGGCGTCGTCCGGTCCAGGATCAGCACGCCGTCGAGGTGGTCGAGCTCGTGCTGGGCGATCCGGGCCGGCAGGCCTTCGAGCTCGAGCCGCACGTCGTTGCCCTCGGCGTCCTTGCCCTCGAGCGTCAGCGAGACGTGCCGCTCGACCGGGATCACGACGCCCTGCATCGAGAGGCACCCCTCGGTGTCGCTCTCGCGCTCCTCCGAGGTGGCCGCGAAGCTCGGGTTGACGACGATCACCGGCGCCTGCTCGGTGTCCGGCAGGAAGGCGAAGACGCGCCGCAGGACGCCGATCTGCGTGGCCGCGAGCCCGAGCCCGTTGGCCTCTTTCAGCAGATGCGTCAGCCGCTCTGCGAGCTTCCCGAGGTCACCGTCGAACTGCTCGACCTCGCGGGCCCGCATCCGCAGGACTGGGTCCGGGTACTGCCGGACCTGCGCGAGCGCCAGCTGCCGTCGCGCCTCCGCTTCGGGGTCGAGCTTCTCGTTCCGGACCTCGCCGGTCTCTTCGTCCGCCACGCCTCAGATTGTAGGGAGCGTCAGAGGCTCTGGGGGTCGACGTCGACGACGGCCGTGACGCCGGCCTTGCTCATCGCCGGGGCGGCCGCCGCCAGTAGTTGCGCGACCCGCGCGGCGACGCGGCGAGGCTCGTCCGTCTTCGAGACGAGCTGGGCGCGGTGCTTGCCACGCAAGCGCAGGAGCGGCGCCGGCCCGAGCGCCTCGGCGCCGAGGCCAGCCTTCAGCTCCTCGAGGAGTGCTGAGGGCCCGCGCTCGTCCGGGCCGGCCGCGACCACGCGCACCAGATGGCGGAACGGCGGGTAGCCGAGCTCGCGGCGCCGCGCCAGCTCGTCGGCCAGGAAGCGCCGTACGTCGTGGTTCGCGGCGAGCGCGAGCGGCCGCGCGTCGGGCTGGAACGTCTGGACCAGCACGCGGCCCGGTGCATCGCGGCCGCTGCGGCCGGCGAGCTGGGTGACGAGCTGGAACGTCCGCTCCTCGGCGCGGAAGTCGGGCAGGCCGAGACCGGTGTCGGCGTCGACGACGGCGGCCAGCTCGACCCCGGCGAAGTGGTGGCCTTTAGCGACCATCTGCGTCCCGAGCAGCACGGCGCGATCGGTCTCGCGGAAGCGCCGCAATGCCGCCGCCAGGTCCTCCGGGTTCGCGGCCGTGTCGGCGTCGAGCCGGATCAGCTCGAGCTCAGGGACCTTCGCGGCGAGCTCTCGCTCCAGCCGCTGCGTGCCGGCGCCGATCCGCGCGATCTCCGTCGAGCGGCAGACCCGGCACTCCTCAGGCTCGGGCTCGACGTGGCCGCAGTGGTGGCAGTGCAGCCGCTCGTCGCGGTGCAGCACAAGCGCGACGTCGCAGTCAGGACAGCGAAAGGTCGTTCCGCAGGCGCGGCAGTGCAGCGCGGGCGCAATGCCGCGGCGGTTGAGGAGCAGGATCGCCTTCCCGCCGTTCTCCGCGATCCGGCCGAGCTCGGCGAGCAACGGCGCCGAGAGCGGATAGCCCGCCTCGCGCCGCAGGTCGACGACGCGCACCGGCGGCAGCTTCGCGCCCAGGCGCTCGCGCAGCTCCAGCCGCTCTAGCCGCTCCCAGCTCTCGGGCCGCGGCGTTGCGCTGCCGTACAGCGCCACCGCGCCCTCGAGCGCCGCGCGCTTGGCTGCGACCGTCCGAGCGTCGTAGCGCGGGTCGGACTCCTGCTTGAACGACGGGTCGTGCTCCTCGTCGACGCAGATCAGGCCGACGCCGTGCATCGGCGCGAAGATCGCCGAACGCGCGCCGACCACCACACGAGCCTCGCCGCTGGCGATCCGCTCGCGCTCGTCCCGCCGCTCGGCGTCGGTCAGGCCCGAGTGCAGGATCGCGACCGAGTCGCCGAAGCGCGCCCGGAAGCGGCCGACCGTCTGCGGCGCGAGGGCGATCTCGGGAACGAGCACGATCGTCCCCAGCCCGCGCTCGAGGGCGGCTGCCGCGGCCTGCAGGTAGACCTCGGTCTTGCCGCTGCCGGTCGGCCCGTAGAGCAGGAAGTGGCCGCCGCCGGCGTCCATCGCGCCGACCACCGCTCCCACGGCCGCGAGCTGGTCGTCGCTCAGCCGCTCCGGCGCGGCCTCGCCCTCGAGAGACTGCCGCTCGCCCGGCGGTGCCTGCTCCTTGCGCCTCGCGGGCCGTACCGGGGCAACCAGCTCGAGCGCCCGCGCCGGCGTCGAGCCGTAGTACTCGGCCAGCCAGAGCGCGAGGTCGACCAGCGCCGGCGGCAGCTCGTGCACGACCTTGTCGACGGGCCGCGCGTCGACTCCCGCGGGCGGCGCCTCGACGATGTCCACGACCACGCCGCGAGTGCGTCCGCGCCCGAACGGCACGGAGACGACCGCGCCCTTGCCGGCACCCTCTGGCAATTCGTAGGTGAACTCACGCCCGCCGAGGGCGCGCGTGGTGACGAGCGGGACTACCGTGCCGAAGCTCAGGCCGTCGAGCCTAGACGCCGGCCGCGACGAGCACGAAGTCCGTCGCGAACCCGAGCGTCAGCCCGAGCAAGAGGCCCCACGCGACGGTCGTCTTGCTCGCGAAGAGCCGGCAGACGTTCAGGAGCTCCATCACCACGTAGAGGATCGAGCCCGCGGCGAGCGTCAGGAAGAGGATCGAGACGGCCGTCGACGTCCACGCCTGCCCGACGAGCGTGCCGAAGAAGGTCGGCAGGCCGCCGATCACGCCGAGTAGGGCGAGGAACCGCCAGCTCGGCTTCTCGGCGTCACCGGACAGCGGCGCGACGATGCCGAAGCCCTCGGTCGCGTTGTGCAGGCCGAAGCCGATCACGAGCACGTAGGCGAGGCTGAGCTCGTTGAGCGCCGCCGACTGTCCGATCGCCAGGCCCTCGGAGAAGTTGTGCAGGCCGATCCCGGTCGCAATGAAGAGCGCCAGCCAGCGGGCCGGCGTCAGGCCGACGAAGTGCGAGCGCTCGAGCTCGGTTGCCGACGCGGCGCCCGGGCCGAGGAAGGCCTTGCGGCGGCGCGCCTTCATCCACGAGTCGTAGTAGACGAGGCTGAGCAGGCCGACCGCGAAGCCGCCGAAGGCGAGCGCCGCGTAGCCGCTGAACTGGCTCCAGTCGCGCGCGTTGAGCGCGTCTTCGACCGGGCTGATCGCCTGGCTGAGCACGTCCCAGAACAGGAACAGCAGGATGCCGGTGGCGGTCGCGCTGAGGAACGCCTTGAAGCCCTGGCCGACATCGTGCAGCCGGCCCATCGGCAGCCCGATGAAGATCGTCAGGCCCGCGATCAGGCCGAGCAGCAAGATGTGTCCGGTCGGCATCTCTTCGCACCGTAGCAGCTTGTGTAAGGGCGCCCTTACACCAACCCGCGAGTAGAGTTTCCCGCATGGCGCAGGGACATTCCATCGACGAGTACCTGGAGACGATCTACTTCCTGGCCTTCCCGATCGGCGAGTATCGGCCGCAGACGCAGGGGTCTCCGACGCTGGCCTCCCGGGTAGCCGAGATGCTCGGCGTCTCCCGCGCCTCGGCCGGCGAGATGCTGAAGCGCCTCGAGGCCGAGGGGCTCGTCGAGCGAGGCGAGCAAAAGGAGGCGATCCTCACGCCGGCAGGCCGCGAGCGGGCCGAGCTGGTCGTCCGCAAGCACCGGATCGTCGAGCGGCTGCTGACCGACTTCATGGGCTACACCGCCGCCGAGGCCCACGTTCACGCGGACGAGATCGGCGAGAGCTTCAGCGACGAGATGATCGAGCGCGTCAGCGAGAAGCTCGGCAACCCGGATCGCTGTCCGCACGGCTGGCCCGTCGACACGGACTTCGAGCAGGCCGAGAACCGCGAGCTTTCTCCGCTCGCCGATCTGGAGCCCGGGACGCGCGCCGAGATCGTGCGCCTCGCCGAGCACGACGGCGACCTGCTGCACTGGTTCTACGACCAGGGCTTCGTGCCGGGCGCGTCGGTCGAGGTGCGTGAGACCCAGCCCGCGGCCGAGCAGCTGACCGTGCGCCTGAACGGCGGCGAGCAGACGATCGCCGAGAAGGCCGCAGCCGGTCTGTTCGTGCGTCCGGCCTAGCGGCGGGGAACGCGGGCAACCCGGCGGGCCGCGCCGGCATTGCCGACCGGATCGGTCACCGTCAGCCGCATGGTCAGCTTGCGAGCAGCAGCCGGAGCCTTGATCCGGGCAACGAGCGAGCTGTGACCACCCGTGCTTGTCCCACGCTTGGTCGCCAGCGTGCGGCTGCCTGCGGCGAACACCACCTTGAAGGTGACCGGGTTCCCGGCCACGTCGTCCGCGGTGACGAAGGTTGCTCGTACGGTGGAGCGCCCGCGCGACGCCGCCGAGACGGTGAAGCGCGTGATCGAGGCCGAGGGAGCCACATCGTCGAAGGCGGCGAGCTGCTTGCACGTGCGCACGCGCGTACCGTCCGAGAGGGTCTTTTGCTCGCACGGGCCGCCGCCCCGCAGCGTCACGTAGCGATCCGTGCCGCCGGTGAACGTATACGTCTGGACGCCGATCGTCGAGCGGTGTGAGGTGTCGAACATGCCGCTGCCATCGCCGCAGGTGTGCACGGCGGCGCTCGCGAAGCCCGTCTCGGTCTCGGTGAAGGTGCCGGACGGACAGACCAGGCCCGACGCGGTGAACGTGCCCTTGATCCCTCCGCTCGTCTGGTCGGTCATCGTGTCGACGATCGTGATCTGCATCGGGGCCGATGACTCGAGGGCAGACGAGAGGCCGCCACCGGGAATCCAGAGGCAGACGGCCACTGCGACGGTGAGCAAAGCAGATCGACTCATGCAGCCAGCGTAGGGCGCGTTCCCGGCGCTCGAATCACGGAAAACCATGAAGTTGCGCCTCGCGGCGTACGATGGGCGAATGCAGCTCGTAGGCCGGTCCCGGGAGCTCACGCGGATCGAGAGCCTCGCCGAGGAAGCGCGAAACGGACGGACGCGCGCCCTCCTCGTGACCGGGGAGGCCGGGATCGGCAAGACCTCGCTGCTTGAAGCGGCCGCGGACGGAGCGCAGGAATTCCGGGCCCTGCGCGCTCGCGGGATCCAGTCGGAGTACGACCTGCCCTACGCGTCGCTGCTCGAGCTCCTGCAGCCGTTGCTGGGGCGCCTCGACGCGTTGCCCGCCGCTCAGCGACGGGCGCTCTGTGGCGCGCTCGGGTTGGGTCCCGCCAACGGCGGCGCCCTGGCGGTGGCGGGTGCCGCGGCCACGCTCCTCGCTGCGGCTGCCGCTGAGCGGCCGCTGCTCGCCCTGGTGGACGACGTCCAGTGGGTCGATGCGGCTTCAGCCGGGGTCTTCGCTTTTGCCGCGCGGCGCCTGCACGACGTCCCGCTCCTCACGGTCATGTCCCTCCGGGAGCCGCTCCTGGCGCCGGTTGAGCTGGACGGTCTCGAGCGCCTGAGGCTCGCACCGCTCGATCAACAGGCGGCGACCGAGCTGCTGGCCGCGGGCGGCCTCGAGCCTTCGCTGCAGGCGGCGGTCAGCGAGCAGGCTGCCGGGAACCCGCTGGTCCTCGTCGAGCTCGCTCGGGCAGGCCGCGCCGCCGGGATCGAAGCGGAAGAGCTCGCGGAGCGACTCTTCGGGGCGCGAGTTCGTGTGTTGAACAGCGCAGCGCGAGCCGCCCTGCTCGCCATCTCGTTGTCGACCGCCTGCGACCGGACCGTTGCAGCGACGATCGCCGGAGGCGAGGCGCTCCAGCCGCTCGAGGAGCTGAGCCTGGTGGTCACTCGCGGGCGCCGGGTCGAGCCCAGTCATCCGCTGCTGCGGTCGTTCGTGCTCGGCCTCTCCGACGGACCCGAACAGCTCGCGGCCCACGCAGCGCTGGCTGCAGCCCTGCCCGACGGTGACGACCGCACACGTCACCGCGCGCTCGCGCAGACAGGGCCTGATGCTGCGCTGGCGGCCGAGGTCGAGTCGCTGGGAGTGCGCGGCGGCAACGGGTTCGCGGTCTGGGCGCTCGAGCGCAGCGCCGAGCTCTCTCCGCCCGGTCCCGAGCGCACGCGGCGACGCCTGGCAGCGGCGCGCGCAGCCTTTGCCGCGCGCGACATCGCTGCCGCCGAGCACCTCGTCGCCGAGTTCAGGCGGGAAGGTGCGAACGGCCTCGGAGTGGACGCCGCCGAGCTCGAGGCGTCGATCTTGCTCGCCGACGGAAGCCTCGTCCCGGGCGCCGAACGGCTGCAGCGAGCGGCCGGCGACATCGAGCAGAGCGCACCGGCTCGTGCGGCGAAACTGCTCGCGGCCGCCGTGACGCCGCTGCTCTACGCCGGACGGCTCGACGACGCCGAGCGCGTCGCCGTGCACGCGCGGCGACTGGCCGGGTCGCGCGATCCGGTCGCGAGGCTTCATGCCGAAACCGCTTATGCCGACGTGTGCGTCGGCCTCGGGCGCTGGGACGAAGGCCGCAAGACGCACCGCGCGGCAGCCGCCGAGGCGGATCGCTCGCAGCTCATCCGCGACGACCCTGATGCGACCCTGTGGCTGATCGAAGCGCTCCACAGCGGCGGGCTCGACGACCGTGCCCGCGAGCTCGCGCTCGCCGCTGCGAGCCACGCGCGCCAGACCGGCTCCGTCGGATCGCTCACGGGCGCCTTGCAAATGCTCTTCAGCATCGAGTTCGTCTGCGGCCGCATCGGCCCGGCGACCGCGGCCGCCACCGAGGAGCTCGAGGTAGCGGCAGGCTTCGGCCGGTTGATGGATCACAAGGAGGCGCTCGGGCACCTCGCCTGGGGCGCCGCCCATTCGGGGGACGAGGTCGCCTGCCGGGAGCTCGTCACCAAGCGCTACGAGCTTTCGGAACGCCTCGGCGACGACGCGCTGCTGCATCCTTCGCTCGGCGTGCTCGAGCTCGGGCTCGGGCGCGCCGACGCTGCCGTCTCGACGCTGCAGCGAACGCTGCGCACCTCGGCGCTCCGCGGCTACCGGCCCGAAGCCGAGGTGTGGATCGTCACGGGCGAACTGGTGGAGGCACTCCTACTCGCCGGCCGCCGGGCCGAGGCCTCCGACCTACTGGAAACATTCGCCGCGGGCGCTCGCAGCATCGGCAGGCCCCATGCGCTGTCGATCGCCGAGCGCTGCCGCGGATTGCTCGCGGAGCCCGACGCCTTCGACACGGCGTTCGAGGCGGCGCTCGCGTACGACCAGGAAGAGCCGAGGCCGCTCGAGCGCGCGCGAACGATCCTCTGCTGGGGGATGCGCCTGCGCCGGTCGAAACGGCGCACCGAGGCGCGGGCCAGGCTGAGTGAGGCTCAGGAAGAGCTCGACCGCCTCGGGTCGGAGCTCTGGAGCGCTCGTGCTCGCGCCGAGCTCGCCGCGTCGGGTCAACGCCTGCGACGGCGTGACGCGCCGGGCGGAGGTGAGCTGACTGCGAGGGAGCGACAGGTTGCGGAGCTCGTCGCAGAGGGCCTCAGCAACCGGGCCGTCGCGGAGCGGCTCTTCCTCAGCACGAACACGATCGAGACGCACCTGCGCCACATCTTTCAGAAGCTCGGCGTCCAGTCCCGGACAGAGCTGGTTCGCAGGCTGTCCGCCGAGGCGAGCTCGAGCCGCTAGGCGATCGAGGCCGCGATGCCCGCAGCCTGGCGGAGCGCGGCGGCCTTGTCCGTGCGCTCCCAGGTGAAGTCGTGATCCTCGCGGCCGAAGTGGCCGTACGCCGCGGTCTTCGCGTAGATCGGGCGGCGCAGGTCGAGGTCGCGCAGGATCGCCGCCGGGCGCAGGTCGAAGTGCTCGGTGATCAGCTCCTCGATCCGCGGCACGGGGACATGCTCGGTGCCGAACGTCCGGACGGTGATCGACACCGGGTGCGCCACGCCGATCGCGTAGGCGACGTTGATCTCGCAGCGGTCGGCGAGCTCCGCGGCGACGATGTTCTTCGCCACGTAGCGGGCGGCGTAGGCGGCCGAGCGGTCGACCTTCGTCGGGTCCTTGCCCGAGAAGGCGCCGCCGCCGTGCCGGGCCGCGCCGCCGTAGGTGTCGACGATGATCTTGCGGCCGGTGAGCCCGGTGTCGCCCATCGGGCCGCCGATCACGAACTTGCCGGTCGGGTTGACGTAGACGAAGTCACGGTCGCCGAGGCGCTTCTCGTCGTAGAGCTCGCGCGGCAGGATCGGGTGCAGGACGCGCTCGATCAGGTCGGGCTTGATCAGCGTCTGCGCGTCGCAGCCGTCGGCGTGTTGCGTCGAGACCAGGATCCGCTCGATCTCGACCGGCGTCTGGCGGCCCGCCTCGTCGGTCTCGTAGCGAACGGTCACCTGCGCCTTGCCATCGGGCCGCAGGTACGGCAGCTCGCCGACCTTGCGTACCTCCGCGAGCCGCTTGGCGATCTTGTGCGCGAGCATGATCGGGAGCGGCATCAGCTCGGCGGTCTCGTTCGAGGCGTACCCGAACATCATTCCCTGGTCGCCAGCGCCGACGAGGTCGAGCGGGTCGTCGTCGGCCGGGTCGTGCTGCGTCTCGTACGAGGCGTCCACGCCCTGCGCGATGTCAGGCGACTGCTCGTCGAGCGCGACCACCACGCCGCAGGTATGCGCGTCGAAGCCCCACTCCGAGTGCGTGTAGCCGATCTCGGCGATCTTCTTACGGACGAGCGCCGGGATGTCGACGTAGGTCTCGGTCGTGATCTCGCCGGCCACGACCACGAGGCCGGTGGTGATCAGCGTCTCGCACGCAACGCGGCCGGTCGGGTCGTCCTTGAGCACGGCGTCGAGCACCGTGTCCGAGACCTGGTCCGCGACCTTGTCCGGGTGGCCCTCGGTGACCGACTCCGACGTGAAGAGGAACTCCCTAGCCGCCATGCGGCCGATCAGGCTACTTGATCTCCAGGAAGGCGTCGAAGGTGCGCGTCTCGCCCGAGCCGGTCGTCCAGGCGAGGAAGGAGCGCAGCGGCCTGAGGTTCTCGGTCGTCGAGCTCGGCAGGCTCTGGCCGGCGAGGCTCGCGAAGCCCTCGATCAGCGGCAGGGCGTTCTTCAGGTCGATGTACACGACCCCACCGGTCGAGTCGGGCATGCCGGCCGCGTCCTTGGCCTCCTTGAAGTCGGCGCTGTCGGCAAGGTGACCGCCCTGGCCGAAGTCGGCGATCCCGCTGAGGCCGCTCGTGATCACGATCTTGCCGTTGACGCTGGCGTAGTGGATCGCGAACTGGCCCAGGTTGACGGTCTTGACCGGGTGGCCGCCCTGGGTGCCGGACTCGACGTGGCCGCCGGACATGGCCGCGATCTTGGCGGCGATCGTGTCCAGCGTCGAGAGCGCGGTGGTCGCGTCCTTCGGGTCGAGCGCGATCGTGAGCTCCGGGATGGCTGCGCCCGGGCGCGCGTAGAAGGCGACCTCGCCGCTCAGCAGGCCGAGCAGCTGGTCGAGCGAGACGCCGAGCGTCTGCCGCAGCTGCTTCAGCGAGGGCGCGACCTGCGGGTTCGACTTCAGCTTCCCGAGCTGGTCGGTCGTGCCCTGGCCGTTGAAGTCGAGGAACGCGAAGGCATCGCCGGGCACGCTGCCGATCAGCGACGAGGCGAAGTCGCCGGCGCCTAGGGACGCGCCATTCGAGGTGCCGCTGACGCGCACGCCGTTGTCCTCGGCCGTCGCGGCGGCCGCGATGTACTTCAGGTTGTCGAGCCCGAGCGAGGAGGAGGCAGAGCTGCCCGACC
>DATIOF010000059.1:0-3090 GCA_035473395.1 Gaiellaceae bacterium
CGGCGGGCAAAGCTCGAAGAGCGAGCGGCGAAAGATGTCGACGCCCTCGCCGGTGGCGGCCGAGAGGGTGAAGACGCGGACGACGCGTGGATCGTCAGGCTCGAACTCCGGCGGCTCGGGGAGCAGGTCGAGCTTGTTCAGGACGACCACCTGCGGCCGCTCGGCGAGGCCGGCGCCGTACTCCTCGAGCTCGTGGTTGATCGCCGCGAAGGCCTCGGCCGGGTCGCCGACGGCCGCATCGATCAGGTGGACGAGTAGTCGCGCACGCTCGAGGTGGGCGAGGAACTCGTGGCCGAGGCCGACGCCCTCGCTCGCGCCCTCGATCAGGCCCGGGACGTCCGCGACCACGAGCTGCCGCTCGTCGGAGTCGACCGTGCCGAGCACCGGCTGCAGGGTCGTGAACGGGTACTCGGCGACCTTCGGCTTCGCGTTCGAGATCCGCGCGAGCAATGACGACTTGCCCGCGTTCGGCAGCCCGACAAGCGCCGCGTCGGCGAGCAGCTTCAGCCGCAGCTCGAAGTCAGCCTCGTCGCCGGGCATCCCCGTCTCGGCGAAGCGCGGCGCCTGCCGCGTCGGCGTGGCGAAGCGCTTGTTGCCGCGGCCGCCCTCGCCGCCGCTCGCGAGCACCACGCGAGCGCCCGGCGCGGCCAGGTCCGCCACGAGCTGCTCGTCCGCATCCAGCACCTGGGTCCCGACGGGGATGCGCAGCTCGATCTCCTCGCCCGAGGCTCCGTGCTTGCCGCTGCCGCCCCCTCCGCCGCCCTTGCCGGCCTTGAACCATTGCCTAGTGCGGAAGCTCGAGAGGTCGCGCAGGTCGGCGTCGGCCACGAGCACGACGTCGCCACCGGGACCGCCGTCGCCGCCGTCCGGGCCACCCTTGGGCACGTGCTTCTCGCGCCGGAAGCTGAGCGCCCCGTCGCCGCCCCGCCCGGCCTGCACGTGGATGCGGGCCCGGTCGTGGAACATGGCCCTACTCCGTTACGTGGATGAAACGGCGTTCGCCGGTGGTCTTGAAGACGACGGTGCCGTCACGCTTGGCGAAGATCGTGTCGTCGCGCCCGATGCCCGCGCCGGTGCCCGGGCGGAAACGCGTGCCGCGCTGCCGCACGATGATCGTCCCCGCGGTGACGTCCTGGCCGTCGAAGACCTTGACGCCGAGCATCTTCGGGTTCGAGTCGCGACCGTTCCGCGACGAGCCGAGTCCTTTTTTATGAGCCATCCAGGTGTTCCTTCCTCGCTTCGAGCGCCGCGAGCGCGCCCTTGCGCTTCGCGTGCGCGCGCTCGTACTCGAGCGCGGCCTCGACCTGCTCGCCCGTCCAGTGAGCGGATCGCTCCTTGATGTCCGCGACCGTCAGGTCGGCGTAATCCTGCACCAGCTTCGCCGGCGCGTCGTCCTGCTTGGCTGCGGGCTCGGCCTTCTGCGCGGCGGCCGGCTCGGCCTTCTTGGCCGGAGCGGCCTTCTTCGCGGCGCCGTCGATCGACTCGATCTCGATCTGCGAGAGCTTTGCGCGGAAGCCGGTGTGCCGGCGGTAGCCCGACTTGGGGCGGTACTTGCCGATGCGGATCTTCTCGCCGAGCGGCGAGCCGACCACGCGGGCGGTCACCTGCGTCTTCGGAGCGAGCTCGAACGCGCCGTCGCCGCCGAGCATCAGCACCTCCGGATGGAAGGTCTTGCCCTCCTCCGTCGGCAAGCGGTCGACGAGCAGGCGCTCGCCTTCCTGGACGCGGTACTGCTTCCCGCCGAGTGAGATGATCGCGTAGGTCATGGCGTCAAAACGCGGGCTGGCCGCCCGCGGAGGCGCCCAGTGTAGCGGAGAACCGCGTTATTCGGACGGGGCGGAGCCGCCCTGGGCAGCCGCCGGCTTGCGGCGCCTGCGGCCGCCACGGGAGCCGCGGCGGGTCTTCTTCTTCGGCTTCGGCTGCTCGCCGTCGCCCTCACCGTTCGGCGAGGGAGTCTCCGCCACCGCGGGCGCCGGCTCATCCTCACGGCCAAGCGTCGGATCGGGCAGATGGATCTTCGGGCCCTCGCCGTTCTCGGCGCTCGGCTGCTCCGGAGCTGCGTCGCCGTTCCCCTGGCCCGCGGTTGCCGGCTTCTTCTTGCGCCGGCGGCCGCCGCGCGAACCGCGCCGTGTCTTCTTCTTCGGCGGCTGGTCGGTCGGAGTCTCGTCCTCCTCGGCGGCCGGCTCGGCCTCGCCGGTCTCGGTGGGCTCCTCGGGCTCCTTTGCCTCCTCGGGCTCCTCAGCCTCGACCGCCGCGTCCTGTGCCTGCTTCTTCGCCGGAGGCTTGCGGGTCGGCTTCTCGGCCGCGCTCTCGGCGGTGATCGGCTCCTCGGGCGCCTTCTTGCCGCCGACGAGCGACGCGTAGGCGACGCCGTCGAGCACCCGCTCGATCCGAACCTTGGCCTTCTTGCCGACCATCCCGGCCGCGTTGCCGACGATGACGGTCAAGCCGTCGTCGAGCTTGCCCACGCCGGCGTTGACGTCGTGGCGGCCGACCTCGCCGAGCTTCAGCTCGACCTGCTTGCCCTCCTGCTCGGCGCGCGCGTCCTGGCCGACCAGGCTCTCGAGCGTGCCCTTGCCGAGCACGTCGAAGTGGTTCACCGGGACGTCCTCGCGGAAAACGAGCAGGAAGCGGCGCTTCAGCTCCTCCTCGATCGTGATCAGCCGGGAGGCTCCCGGGCCGACGAGCATCGACGCCACCTTGGCGTTCAGCTCGACCTTGAAGGCCTTCGTGCGCGGCGCACTCGCGGCAAGTGCGCGGAGATGCCGCTCGACGTCGACCGCAGCAGATGCCTCGGAGAGCACGACGCCGTCGCCGCCGCAGACCGTGCACTTGCGCGTCAGGATCTCGCGCGGGCCGTCGGTCACGTTCTGGCGCGTCATCTCGACGAGCCCGAGCGGCGAGATCTCGACCACGTACGTCTTCGTGCGGTCGCGCTCGAGCTCGTGGCGCAGGGCGCCCTCGACCGAGGCGCGGTTCTTCGGGTTCGCCATGTCGATGAAGTCGATGACGATGATCCCGCCGATGTCGCGCAGCCGAAGCTGGCGCACGACTTCCTTGACCGCCTCGAGGTTGTTCTTCGTGATCGTG
>DATIOF010000060.1:0-11178 GCA_035473395.1 Gaiellaceae bacterium
AGCGCTACAAGGCCCGGGCGGCCGAGAGCAGCTCGTCGAAGTCCGGCACCTCTGCCGCCTCGTACCGCCATGCCCCGCGGACCGTACCGCTCCGGTCGACCAGGAAGGCCGTCCGCTCGGCGATCTCCTTGAAGCCACGGAAGTCGTGCGCGACGCCGAACGCGTGAACTGCCTCGGCGTTCCAGTCGGACAGCAGCGGGAAGTTCAGGTCGAGCGCTTGCATCCAGGAGATGTGCGTCCAGGGCGAGTCGCGCGAGATGCCTGCTGCCTGCACGCCCGCCGCGTCGAACTCCGCGCTCCTGTCACGCAGGAGCTCCATCTCGTTCGTTCAGGTCGCAGACCAGTCGAACAGGTAGAAGAGCAGCAGCAGCGGTTTCTCCGCCGCGAGCTCACGCAGGGAAACGGGCTCCTGCGGCCCGATCCAGACGCGCGCGTCTGAGAACTGCTCTCCGACCTCCAGCATGCGCCGAGCTTACGGGACGGACAGGGCGAGCACCGCCTTCGCGTTTCGCCGCGCGGTCGCGGTCGAGATCGGGCCGGCCGGGAACTCGACCACGAAGGCCGGCGCGCTCGGAAAGTGCAGCCGCTGCCAACGGGTCGCGGCGCCTCGAGGCGCGGTCAGCTTCCGGTACGGCAGGCCGGACAACCGCGCGTAGCGCTTCAGCACGGCGACGTGCGGGTCGGAGCCGTAGACCTCGGCGAGCGGCTGGTGGTACCAGATCGTCAGCGTCGGCTTGACCCGCAGGATGAAGGCGCGCAGCGCCCGGTTCTCCGGCTCCGACATCGGCCTCGGCCCGGAGTAGTAGCCGTCCCACGGCACGCCGTTGTGCATCCACGCGGTTGGCCAGTTGCGGTTCAGGTCGACGCCGTGGGCGTTCTGCCGCGTGCCTGCTGCGAGCCCGTCGGGGTTGACGGTCGGGACGAGCCAGAGGTGCACGTGCGGCGGCAGCGGCAGGCGCCGCAGTTGCGAGATCACCGCCAGGCCGGCCGGTTCGCTGCCGTGGATCACGCCGACGACAAGGGTCGCCGGCGCCGAGGGATCGCCACGCTCGTAGGCGACGATCGCCCGACCCCGCACCGAGTGCCCGATCACGACCTGCTGCGGCGCCGCGGCCGCCGCGGAAGCCGCGATGAGGGCGGCGACGATCAGCCCGCGCAGCACCATCCTCGGATTGTGGCCGAGCGCCCGAACTGCTGCGCGATCCGGGAGACGCCGACGATCTTCCTCGGGTGCAGGCGGACGAACGCCCACTGGTTCGCCGTCGGCCAGCTCACGAGCAGCCAGCGCCCGTCCGGAGAGGCGGCGACCTGGTCGAAGAGACCGGTGCCGCGAAAGGCCGTCCTGCCGGACGAGAGCGAGAACACGTTGCTGCCGTCCCCGGCCTCGCGCGCGGCGAAGACCTGGTCGCCGGCGAAGGCGGCGTCGCGGTCGGCGGTTGCATCGGAGGGGTCGTCCGCTGCGACGACCTTCGAGCCCGCGTAGACGCGGGTCCGGTGGGGCGAGAACGACAGCAAGAGCTGTCCGTCGTCGGACCAGGCGAGCTTCGTCGGCGCGTTCGCGAGCCTCCTGAGCACGCGACCGGCGTCGGCGTCGTAGACGACCGTCCTGCGCCCGTCGGAGAAGGCGACGACGCGACCGGGCCCAGGTCGCCACGCGGGTGCGACAAGCGCTGCCCGGCCGACGGCTCGATCGCCGGTCCCGTCGCCGGCGACGATCCGCAGCTGTCCGCCCGAGAGGTACGCGATGCGGGTGTCTGTGGTCGTCCCGGTCCAGGCCGGGAGGCGCGGACTCGGCCGGGCGAGCGTCCAGCGGACGTTGCCCTTTGGGTCGAGCGCGACGAGCTGGTTCGCCCGGGTCGCCACAACGAACCGGCCGTGTGGCGAGAACGCCGCGTCGCGGTAGTGGCCGAGCAGCCGCTTCGACCCGTCGGGGTGCACCAGCCAGGCGCCATCACGGCTCGTGACGAGCAGCTGTCCCGGGGCCGGCAGCGAGAAGAGCGCCGGCTCGGCCTGCTGGACGCCGACTGCCTTGCGCAGCGAATGGACGACCGAGCGCCCGGGCGGGCTCAGGACGGCGGCGACGACCGCGGCGACGAGCGCTCCGGCGACGAGCGGCCGAACGTGCCTGCGCGGCCACGCGACCGGTTCGCGCTCGGCGTAGGCAGCGCCGATGACCTGCCAGGCCCGTTCCTCCGCCTCGTGCTCGTGGGGTGCCCGGAACCTCACAGCCGCTCCTTCAGCGTGTCGAGCCCGCGCCGCAGGCGCGAGTTGACGGTTCCGCGAGGCAGCTCGAGCAGCTCCGCGATCTCGCCGGGCGTGTACTCGAGCAGGTAGCGCAGCACGATCACGGCGCGGTGCTCGGGCGAGAGGCGGCCGAGCTCGGCCAGCAGCTCGTCGTCGCGCTCGGCCCGCTCGGGTGCGGGTGCATCGACCGCCTCGGTCTCGGGCCGCAGCGCTCGGGCGCGCGCCCAGTCGATCGCCCGGTTGACGACGATCCGGTGCAGCCACGGGCCGAACGGCCGGCGGCGGTCGAAGCGGTCGAGCGCGCGAATCGCAGCGAGGAACCCTTCCTGGGCGATGTCCTCGGCTGCGGCCGCGTCGCGGACGACGAGATAGGCCGCGCGGTAGGCAGGCCCCCAGTGCGCGCGAAACAGCGCCTCGAAGTCAGAGGCCGACCCGGCCTGAGCCCGCCGCACCCAGGCCCGCTCGTCGCGGCCGGAGCCCGCCATCGGCCGACTATACGAAGGTCTTCACGCGAGAGGTCCATCGCGCGAGGTACGTCTGCCGTGCCCGGCGAGGTCCGTCGCCTGCAGGAGAGCCGGTACGACAAGCGAACGGGGACGAGGGCAAACGCTCGAAAGGAGCGCCGAATGGCGACGAACGAACGCTGGACCGGCTGGATCGGATTTGCCGGACTACTGCTGGTGATCATCGCGATCCTCGATTTCTTCGAGGGTCTGATCGCGATCATCCGCGGCGAGTACTACCTCCTCACCCCGAACCAGATCGTCGTCTTCGACCTGAAGACCTGGGGGTGGATCACCCTGATCTGGGCGGTCATCATCGGCCTGACCGGGCTCGGCCTGCTCAACGGCTCGAGCTGGGCACGCTGGACGGCGATCGTGCTGATCGCACTGAACATCCTGACGCAGCTCGGGTTCGTGGGAGCCGCGCAGTACCCGCTCTGGGCACTGACGGTGATGTTCCTGAACATCATCGTGCTCTACGCGCTCACGGTTCACTGGAGCGACACACGCGAACCGGCGTACGGCGCGTCTGGCGGCTGAACAAGGTCTCGGGCCGGGCCTGCTGGCGCAGGCCCGGCCCACGCCTCAGGCGGGACACACCGCACTTCTAGCTTCGGTGTCAGACACAGGCACAGAACCGTCAAAGACCGTCCACAACGCCTGCTCGAAGCGGGAATCGCCAGTGTCAGACACGAGGTTCTAGGCCGGAACCGCGGCCGCCTCGGTCGCGTTCGCGATCTCGCGGACGACCTCAACGATGTCGCGGTTGGCGTTCCAGATCCGGCGCTGGCGGTCGGAGCCGTTCCCCCGCGCCAGGATCTCGCTGATCCCCTCGAGCTCGCCATCGGAGCCGAGCTCGCGCGCGTGTGGCTCGATCTCCTTCAGCGTCCGCCGCACCAGCTGCGCCACCGGCACGCGGTTGCGCGTCCCGCGCTCGAGGTCCATCACCGGCGCCTCGAGCCCGTAGCGGGCGGCGAGCCATTTGTTCTCGGTGGTCAGGATCCGGTGGTACGAGGGGATCTCGGCGCCGACCGCGTACCGCTCGCAGTAGAGCTTGACGAGCGCCTGGCAGAAGGCGGCCAGCGCGACCGCGTCCTCCACGCGCGTGACCGCGTCGCAGACGCGGATCTCGATCGTGCCGAAGCGCGGGTGCAAGCGGATGTCCCACCAGATGTGCGTGTAGTCCGCGATGCAGCCGGTCTTCTCGAGCTGGCCGACGACCTCGGCGTAGTCGGCATAGTCGCGGAAGCGGGGCGGCGGCCCGGAGCGCGGGAAAGCCGCGAAGACCATCTGCCGGCTCGACGCGAGCCCGGTCGGCTCGCCGCGCCAGAAAGGCGAGCTGGCCGAGAGCGCGAGCAGCGAGGAGAGGTGCGCGAGCAGGCCGTTCACGACCTTGACGGCCTTCTCGGCGTCATCGACGGCAACGTGGATGTGCAGCCCGAAGATCAGCTCTCGCCGCGCGACGTACTGGAGCTGGTCGACGAGGTGCCGGTAGCGGTCGCGCGCGGTGATGTGCTGGCGCTCGAACAGCGAGAACGGATGCGTCCCGGCCGAGCCGACGCGCATGCCCTCCTCGGAGGCGAGGCCGGTCACGTAGCTGCGCAGCTTGCGAAGCTCGTGGTCGACCTCGGCCGGCGACCTGCAGACCGGTGTGGCGATCTCGAGCACCGACTGCATCAGCTCGGGGTTGATCCGCTGCTCGAGCTCGTGACCCTCGGTCGCGGCGAGCACGGCCTCGACATGCTGGACGAGGTCGAGCGTGTCGCTGTCGAGCAGCATGTACTCCTCCTCGACGCCGAGCGTGTACGGCTCGCCGGCGCCGAAGTTGTGGTCGAGCACGCTGCCGCCCGCCGCGAAGCTCGGGCCCGTGATCGTCGAAGGAAAGATCTGCTTCATTCCGGGATGAACGCCTCCAGCTCGATCTCCAGGAGCCAGCGCGGATCGAGCAGCTCGACGACGTAGCTCGTATTCACCGGCTTGACGTGGCGGAAAACCTCGCCGTGGGCGCGGGCGATCTCGTCGAAATCCGCCTGGCGCGTGAACATGATCCGCGTCCGGACGACGTGCTCCGCGGTCGCGCCGGCCTCTGCCAGCGCGGCGAGCGCGATCTCGAGGCAGCGCCGGGTCTGGCCGTATGCGTCCGCGGGCGGGTCGGCGTCGCCGGGCATGATCGGGGCCGTTCCCGCGACCCAGGCGTGCGGGCCGATCCGCACGAGGCGCGAGTAGCCGGCGGCCTCGGCGAACGGCGAGACGGCTGAGACGGTGACCCGTTTCACCGCCCTAGTATCGAGGCTGTGGACGTGCTGCGACAGGTGGAGAGCTGGCCGGCCGAGACCGTGGCCGTCGCAGTCCTGCGTGGCGGCGAGCAGATCGCGTCGCACGGCCCGCGTGAGCAGGTCTTCCGCTGGGCCTCGGTGACGAAGCCCGTCACGGCGCTCGCAACGCTCGTGGCTGCCGAGGAAGGGATCCTCGACCTCGACGACGCGTCCGGCCCGCCCGGGTCGAGGGTTCGCCACCTGCTCGCCCACGCGTCCGGGCTGCCCTTCGACGGCCGCACGCCGATCTCGGAACCGGGGAAGCGGCGGATCTACTCGAACACGGGCTTCGACGTGCTTGCGGAAGCCGTAAGCGAAGCCGCCGAGATGCCGTTCACGGAATACCTGCGCGCGGCGGTGCTCGGGCCGCTGGAGATGGCGGCCGAGTTGCGCGGCTCGGCCGGCTCGGAGCTGCACGGGACCCTCGACGACCTGATCAAGCTCGCCACCGAGCTGCAGCGCCCGCGCTTGATCGCGCCGGAGACGCTGGACGAGGCGACCTCGGTCCAGTTCCCCGGCCTGGTCGGCGTGCTGCCCGACATCGGCCGGATGGACCCGAACGACTGGGGCCTTGGCGTCGAGCTGCGCGACGCGAAGCACCCGCACTGGACCGGCGAGCGCAACTCCCCCGGCACGTTCGGCCACTTCGGCGGCAGCGGCACGTTCCTCTGGGTCGACCCCGAGGCGGACACCGCACTCGCTTGCCTGACCGATCTCGACTTCGGGCCGTGGGCGCTCGAGGCGTGGCCGCGGCTCTCCGACGCGGCTCTGAGCTAGCGGAGGATGCCCGTGTGGCCGAGCGAGTACCGCCCCGGCTGCGGCCAGACGCAGAGGCCGTGCGGGCTTGAGCCGACCGGGATCTTGGCGAGCAGCTTGCCGCTGCGCGTGTTGATCGCGTAGACGACACCGGACCAGCGTCCAGTCAGCCAGAGCACCCTGCCGTCGGCGGAGACGTTGCCCATGTCCGGGCTGCCCCCGCCGGGGATGCGCCACTTCTTGACCACGCTTCGGGTGGCGAAGCTGATCACCGAGACCGACCCCTCGGCGCGGTTGGTCGCATAGAGGAAGCGGGCGTTCCGGCTCGCGTAGAGCCCGTGCGTGCCGGCGCCGGTCGGGATGAAGCCAAGCACCCGGAACGGCGCGCCGCTCACCTTCCAGACGCCGCCGCGCCCCATGTCGGCGACGTAGAAGACCCTGCCGTCGGGCGAGAGCTTCACGTCCTGCGGGATCGAGCCCCCGGGCATCGTCAGCACGCTGACGAGCTTCTGGGCCTGCACGTCCACCTTGATCAGCTGGTCTGAGAACTCGCAGGTCGCGATCAGGTACCTGCCGTCGGCGGAGAAGTCCATGTGATCGACGCCGCGGCAGGGCACGTGCAGCGAGTGCCGCAGGCGGAACGTGTGCGGCGTGCGGAAGTCGAGCCGCGCCAGCCGTTCGGCCACGACGATCGCGAAATGGCCGTCGGGCGTGAAGTAGAGGTTGTACGGATCGTCCACCGGAATCGAGCGGCCGGGCGCGCCGGTGCGTGGGTCGATCGGCGTCAGGCTGTTGCCGATGTCGTTGAGCACGTAGAGCGTCCTCAGGTCCCACGAGGGCGTGACGTGCTGCGGCAGCGTGCCGACGGCGAAGTGGCGGACGACCTTGAAGGTGTGCGGGTCGATCTCGTCGACCGTGTTGCTCTCGCTGTTCGGGACGTAGACGAGCGGGCGGTCGTTCCGGACGACCGCGCTCAGCGCGTTCGCCGAGTCGGCGGCGTAGACGTTCGTCGTCGAGGCCGGCGCGCTGGTGAAGGCGACGCGCGGGGCAGGGACCAGCTCGCCGAGCGTCGCGGTGGTGCCCGCTGGGCCCTTCCCGCCGGCCAGCAGGATCGCGCCGGGCACCGTGACCGCGGCCAGGTCGGAGCGTGGCTCGGCGAGGGTGCCGGCGGCGCGTAGGCGGCCGCTCGCGGTGATTGCGGTCACGCGCCCGACGGCGGAGCCGACGGTCGCGCCGCGGCCGCCGATCACGTAGGCGATCCCGTTGAGGGTCGCGGCGGCGGCATGTGTCACCGGCGCCGGGAGCTGGGCGATCGCCTTCAGCGTTCGACGCGCGGGGTCGAAGGCGAGCACGACCCGGCTCGCGGTTCCGTTGGGCGTCGACCCGCCGGCGATCACGAGCTTGCCGCCGACCGCGGTCACCGCCGCATAGCGCAGCGCGACGGGCAGCCTGGCCGCCACGCGCGGCGCCGAGCCGGGCGTCCAGGAGAGGATCGTGTTGAGCCAGCGCGTGCCGGTGTACCCGCCGACGACATACGCCTTGCCCGCGATCACCGCCGCCGAGACGTCCGACGCCGGCTGCGGCAGATGGCCGACGACGCTCGAGCGGCCGCTCGGGTCGACCTTGACGATCTCGTCGAGCTGGCTCGGTCCGTTTCCGCCGCCGAAGACGTAGGCCGACCCGCCGAGGCTGACGGCCGCGGCGTCGTGGCGCACGCCCGGGAGCGATCCGCGCACGGTGTCGCGACGACGAGAGACGAAGCGGATGTCCGCCACCGAGGTGTCGGCCGCGTTCAGGCCGCCGAGCAGGAGCGCGCCGGCGCCGCTCGGCGCGGCGGCGGCGTCCTGCAGCGGCGCGGCCAGGGAGCCGACCGTTCGCTCGACCAGCGCGACCGGGCGCGGCTTGGGCGCAGCCACGTGCTGGGCCGCCGGGGTCGACGTCGTCCGCGTGCTCGCGTGCTTGGACGAGGAGCAGCCGGAACCAGCGGCGAGAGCTAGGGCCGCGAGCCCGAGCAGGGGCAGGCCTGGTACGCGCACGAGTCGGAACGATGCCCGGCGCACCATGAACACAACCTGATCAGCCGTCTGCGGCGAACAGCGGCCGCAGCAGCTCGTCGAACGCGGTCTGGTCGCAGCTCGCCACGACTGCAGGTGTGAGCGCCCGCACCGAGGCCGTCCGCGGCACGTGCATCGCCAGCCCGACCTCGCCGAAGTAGTCGCCCGGATGCAGCACCCGCCGGGGGCCGAGGTCTTCCTGGCTGACCGCGAAGAGGCCCGAGAGCACCACGTAGAAGCGCCTCGCGTCGTCGCCTTCGCGGACGACCGCGCGGCCGGGCGGAACCTCCTCGCGCTCCATCCGCTTGGCGATCTCGCCGAGCTTCTCGCCGGGCAGGCCGGCGAGCAGCTCGACCCGCGAGAGTTCGGTCACGGTTGCGGGTACGAACTTCGGCACGGCTCTATTCTTGCGGTCGTGGGGGAGCTCGCGGGGTGGAGGTACTGCCCGTGCTGCCGGACCGAGCTGCAGGGCGAAGAGCAGCGGCTCGAGTGCCCGGAGTGCGGCTTCGTCGTCTACGCGAGCTCGAAGGCGACCGTCGGCGCCCTGGTCGAGGACGAACAGGGCCGTCTGCTGCTGGTGCGGCGGGCGGAGGAGCCGTTCAAGGGCCGCTGGGACATTCCGGGCGGCTTCCTCGACGAGGGCGAGCATCCGCTCGACGGCCTGCGGCGCGAGTTGCGCGAGGAGACCGGGCTCGAAGTCGAGCCGGTCGACTTCCTCGGCGTCTGGACCGACCGCTACGGCGGCGACTCGACGGCCGAAGCGACGCTGAACCTCTACTGGACCGGGCGCGTCACCGGCGGCGAGGCCGCGCCTGCCGACGACGTCGACGACCTGCGCTGGTTCAAGGGGCACGAGCTTCCGCCGGCAGGCGAGCTCGCGTTCGAGAACGTGCCGCTAGTCCTCGCGGCGTGGCAGCTTCACGCGCAACGCACCAGGCTCGACCGCTAGCTCGACCGGCGTCTCCAGCTCGACCGGCTCGCCGTCGAGGGCTGCTTCCAACTTCCCTCCCGGCGCGTCGAGCTCGAAGTGCTCGGCACTGCGGTCGTGCCAGGTGCGCGGCAGCACGCCGTTGGTCGTATAGAGGTGGAGACGGCCCTCGTCGAGCCGTTTGCGCTCGCCGATCGAGAACAAGCTCAGCTCGTACGCGTTGTTGGCGACGAGCAGCACGCGCGCGTCGACCGGCTCGCCGTCGACGCTCGCCCACACGCCGGATCGCCGGCGCGCCGCGAGCCAAAGTGCCCGTGCCCCGGCCAGCGTCTGCCGGCGGCGCAGGTGGTGCTCGTGCCGGTGGACGAGGCTCGCGTACGCGCCGAGCGAGACGTTGTTCAGGAAGTGCCGATCGCCCGCGCGGCCGACGTCGACACGCCGCTCGTCGCCCTCGAATGCGTCGAGCGCGGCGACCGGGTCGTCGAGGTCGAGCCCGAGGTCGCGCGCGAAGTGGTTGCGCGTCCCGTACGGGATGACCACGAACGGCAGGTCGCGCTCGACCGCCACCGATGCCACGCTCGCCACCGTGCCGTCCCCGCCGGCCGCCCCGAGCACCTCCGCCTCCGCCGAGCGGGCCAACTCGACCACGTCGTCCCCCTCGGCGAGCAGGCGCACCTCGATCCCCTGCGACCGGGCCGCCGCGGCCAGCTCGTCGGCGCTCGGGGTATCGGTGCCGGCGCCCGGATTGATCAGCAGGACGCCCGTCACCGGCCGCACCGTATAGGCCTGACTGAACGCAAAGTTAGGCCGAACGGCTCATTGTGGCCGTCCGCTCTCCTCCCGATCATGCGCGTATGGACGACCGGGGCCTTCATCGCATCGAGGACGAGCTCGGCGAGCACTGGCTCACCACCTGGCTCGAGGACGGGATCGCGGAGATCGAGGCGTACCTCGCCAAGCACGCGGCCTTCCTCAGCTTCCTCGACACTGCGGACCAGCGCTAAGAACGCTCGGCTAGAAGCAGCCGGAGCCTAGGCTGCGGCTTCGGCCAGGCCGAGGCGCTCTTCGAGCATCGACTTCGGCATCGCCCCGACGGCGGCCGCCTGCGGCTCGCCCTCCTTGAAGAGGATCAGGGTCGGGATCGACATCACGCCGTAGCGCTGCGCGATGGCGGGCTGCTCGTCGATGTTCAGCTTGACGACCTTGAGCTCGGCGCGCTCCTGGGCGATCTGGTCGAGGACGGGCGCGATCGCGTGGCAGGGGCCACACCACTCGGCCCAGAAGTCGACGAGCACGGGCTTGTCGCTCTGGAGCACTTCCTGCTCGAAGGTCTGTTCGGTGACGGTGTCTGGCATGAAGGTCCTTTCTATACCTCAGGTCTTGCAAAGCTGAAACGCGGCTACGGGAGCCATTGTTCCCGCTCGCTAGGATCGACTGATGTTCAAGCCGCTCCCTCAGGTGCCCGATCACCCGGCTCTTGAACGCGAGATCCTCGAGCGCTGGGAGCGGGAAGAGACCTTCCGCCACCTGCGTGAGCAGAACGCCGGCGGCCCGCCGTTCGGCTTCATGGACGGGCCGATCACGGCGAACGCGCCGGCCGGCGTCCACCATGGGATCGGACGCACGCTCAAGGACGTCTTCCAGCGCTACAAGGCGCTGCGCGGCTTCGACCTGCGCTACCAGAACGGCTTCGACTCGCAGGGCCTCCACGTCGAGGTGCAGGTCGAGAAGGCGCTCGGCCTCAACTCCAAGCGCGAGATCGAGGAGTTCGGCGTGGCCGAGTTCGCGCGCCGCTGCCGGGCGTTCGTGGCCGAGTTCGCGGCGATCCAGACGGCGCAGTTCAAGCGGCTCGGCCAGTGGATGGACTGGGGCAACGACTACTACACCTTTTCCGACACGAACATCGAGTACATCTGGCGCTTCCTGAAGGAGTGCCACCGCCGCGAGTGGCTCTACAAGGGCCACCGCGCGACGCAGTGGTGCCCGCGCTGCGGCACCTCGCTCTCCAAGCACGAGCAGGCCGGCGACGAGAACTACGCCGAGATCGAGCACCCGTCGCTCTACGTCCGCTTCCCGCTGCGCGACCGCAACGAGGCGCTCGTGGTCTGGACGACGACGCCCTGGACGCTGCCGGCAAACGTCGCGGCGGCGGTGAAGCCGGACGCCCAGTACGGCCTGCGGGACGGGGACTGGCGCCTCGCCGTCGAGGGCGAGGACTACGACAACGTCGTCGAGGCCGAGGATCTCGTCGGGCTCGAGTACGAGGGGCCGTTCGACGACCTGGCCGCGCAGCAGGGCGTCGCCCACCGCGTGATCCCCTGGGACGAGGTCGCGCTGGACGAGGGCACGGGCATCGTCCACATCGCGCCGGGCGCCGG
>DATIOF010000061.1:0-4026 GCA_035473395.1 Gaiellaceae bacterium
ACCACGACCCCGAGCGACTCGCGCGGGTAGAAGTAGAGCGCGATCCCGGTCAGCGTGCTGCGTGGCTGCTCGGGCTTCTCCTCGAAGTAGGTCAGCCGATCGTCGTCGTCGAGCTCGATCGCGTTGTAGCGGCGGATCGCCTCGAGGTCGCCGACGTCGTAGACGCCGATAGCCGGTGCGTCTTTCGCCCGCCCGAACGCCCCGAACGGAGCCAGGCTCTCGCTGAAGAGGTTGTCGCCGGCGAGGACCAGCAGGTCGTCGTCGATCGCCTCGACCCGGATCGTCAGCTCGAGATCGCCGATCGCGCCGAGCTTCGACTCCTCGTCGTCGGTACCGTCGTCGACGATCTGCACCTCCTGGCCGTCCCACCCGTCCGCCCAGTCGCGGAAGGCGCCCGCGAACTTCGAGTTCGTCACCAGGTGGATCGCGTCCAGCCCCTCGACTCCCTCCAGCTGCAGGAGCAGGTGCTCGACCATCGGCCGACCGGCCACCGGCAGCAACGCCTTCGGTCGGTCGAGCGTCAACGGGTAGAGCCGCGTCGCATAGCCCGCGGCGAGGATGACCGCCTTCATGCCGGTGCTATCGGCTCTAGGTCCCCTCGTCCCAAGAGGCGAGGTACTTCGCCTGCTCCTCGGTCAGCTGGTCGATCGCGACGCCCATCGTGTCGAGCTTCAGCCGCGCGATCTCGGCATCGATCTCCGCAGGCACCGGGTAGACCTTCTTGTCGAGGCTCGTCGCGTTCGCGACGACGTACTCGGCCGAAAGCGCCTGGTTCGCAAACGACATGTCCATCACCTGTGCGGGGTGGCCCTCCGCGGCCGAGAGGTTGACGAGCCTGCCGTCGGCGATCAGGAAGATCCGGCGACCGTCCTCGAGCGTGAACTCGTCGACGAACGTGCGCAGCGTTCGCGTGCTCGTCGCGGCCGCACGCAGCGCCGGGATCTCGATCTCGACGTTGAAGTGGCCGGTGTTGGCGAGGATCGCGCCGTCCTTCATCGCGAGGATGTGCTCCTTCGTGATCACGGACTTGTCACCGGTGGCGGTGACGAAGATGTCGCCGACCTTCGCGGCCTCGGACATCGGCAGCACCTGGAAGCCGTCCATCACCGCTTCGAGCGCGCGCAGAGGGTCGACCTCCGTCACGATCACGTGCGCGCCCATTCCCTTCGCGCGTGAGGCGACGCCGCGGCCGCACCAGCCGTAGCCGGCGACCACGAACGCGCTCCCGGCGAGCAGGACGTTCGTCGCCCGCACGATTCCGTCGATCGTCGACTGCCCCGTGCCGTAGCGGTTGTCGAACATGTGCTTCGTCAGCGCGTCGTTGACGGCGATCACCGGGAAGCCGAGCGCGCCGTCGCGCTCCAGGGCCTTGAGCCGGATCACGCCGGTGGTCGTCTCCTCGGTCGCGCCGATGATGTCGCCAAGCTGCTCACGGCGGTGCGAATGCAGCACGCCGATCACGTCCGCGCCGTCGTCCATCGTCAGCTGCGGCTTGTGGTCGACCGCGGCCTCGATGTGCTGGTAGTAGGTGTCGTTGTCCTCCCCCTTGATCGCGAAGACGGAGATCTCGAACTCCTCGACCAGCGCCGCAGCGACGTCGTCCTGCGTCGAAAGCGGGTTCGACGCGCAGAGCACGACGTCCGCGCCGCCCTCCTTCAGCGTGCGCATCAAGTTGGCGGTCTCGCTGGTGACGTGCAGGCACGCCGAGACGCGGTAGCCGGCGAGCGGCTGGTCGATCGCGAAGCGCTCACGGATCGCGGCCAGGACCGGCATCTGCCGGTCGGCCCACTCGATTCGGTGGACGCCTTCCGGCGCGAGCGCGAGGTCCTTTACGTCGTGCCTGATCGTCGTAGCCATGTCGCTCCTTCGTTTCAGAGTTAGGCGGCCAGCAGCCGCTCGTGCTTGCGCTGCTCCCAGTCGAGCGCGCTCAATTCGGTGCCCGCGAGCCAGGAATCGACGGCGGCCCGCAGGTCTGGCTCGCGCCGCAGGCGCGCGGCGAAGGCGAGCTCTCGCAATTCGACGCGGAAGCGCTGCCGCAGCTGCTGCAGCGAGCGCAGCTGGTTCAGCTCGAGCAGGCCGTAGGTGCGATAGCCGGAGACGGTGCGTCGCGGGACGACGAGCCCCGCCCGCTCCAAGTAGCGCAGCATGCGGGGGGACCACCCCGTCTCGGTTGCGGCCTGACCAACTGTTGTCGCTCGCACGGGCGGAACCTTACCACAGTTGTGTCAGGCTTTGGTCGTCCCCTCTCGCCCGTAGCTGTCCTCGAGTCGGACGATGTCATCGAGTTGCGGCGTCGAGACCTCGACGATGGTCGTGTCCTCGACCGCGGTCAGCTTGTGAACCGTTCCGGGCGGGAAGTGGAACGCCGCGCCGGGGCCGACGACCTCGTTGTTCAGCATCCGCTCGCCGGGAGCCCCGAGCTCTAGCTGCGCGCGGCCCTCGAGCACGTACCAGGACTCGTCCTTCTCGTTGTGGAACTGGAGGCTGAGCGACTCGCCCGCGCGGACGAAGAGGATCTTGCCGGCGTAGCGATCGGTCTTCGACCAGATCAGCTCGTGACCCCACGGCTTGTCCACCTTCTGGGGCTCCGACGCGAACTTGTCGAGCCCGCCGAGGTTCGGAGAGGTCAAGTGATCGTGCTCGGCCACGAGCCGCGCGAACCTACCACCATTGCGGCTATTCAGGCCACCCCGGGTGGTCGGCGAGGTACTCGCTCGCCACCCGCAGGTCTTTCGGAGTGTTGACGGTCAGCCACACGCCCTCGTGCCGCAGCGCGCGCAGGCGGCCCTCGGCGGCAAGCTCGGGAAAGGTCGTGGTCTCGTGGTCGCCGCGCTCGGGGAAGCGCTCGAGCGCCGTCTCGCCGAGGGCGTAGATGCCGCAGCTGACCCACTGGTCGAGCCGCGGAGCCTCGCGAAAGCCCGTCACCAGGTCGTCATCGAGATCGACCACGCCGAACGGCGAGCGCAGCGGGACGACCGTGATCGTCGCGGCCGCCTCGCGCTCGCGGTGGAGCGCGAGGAGTCGCGAGAAGTCGACGTCCACCAGCTCGTCGCCGTTGAGCGCGAAGAAATCGCCCTGCTCGTGCCGTGCCTGGGCCGCGAAGCGGATGCCTCCGCCCCGTCCCAGCGGCTCGGGCTCGGGCACGGCCACGACCTCGGGGCCAATGCCGCCGAGCGCGGTCTCGAAGACGCCTTCCTCGCCCGCTGCACAGCTGACCAGCACGCGGGTCACGCCGGCCGTGGCAAGTTGTGCGACCTGGAAGGCGGCGAGTGGCCGGCCCGCGAGCTCGACCAGCGCCTTCGGGCGCCCGCCCGCGGCCTCGCCGAGACGCTCGGCCTTCCCGCCCGCCAGGATGATCGCTTCCACTACGGCGTGGTCTGGCGCTCGGGCTCTTCGGTCTCGGGGAGCGCGGCCAGCGGCGAGGCGGCGCGGCCGATGCCCTCGTAGGTGAAACCGGCGGCGCGGGCCTGCTCCGGGTCGAGCAGGTTGCGGCCGTCGACGATCAGCGGCCGCTGCATCGCCTGGCGCACGTCGTCGGTGGCGAGCTCGCGCAGCTCGTCCCACTCGGTCACGATCACCGCGGCATCCACGCCCGTGACGGCGTCGAGGACGCTGTCGCAGAAGGTCACGCCCTGGAGCAGCCGCCGAGCGTCGGCGACCGGGTCCCAGACTCGCACCTCCGCGCCCTCCGCGAGCAGGCGCGAGGCCAGCACCAGCGACGGCGCCTCGCGCAGGTCGTCGGTGTTCGGCTTGAAGGCGAGCCCGAGCAGCGCGACCGTCTTGCCGCGCAGCTTGCCGAGGTGCTTCTCGAGCTTCCCGACGACGCGCCTCTTCTGCAGCTCGTTCACCTCGATCACGGCGCTCAGCAGCTGGAAGTGGTAACCCGAGTTCGACGCGAGCTGCTTCAGCGCGACGCCGTCCTTCGGGAAGCACGAGCCGCCCCAGCCGATCCCGGCGCGGAGGAAGTGCGGGCCGAGCCGATGGTCGAGGCCGACGCCCTCCGCGACCTTGACCACGTCCGCGCCC
>DATIOF010000062.1:0-2518 GCA_035473395.1 Gaiellaceae bacterium
AGGTCCTCGACGCTCGGCGGCTCGCCGTCGTAGCGCAGCTCGGCCTGCGGGAGCCCCAGCTCCCCGGCCCGCTCGGCGAAGCCCGGCTGCAGCGCGGCGACCGTCTCGTGTCGCCCGGCGACGAGCTCTCCGGCGAGCGAGCTCACCTGCTCGTTCCACGGCGCCAGCGCCTCCCGCGAGGAGATGCCCTGCGCGACGCGCCGCAGCGCCGCGTTGCGCTGCCCAACCGCGGCGCCGTACTCGGCCGAGAGCCCGGCTCGGCTCGGTGCCAGCCTCCCGAGCACGCGGTCGAAGTACGCCCTGCGCGCCGCCGGGCCGCCCTTGACGACCACCAGCCGGTCGGGCGTGAAGACGAGCGTCGTCACCTCGCCCCGCAGCTGCTCGGCCGCGGGCAGCCTGGCCCCGTTCATCGTCGCCCGCTTGCCGCTGCCGAGCTCGAGCGTCACCTCGAGCTCAAGGGGAACGCCGGCCCGGGAGCCGCGCAAGGCGACCCGCGCTGCCGGCCGGCCGAAGCGCACCAGCTGCGCGTCGGCTCGCGTCCGCGGCGAGAATCCCTGCGTGCCGACGTGCAGCGACTCGAGCAGGTTCGTCTTGCCGGCCCCGTTCGGACCGGTCACGAGCACGAGCCCCGGCTCGAGCTCCAGGTCCAGCTTCGAGTACGAGCGGTAGTCCCTGAGCGCTACTGCGGCGACTATCAGCCGGCCAGACGGATCGGCATGATCAGGTACAGGAAGTCGTCGCCTTCACCCTGCAACACAGCAGGGCGAAGCGGGCTGATCAGCTGCAGCCGCAGCTGGTCGCCGAGCACCGACTCGATCCCGTCGCGCAGGAACTCGGCGTTGAAGCCGATCTCGAGCGGCTCGCTGCTGAATTCGACCGGCAGCGACTCCCGTGCCTCGCCGACGTCCTGTGTCTGGGCCGAGACGGTCAGCTCGCCGTCGGCGAAGCGAAGCCGCAGCGGTGAGTTGCGTTGCGCCATGACCGACACACGGCGGACGACGTCGAGCAGCTCCTCCCGCGGCAGCGTCAGCTCGTGGTCGAACGCCTCGGGCACGAGCTGCTTGTAGTTCGGGAACTGGCCGTCAATGCGGCGCGTGGTCAGGAGCGCGTCGCCGGTGGCGAAGATCACCTGGTTCTCGTGCACGGCCAGCTCGATCTTCTCGCCTTCCTGCGCGATCCGGGCGAGCTCGCCGAGCGCGCGGGCCGGCACGATCGCCTCGAGCTCAGGCACCGTGCCTTCGACCGCGGTCTCTTTGACCGAGAGCCGGTACGAGTCGGTCGCGGCCATCACCAGCTTGCCTGGGTCGAAGCGCATCAGCACCCCGGTCAGCACCGGACGCGACTCATCTCGGGAAGCCGAACGGCTGACCCGCGCGATCGTGGTCAGCACCGTCTCGCGGTCGACCTCGTGCCGCTCCGCCGCCTCGGCCTCCGGCAGCCGCGGGAAGTCCTCCGCGTTGTAGGTGTGCAGCCGGTAGGTCGCCGACCCGGAGCGGATCTCGACCGCCGCTTCCTCGGGCTTGTGCTCGATCGACACCTCGGCGGCCGGCAGCAGGCGCGCCAGGTCGAGCAGCAGCCGGCCCGGCACGACAACCGACCCCTCGGTCGCGTCCTGGACGTCGATCGAGGTTCGCAGCGAGAGCTCCATGTCGGTCGCCGCGAGCTCGAGCTTGCCGCCAACGGCGCGGAGGAGGATCCCGGCAAGGATCTGAACGGTCGTCCTCGTCGAGACACCGCGCGAGACGATCCCGAGCGCCCGGGTTAGCTCCTCACGAGGACAGGTGACGGTGAGGGTTCCCTGTGCGACCACAGCTTCTGTTTCCATCATTTATGAAATTCCTTTGTCGTAGTCATAGAGAGTGTGGAGTACGGGGATGACGCCTCGTTCCGGCTCCAGGAGCGGGGTTGCGCTGTGAGTGCCAACTGGGGAGAGAAGGCGGTTGTCTACAGGCCCCGGCCGGCCCACCTGCTGCGTCCACAGATTCACTGCACCTGCTTGATGCGTTTGGTCAACTCTTGCACCAGGTTGTACACATCCCGGTCCTCGCGGATCATGCGCGCGATCTTGGAGGTCGCGTGGATCACCGTCGTGTGGTCACGGCCCCCGAACTCCTTGCCGATCTTGGGGAGCGAGGAGTCCGTGAGCTCGCGTGACAGGTACATGGCCACCTGACGCGGGTAGACGATGTTCTGTGAGCGGCGGTCTCCCGTCAGCTCCTGCATGGTGACGCTGAACCGCTCGCAGACGAGCTCCTGGATCCGCTCGATCGAGACGACCGCAGGCTCGCCCTGGGGGAAGACGTCGCGCAGGACGTCCTGCGCGAGCTCGACGTCCATGCGGCGCCCGGTGAGCGACGCGAACGCGACGACGCGGGTGAGCGCGCCCTCGAGCTCGCGGATGTTCGTCGTCACGCGGCTGGCGATGTGCGTGAGCACCTCGGGATCGGACACGTCGATGCCGTCGTACTTGACCTTCCGCCGAAGGATCGCGATGCGCGTCTCGAGGTCCGGCGGCTGG
>DATIOF010000063.1:0-6996 GCA_035473395.1 Gaiellaceae bacterium
GGTTGACGTCGTAGCCGCGCTCGAAGGGCCGCTCGTTGAAGACCAGCAGCGTGCTCTCGACGCCGATCGCCTGCAGCCCGGCCGAGATCGCGCCCGGGCCGCCGGCGACGTTGATCGGCGAATGGAGGACTCTCAAGCGACTGGAGCTTCGGCGGCGATCTCGATCTCGAGCGCCGCCAGAGCCCGCTCGGTCAGCTCGTCGAGCTCGTCCTCGCCGTCGGCGCTCAGCAACAGGTAGCCGAGCCGCTCGGCGCCGGAGGTCATCGGCGGCAGCGTCATCCCCTCGCGCCAGTACCAGCCGGCTTCGTGCACGCCGTCGAGCGCCAGCGCGGGCGCCGTGTCGAGTCGGACGATGCGGCCGGGCTCCGCGACCACGAAGCGAACCTGGCCGACCGGCGCGATCGGCTCGCCGGGCTGCAGGTCGTCGCGGGTCAGCTCGCCCAGCGCCCAGAGCACGTTCGCCCGCACCGCGTCGAAGCCGGTCACGAGCTTCGCCAGCTCCGCGTCCTTGCCGCCGCCGAGCCGCGCGCCGACCTCGATCGCCCAGGGCTGGCCGTCGCGCATCCGCACCTGGACGTACGAGGGCCCGGTCTCGAGCCCGACCGCCAGGCTCGCCTTGTGCGCGAGCTCGAACAGCGGCTCCTCGTTGGCCAGCAGCGACGGGTAGCGGTGCGCAATGCAGACGCCGAGCGGCGGCGGCGGGTACAGCAGCCGCCGGGTGACGCTCATCGGGAAGTACTCGCGCTCGAGCAGGAAGCCGTTGACCGTGAACTCGTCGCCGTCGAGGTACTGCTCGAGCACGATCGCGCCGGCGCGTGAGGCCGCGAGCGCGCGGTCGACGGCGTCGGATAGCTCGCTCTCGGCGCGCACTTCGGTGACGCCCCGCTGGGCGGAGCCGTCCACCGGCTTCACGACGACGGGCGCACCGAGCTGGTGGAAGGCCTGCTCGGCCTCCTCGAAGCTCGTCGCCTCGCGTCCCTTCGGGCAGCGCACCTTGCGCTTCTCGAAGGCCGCGCGCATCCGGCGCTTGTCGGCGACCGTGCGGGCGGTCTCGGTCGGCAGGCCGGGCAGCCCGAGCCGCTCGGCGAGCTGCGCGGTGGGGAGGACGGCCTGGTCGGAGCCCATCGTCGCCACCGCGACGGGCTCGATCCCCTGCTCCTCGAGGTCGCCGACCACGCCGCCGACGTCGGCGAAGCTCCGGACGATCCGGTAGTCGGCCTCGGCGAGCAGGGGGGCGTCGGCCGAGCCGTCCACCACGCAGACCTCGTGCCCGAGCGCGCGCGCCTGCTCGAGCAGCCCGAGCTGCGAGCGTGACCCGCCGGTGAGGACGAACGCGCGCGGCATCTACGCGGGCGCCGCAGCGCGCAGTTCGTCGAGCAACAGGCGCATCCCCTCGTCGAGCGAGACCTCGGGGCGCCAGCCGAGCGAGCGGACGCGGTCGGTCGAGATCCTCGTCATCACGCGGCCGGGCGGGGGCTCGACCTCCTCGATCAGGTCGTGCGACGCGCCGGTCAGCTCGCAGGCGAGACGGGCGACGTCGGCGAGCGCGACGGCCTGACCGTCTGAGCCGATGTTGAACGCGCCTTCCTCGTCGGACTCGAGCACCAGCCTGATCGCGCGGACGACGTCGCCGATCCAGCAGAAGGTGCGCGCCTCGCCGCGGAAGACCGGGATCGGCTCCCGCGCGTCGGCCTGACGCAGCATCGTCGGCACTGCGCCCTTGGCCTGGCCGGCCTCGACGCCTGGGCCGTACGGGTTCGCCAGCCGCAGGATCGTCAGCCCCGCGGGCGCGGCGAGCGCGGCGGCCTGCTCGCCCCAGAGCTTGGTCAGCGCATAGAGGCTCTCCGGCGCCGGCGGGGTTCGCTCGTCGGCCTCGACCGCCGAGCCGTAGACGTCAGAGGTCGAGACGTACGCCAGGCGAGCGCCGTGCGCGGCGGCGGCCCGGGCTACGAGCGTCGTCGCCAGCACGTTGGAGCGCAGCGCGAGCTCCGGCTCCTCGTCGCAGCGCACGACGCCGATCCGGGCGGCTGCGTGGACGACCACGTCGGGGCGAGCCCCGGCGATCGCCGCTTCGGCCACGCCGTCGTCGGCGAGGTCGCCCTCGGTCCGGCCGAGCGGGTGAACCTCGTAGGCTCCGTCGCCGTGACGAAGCTCCTCGTCGAGGGCGCGGCCGACGAACCCGGAAGCGCCCGTAAGCAGCACCTTCATGGCCGCCGAGTCTACTGGGGCGCCTGCGCGCTCCTGGCGGTCCTGCTGCTCGCCGGCTGCGACCACGGCAAGCGCCGGACGGAGCCGCAGCCGCCGCAGCCGCAGCTCTCGTTCGTCGCCCTCGACCGCGAGCACCAGCGGCTCGTGGGCGACTATGAGCCGGTCAGCGCGGCGATGACGGCGTACGAGCTCGCCTTCCGCGACTGGCGGCTGGGCAGGCTCTCCACGATCCAGCTGGAGTTCCGTGCCGGTGATTACCGCAAGGTCGTCGTCCGCTCACTCCACCGCCTTCGTCGCGACCGCGCGACCGGTGAGACAGGGCGAGCCAAGCAACTGCTCGTCACGGCGCTGCGCTCGAGGGAAGGCGCCTTGGCAGCGCTGCCGCGTATGCGGGCCTACTACCTCCGCTGGAACCGCTCGCGCGTCAAGGCGCGTGCGGGACTTACCGTCTTGCAGGACATTCGCGACCGCGCTCGGCTGATCCCCCTCCCCGAAGATTCCATTAGTTAGAAGGGTTGACGCGGTTGTGAGTGAGTGATAACTTCCAACGCGTGAACGCAGCAACCAGCACGCGCAAGACGGCCGGGGTGCGGCGCGAGGAGATCATCGCCGTCGCCCTCGAGGAGTTCGGCGAGCACGGCCTCGACGGCACGTCGACCGACACGATCGCGCGCAAGGCCGGCATCTCGCAGCCCTACCTCTTCCGCCTCTTCGGGACGAAGAAGGAGCTCTACCTCGAGACGGTCCGCCGCTGCTTGAGCCAGACGCTCGCGCTCTTCCAGGACGCGGCCGAGGGCAAGCACGGCGAAGAGGCGCTCAAGGCGATCGGCCAGGCCTACCGTGGTTTGCTCGCCGACCGCACACGCCTTCGCGGCCAGATGCAGGCCTACGCCGACTGCGACGACGCCGAGGTCCGCGAGGTCGTGCGCGAGGGCTACGGCCGGCTCGTCGAGTACGTCGAGGGCGTCTCGGGCGTCGGGCCCGAGCGGGTCCGCGACTTCTTCGCGTTCGGGATGCTGCTGAACGTCTTCGCCTCGATGGATCTGCTCGACCACCCGGCGCCGTGGGCGAAGGCGCTGCTCGAGTCCTGCCTTGGAGAGGAGTCACCGTGAGCCGCCGCACGTCGATGATCTGGACCTTCGCGATCACCTCGGTCGCGCTCTTCATGACGACGCTGGACAACCTCGTCGTCACGACGGCGCTGCCGGTCATCCATCGCGATCTGCACGCGAGCCTGAGCGGGCTCGAGTGGACGGTCAACGCCTACACGCTGACCTTTGCCGTCTTCCTGATCACGGGCGCCGCGCTCGGCGACCGCTTCGGCCGGCGCCGGATGTTCGTCGTCGGCCTCGCGATCTTCACCGCGGGCTCCGCCGCCGCCGCTCTGGCTCCCTCGATCGAGGTGCTGATCGTCGCGCGCGCGGTCCAGGGCTTCGGCGGGGCGCTCGTGCTGCCGCTCACGCTGACCATCCTGAGCGCGGCCGTGCCCGCCGAGCGGCGTGGCCTCGCGCTCGGCGCCTGGGGCGGGATCAGCGGCCTCGCGGTCGCGATCGGCCCGCTTGTCGGCGGGGCCGTGGTCCAGGGAATCTCCTGGCAGTGGATCTTCTGGCTGAACGTGCCGATCGGGCTCGCGCTGATCCCGCTCGCGCGCCTGCGCCTGCAGGAGAGCCGCGGCCCGAACGACTCGCTCGACCTGCCCGGCGTCGCCCTCGCCAGCGTCGGCCTGCTCGGAATCGTCTGGGGCCTCGTGCGCGGCAACCAGGTCGGCTGGGGGAGCCCGGAGATCGTGTTCGCGCTCGTCGCCGGAGCCGTCGTGCTCGCGCTGTTCGTGCTCTGGGAGCTCCGGACCGACGAGCCGATGCTGCCGCTCCGCTTCTTCCGCAACCGCACCTTCACGTCCGCGAACGTCGCGTCGCTGCTGATGTTCTTCGGGATGTTCGGCTCGATCTTCCTGCTCGCGCAGTTCTTCCAGACCGTGCAGGGCTACTCGCCGCTGCAGGCGGGCCTGCGGATCCTCCCGTGGACGGCGATGCCGATCTTCGTCGCGCCGATCGCGGGCGCGCTCTCGGACCGCATTGGCGGCCGACCGCTGATGGTCACGGGCCTCGGATTGCAGGCGACCGGCCTCGCGTGGATCGCGGCGGTCTCGACCCCGACGGTGGCCTACTCGGCGCTCGTCGTGCCGTTCATCCTCTCCGGGGTCGGGATGGCGCTCTACTTCGCTCCGGTCGCCAACGTGGTGCTCTCGTCGGTGCGGCCGGAGGAGGAAGGCCAGGCGTCGGGCGCTAACAACGCAATCCGTGAGCTCGGCGGCGTCTTCGGCGTGGCCGTGCTCGCCTCGGTCTTCGCGCACTACGGCGGCTACGGCACGGGGCAGAGCTTCGTGGACGGGCTCACCCCGGCGATCTACGTCGGCGCGGCCGTCGTGGCCGCAGGCGCCGTCGCAGCGCTTGGGATCGCACGCAAGCCGCGCCGCCAGGAAGCGCCGGCGGCGGCGCTAGCGGCTGAGTAGCGCGTAGCCCTCGCGCAGGAAGGGCGTCCTGTCGACGAGGGCGCCGATCTCGTCCGGCGAGACGGTGCCCTCCTCGGTCACGACGCAGTCGACGAGCGCCGGCGGCGTGAGCTCGAACTCCTCGGCGGTAAGAGCCGGCGCGTCGCCCGCGTCGATCGGGGCCAGCTTGATCACCTCGCAGGCCACCACGACCGGAACGCTGTCTGCCGCCGCCGCCTCGGCCAGGGCGCGGGTTCCCGTCTTGTTGCAGAGCATGCCGTCGTGGAAGACCGTGTCCGCGCCGAGCAGCAGCAGCGAGGCCCACTCGAGCTGGGCCGGCGCCTCGTCGTCTTCGACCAGCTCGACCTCGAGCCCGTTCGCGCGTAGCTCCTCGGCGAACTCGCGCCCCTCGTCCTGCGGCGAAGACACCGTGCAGATGACGCGGTCGGGCGGCGTGTGAAGCAGGGCTTCGCGCACCGTTGCCGAAGCCGAGTGTGTGAGCACGACGGCGTCCTCGAGACGCTCCCGCAGCTGGATCGCGATCGACGCGCCTGCTCGCTCCCGTCCGTTCACGAGCGACTTTGCCTCTTCGCCGACCAGCTGCTGCAGGTCGGCGACGTCCAGCTGCACGTTCGCGGACGCCGCGGCGAGCAGCCGCCCGACCGCTCCGGCGATCGCGCCGACGCCAGGCCGGCTGTCCGAGAGCTCGCGTCCGGCGACGACGAGACGCGTGAGCAACTCCTCGCCCGAGGCCGCCGGCTCCATCGCCGTCTCGGCCAGGGCTTCGACCGCCCGGCGCGCCATCCAGCTCGCGCCGTGCTCGCGGTCGGCTCTCAGCTCCGCGACCCGCTCCCCGAGGATCGACGTCACGCGGCCATTGTACGGGTGCCTCTCGTGAGGCTGCTCGTGCTCGGCGCGCGGCAGACCGGCCTGCTCGCGGCCGCCCGTGCGCGCGGCTGCCACGTGATCGCGGTCGACCGCGACCCGCGAGCGCCCGGCTTCCGGCTGGCCCACCGGCGCGCGATCCTCGAGCTCGACGACGAGGTCGCGCTCGAGCGCCTCGCCGACACGGATCGCGTCGACGGCGTCGTCGGCAGCGGCGCGACGACCGCGATCGCGGCGCGCGTGGCAGCCCGCTTCCGGCTCCCGCATCCGATTTCACCCGAGACCGGCGTGCTCGTCACCTCGCGCCTGCGCCAGCGCGCGCGGCTCGCGGAAGCTCGCGTCCCGCAGACGCGCTGGGCCGTCCTGCACGGCGACGCCGAGCCGGGCTTCCCGGCGGTGATCGGCCCGCTCGACCGCAAGGGCCGGCGGCTCGCCGAGGAGGCTCCGGGTGGAGCCGAGGTGACAGTCACCGGCTGGTCGACCGACGGCGCCTTCACGCCGCTGCTCGGGAGTGGCGTCGCAGCGAGGCTCGCGGCCCGCGCCGCCGAGGCGCTCGGCGTCGAGCACGGGCTCACCTCGACGCGTCTGCGGCTCGGCCTCGACGGCCCGCGCGTCGTCGAGCTGCGCACCGACGTGAGCGACCGCGAGGTCGAGCTCTGCCGGCTGCTGATCGGGATCGACGTGCACGCGCTGGTGCTCGACGCGGCTCTCGGGCGGCCCGCGGCGGCCGAGTACGTACGCTTCGGCACCGCCGATGCCCAAGTCGCCTGACCAGTGAGAAACCGGTACATCCGGCTCGCGGGGACACTCGCCGTCACCGGCCTCTGCACGGCCTACCTGGTCTGGAAGATCGACCTCTCGCGGACGCTGCACATCCTGGCGCACGCGAACCTCGGCTACTTCCTGGGCGCGGTCGCGATCATGATCGGCACGGTCTGGCCGATGGCCTGGCGCTGGCAGCGGTTGCTCGCCGTGCGCGGGATCCACGAAGCGCTTTCGTGGCTGACGCGCGCGTATTTCGTCGCCTACACCGCCGGCCAGCTGCTTCCTACGGCGGTCGGCGGCGACGCGGTGCGGATCTACGAGACCGCCCGCAGGCACCCCGGCGAGGGCGGGCCGGTCGCGGGCTCGGTGCTGCTCGAGCGGGCGCTCGGCGGCGCGGCCACGCTCGCGCTCGCAGCGGTCGGCTTCGTGCTCGCACTCGGTCACTACAACGTCGGCGCCTACCTCTGGATCGAAGGCTTCTTCGTGCTCGGAACGATCGTGCTCGCGGTCGCGCTCTTCTCGCGCCGGGCCCGGCCGCTGCTGGCGAAGACGGTGCCGCTGCTGCGCCTGATCCGGGTCGAGCGCCCGATCCGCGCGGCCTACGAAGGCATCCACGCCTACCGCGACCACCCACAGCTGCTGCTCGG
>DATIOF010000064.1:0-8570 GCA_035473395.1 Gaiellaceae bacterium
GCCAGCTCGCGTCGAAGAAGTCTCCGAGCACGCCGCCGAGCAGGCTCGCGGCGATGCCGATCAACGACGTCGTCAGCAGGCCGATCTGCTGCCTGCCCGGCAGGACGAGGCGTGCGAGCCCGCCGACGATCAGCCCCGTCAGCACGAGCCCGACAAGCTCGAAGGCCAGGCCTACGAGCGTGCCGGCGAGCAGCAGCACGAGGATGATCACCACGAGGATCGCGATCACGGGCACGTGCAGGAAGGTAGCGAAGCGCTAGGCGCCCACGAGCTCGGCGTCGCGCGCGGCCAGCGTCGTGTAGCGCCCGCCGGCCAGCAGCAGGTCTTCGTGCTTGCCTTTCTCGACGACGCGACCGTGGTCGAGGACGACGATCTGGTCGGCGTCGCGCACGGTCGAGAGGCGATGGGCGATCGCGATCGTGGTGCGGCCGGCGGACAGTCGGTCGAGCGCCTCCTGCACCAGCCGCTCGGTCTCGGTGTCCAGCGACGAGGTCGCCTCGTCGAGCACGAGGATCGGCGGGTTGCGGAGGATCGTCCGGGCGATCGCGATGCGCTGCTTCTCGCCGCCCGAGAACCGGTAACCGCGCTCGCCGACGACCGTGTCGTAGCCCTCGGGCAGGGCGGCGATCACATGGTGGATCCGCGCCGCCTCGGCTGCGGCCTCGATCTCCTCATCGGTCGCGTCCGGCTTGGCGAAGCGCAGGTTCTCGCGCACCGAGGCGTGGAAGAGGTACGTCTCCTGCGAGACGACGCCGACGAGGTCGCTGAGCGCGGCGAAGCTGAGGTCGCGAACGTCGACGCCGTCGATCGCGATCCCCCCACGCGAGACGTCGTAGAGCCGCGCGGCGAGGTAGCCGAGGGTCGTCTTCCCGGAGCCGGTCTCGCCGACGAGCGCCGTCGTCGTCCCGTGGGGCACCGTGAACGAGACGTCCTGCAGCGTCCAGTCCTCGTCGTAGCGGAACCAGACGTGGTCGAAGACGACGTCGCCGGCGGCGGCGACCACCTGCGCGTCCGGCTTCTCCTCGATGTCCACCGGCTCGTCGAGGTACTCGAAGATCCGGTCGAAGAGCGCAAGCGAGGTCTGCACGTCGAGCCCGACCCCGAGCAGCGAGCCGACCGGGAAGAAGAGCCGCGTCTGCAGGGTCGTGAACGCGACCAGCACCGGGATCGAGATCGCGGTCGAGCCGCCCGCGAGCAGCAGCCCGCCGACCCAGTAGACCGCCGCCGGCATGATCGCGAAGCTCGTCTGGATCGAGGCCATCACCCAGCGGCCGGCCATGCGCTGGCGCACCTCGAGCTCGGCCAGCCGCAGCGAGTCCGACTCGAAGCGGTCGGCCAGCTCGTTGCCGCGGCCCATCGTCTTGCCGAGCAGGATCCCGGAGACCGAGAGCGACTCCTGGACGAGGCTCGAGATGTCGGCCAGCGTCTCCTGGGTCGTCTTGGCGATCCGGCGCCGCTCGTTGCCGACGCGGCGGGTGAGCAGCACGAAGACCGGCAGGAGCGCGAACGCGAACAGTGCGAGCTGCCAGCTGAGCAAGAGCATGCCGACCATCGTCGCCACGACCGTCGTCACGTTCGAGGCGATCGAGGTCGCCGTGTTGGTGACGACGCTCTGCACGCCGCCGATGTCGTTAGAGATCCGGGACTGGACCTCGCCCGTGCGCGTGCGCGTGAAGAACGCGAGCGACAGGCGCTGCAGATGGCGGAAGACGTTGGCGCGGAGGTCGTGCATCACGCGTTGGCCTACCTGGTTCGAGAGCAGCGTCTGGACGACGCCGAGTGCGCCGGTGACGATCGCGATCGCGATCATCCCGCCGGCCGCTATCGAGAGCTCGGTGGTGTCGTTGCGGCCGATCGCCTCGAGCACGCGCTTGAGCAAGAACGCCGGCAGGACGCCGAGGCCCGCGGAGACGACGATCAGCAGCAGCAGGCCGGAGAGCCGCGCCTTGTAGGGCGCGAACAACGGCCCGATCCGGCGCAGGTTCGCCCGGCGCTGCGCCGGGTCAGCGGTGCGTTCTGGCTCCTCGCGCGAGGAGTGGAAGTACATGCCCATCGGGCTCAGGGTACGCCGCCAGGGGCGGCTGGCCGTCGGACGTTCAGACGAGCCCGGCGCGGCGCGCCTTGGCGACGGCTTCCACGCGGGACCTGGCGTCGAGGCCGCGCAGGACGCGCTTGACGTGGTTCCGGACGGTCTCCTTCGAGATCGCCATCCGCTCGGCCATCTCGGACGTCGAGTGCCCGGCCGCCAGCAGCGCCAGGGTCTCGCGCTCGCGCGGGCTGAGGCGCGGCGGGCGCTCGGAGGCCGGGCCGAGCTCCCCGAGCACCTGGACGAGCCCGAAGCTGCCGATCATCGCGCCGGCGGGGTTCTTCAGCGGCACTGAGCTGACCGCGACCCGGACCAGCGCGCCGTCACGTCGCAGCACCGACAGCTCGACCCGGGCGCGATCGAGATCCTCGGGCGCGACCTGCGAGCTCCCCTCCAGGCGTCCACGAAGATCGCCCACCAGCTCCTTCGAGGCCGCGTTCTGCCAGCGGACGCGCCGGTCGTTGTCGACGATGTACGCGGGGACCGCGACCGCCTCGAGCAGGCCGACGGCGTTCGCGGACAACGCGTCGAGCAATTCGTCTGGCTGCACGCCCGGCCGGTCCTCCATCGCCGCAAGTTGACTGCACGGGTCAGCCGAGCCGCTAGACCCATTTGGGTCAGGCCCAGTGCGGCTTGACATGCCCAGAGGAGAGGCATACCGTCGGCGCCGAGAACGCAACGAAAGGCACCAGTTGGCCGCCGTAAAACTGGGATTCGTTGCTGCGGCTCACGGGCGCGAGGTCGTCTAGACGATGCGCGTCCTCTGGATCTCCGACAGCCCGGAGACCCCGTCCGGCTTTGGGAACGTAACGCGGTTCGTCTGCGGCGGGCTGGCCGCGCGCGGGCACCAGGTCTCGATTCTCGGCTGGCAGACGAAGCAGCCCCACGACTGGAACGGCTGCCGCGTGCACGCGATCGGCAGCGACCCGATGGGCAGTGACGCGCTCTACGCCTATCTGATCCGCCATCGGCCCGACCTCGTGATCGCGCTCGCCGACGTCTGGTGGCTGCCGTACTTCGGCTCGCCGCACGTCCGCCGCCAGATGGAGCTGACCGACACTCCGTGGGCGCTCTACTTCCCGGTCGACGGCAACACGGCCGACGGGCTGCTGCCCCCAAGCTGGGTCGAGCTACTGCGCACGGTCGACGTCCCGATCGCGATGAGCCGCTACGGCCAGCAGGTGGCGGCGCGCTGCGGCATCCAGTGCGAGTACATCCCGCACGGGGTCGACCTCGAGGTGTTCGCGCCGCCCGCGGATCGCGAGCAAGCAAAGCGGGATGTGGACGCGGAGGATCGCTTCGTCGTCCTCTCCGACAGCCGCAATCAGCCGCGCAAGCTGCTACCGCGCCTGCTCGACGTGTTCGCGCGCTTCGCCGAAGGCCGCCCGGACGCGCTGCTCCACCTGCACACCGACCCGCGCGACGAGTTCGCCCGCTCGCCCACCTACTCGTACGACGTCCGCGCCGACGTGCGTCAGCTCGGGCTCGAGCGGCAGGTCCGCTTCAGCCCGGGGTTCTCGATGCGTGCGGGCGGCGGCCTGACTCTCGAGGCGCTGGCGGCCTACTACCGCGCGGCCGACGCGCACCTCTCCGCCTCGAGCGGTGAGGGCTTCGGGCTACCGACGCTGCAGGCTGCTGCTGCCGGCGCGGTGCCGCTCGCCGGCGCCTATAGCGCGAGCCTCGAGCTCGTCGAGGGACACGGCGAGCCGATCGCGATCGAGGACTGGAGCGAGACCGAGTTCGGGATCCGGCGCGCGTTGATCGACGTCGACGACGCGGCCGCGCGGCTCGGCCGGCTCTACGACGACCGCGAGCTGCTCGAGCGGCGGTCGCGGGAGTCGCACGAGTTCGCGCAGGCCTACGGCTGGGACGAGGTCGTCGACAGCTGGGACGAGCTGATTGGTTCGCTCGGCCGCAGGCGGCAGGCGCCGGCGCTCGAGGTCGTCCACGAAGAGCGCGTGCCGGGCCTCGGCGCAGCCTCAGTCACCGTCCGACGTGTCGAGCGGTCGTTCGGCCACCTCGAAGCCGCGATCATGGCCGACGCCCGCACGCGCTCCTCGGACGTACGGCTGCCGGTCGTGCCGCATGCGTGCCGGGTCGCGGGCGTGCTCGTGCCGAGGCGCTTCGGCCGAGTCTGCGTCGCGCCCGGATCCGAGCTCGGCTTCCTCGCGCTCCGGCGGGTCTTCCCCGCGCTGGACAGCTGGACACCGCTCGAGGTGGAGGACGAGGATCTCTCCCGCTACGCACTGGCGGAGTCGATCCTCTGCTTCGACCTCGAAGGCAGCCTGCCGCAACGGCTGCTCGAGGAGGCGGCGCTCTACGGCGTCCCGCGGGCCGACGCGCTCGACCAGGCCCGCGCCCTGCTCGCCGACCCCGCGCTCGCCGCGCGTTCGGTCGCGCCGGTGTCCGTCGAGCTGGACGAAGAGGAGCTCGGCGCCTCGCTCGCGCGTGCGAAGCAGATGCTGGTGGCCGCGCCGCTGCGGCTCGAGGTGGCCGGGTGAACCTCGACGGCTACCGCATGTACCTGATCACGGTCCACGGCGGGCTCACCGACGAGAAGTCCCGCGACCTCCAGCGCTTCGTGCGCCAGTGCGACGGCTTCATCCTGATGGTCACGCGCGCCGGCCCGGTCATCGCGCTCGACGAGGGCAGACACTCCCTCGTCGCCGGCCATCCACTGGTCGAGTTCATGGGCCCCGTCGAGCTCAACCCCCGCGGGTTCGCGGCCCAGCAGCTCCAGAGCATCATGGCGGAGAACCTCAGTAAGCAGGTCGAGCTCGTCGAGCCCGTGGGCGGCGACCCGGCCCCGACGAGTTAGGAGGAAACATGGGATTGGGTGCCACCGTCGGAGCGGATCTGCTCGCGGTTCCGTTCCCGAAGATGGTCTTCGACCTGGCCCGGGCGATCGCCAACGGCCAGACAGCGCTCGACCGAGCCTCGATCTCCACGCTGCGAGTCCTGGCGAGAACGGAGTTCGACTACATCCCGGAGATCACGGAGGTGATCGCGGCCGGACCGGTGGACACCATCAACGGCGTGCCGGTAACCGGTGTCGACGTCACCACCAGGCCCGGAAGGACACTGCCGTTGAGCCTGCTGCAGGCCGGCCTGACGCCGAGCTTCTACCAGTTCACGGAGTCCGTGATCGAGGTGAAGATGTCGATCTCGAGCAAGGTCTCGACCCAGAGCGAGTTCGAGTTCGGCGCCTCCGTGGAGGCCAATGCCGGCTTCCTGTTCGCGTCGGCCACGGTCAGCTCACACGTGGACTACCGCACGTCGAACACGTACTCGTACTCCGCGGAGGGCTCGAGCCTGTTGCGGACCACGTTGAAGCCGGTTCCGCCGCCTGCGCGGATGATGCCGCGCTTCATCACGGTCAACACGCTCGTGTCCCCGCCTCAGGTCACGTTCAGCGAGTAACGGATGCCGACGATCGGACAGATCGGGTCCGAGCTCGCCGAAGTTCCGGTCGGCGATCTCCTGCGTTCCGTGGCGCAGGGGATCGCCGACGGGCAGGCGGCTCTCGACCTGGCAGCCGTCAAGACGCTGATCGCGCTCTCGCAGACGACGGTCGACTTGATTCCGGAGATCACGGAGGTGATCTCGCCGGAGAAGCTGCAGGTCAAGACCAACGGCGACACGATCGAGGTGACCGGAGCCCGCGTGACGGCGACCGCCTCGGACTCGGTGCAGCTGAGCGCGCTTCAGGCCGGGCTGACGCCGAGCTTCTACCAGTTCGCGGAGGCGACGATCCAGCTCAAGCTCTCCGTGCAGCTGCGCGAGGTGCGGGAGTTCCAGTCGCCGACACTCGGGCCGCCGGTGCTGCGGGCCTTTGCGACCAGCATCAACCCGCGGACGCAGAACACCTACACCTACAGCGCCGAGGCCTCGAGCTCGGTCACGGCGCTGCTGAAGCCGGTTCCGGCGCCGTCGCGGCTCGTGCCCACGACGATCACGGTGAACGAGCTCGTCCAGCCGCCGGTCGTGACGGTGAACCCGTGAGCGTGCGCCGTGGCTGACGTCGGCAAGGTCGTCGAGGTGTTCTCTGCCCCGCTGGAAGGGCTGATCACCGCCCTCGGGAGGGACATCTCGGCGGCCCAGGCCGAGCTCGACCGCAACGCGCTCGCCGCCCAGGAGGCGATCGACTCCGACCCGCAACTGGCAGGCCTCGGGCTGCAGGCGCCCTGGCACCAGCTCCCTCGCGTCGACTTTCAGCTCAAGCTCGCCCTGACGACGGCGGCCGAGCAACCGGTGGCACGGGCAGGGCTGGCCGCGGCGGTGTTGCCGTCGGCGGTGCGGCTGATCGCCCAGCCGCTCAGCGCCGCGTACCAGAACCACTTCGACTACGACGTTTCCGGCTCGAGCGAGCTGTCCGTCTCGCTCGTGCCCGTCCCCCCGCCCCAGCTGCCCGCGGAGTCGACCCTGCCGCCCAGCCTGACCGCCGAGGACGCGCAGGATGCGGCGCTCCGGGTTCGCGGGGCCGGCTTCCGCAAGACCCGCGGCGAGCCCCGCGCCGGGCTGCGCATCGACGTCAACTTCAACCCGCTCACGCGCGAGTGGTTCGTGCTCCAGTACGACCCGAAGGCGCCGACCAAGAGCCCGGTCGTGGCCGCGGTCGACGATGCGACCCGCGCGGTGCGCTCGATCCGGAGCTGAGACATGGCCGACCTGAGCGAGATCCTCAAGCGGCTCCAGGCCCTGCAGCAGCAGACCAAGGAGAAGGAGACGAAGGCAGAGCTTGCCCGGATCGTCAAGCTGCTGGAGGACTTCGCGCGCGCGCCGAAGACGACGCCGCTCGATGTGGCGAACGCCTTTCGGGACGTAGTCGACCAGGTCCAGACGGAAGCTCGTGACGCGCCCGGGGTCGGCACGACGATCAAGTCGCTCGACCTCGAGGTGAAGGCGTTCGTGCACGTCGAGGACGACGGCGTCACAGCCCTGAGCTTTCCCCCGCCGGACAGCGCGGTCGACGGGAGCTCGCTCTCGACGTTGCGCATCTCGTTCGGCGCAATTCCGGGCGTCGCTCCCCCGGCGCAGGAATGAGCGCGGCCGGCGAGCCGACGGAAGCCGTGCTGCTGCGCCGGCGGATCGCCGCGCTCGAGAGCGAGCGGCTGGAACTGCTGCGCCAGCGCGACGAGCTGGCGCGCGTGAAGGCCGAGATCTCGCTGGGAGACTTCGCCCGCGGCCTCGGCCGCGCAGCGACGGTCGCGGAGGCGGCGGCGCCGGACCGCGCGGTGCGATCGCTCTCGGCGACCGTCCGGGGACATTTCACGCCGGAGCCCGGCGGTGTCGGGATCCGTTTCCAGCCGCCCGAGCTCGGGGGTCGGCCGGACGCGCTGGGCTCGGCCTCGTTGCAGCTGGCCAAGGTGCCGCCCGCGCCGGATGCACCCGCACCTTCGAACCTCGGGGCCGTACTGCAGGAGAAGCAGTTGCTCTACGCGGACGAGCGCTGGCCGCGCAAGGCCGAGGGTCGACGGGTCGTCGCCGAGATCATCCGCGTTCTCGGGTTGCTGCCGGGAGCTCCGGAGCTGGTCGAGACCGCGTCCTCGATCGCGGCGCACGAGCGGCGGATGGCCTTGAGCTTTCGCGGCGGCGAGGGCCAGCCGTACCGCACCTCGACGCGGGCGTTGATCTGGCTCGTGAACGCGGTGACGGCCAAGGCCGACGCCTCGGCCGGCGACCTGCTCGCGCTCGGCGCGGCCCTCGCGGCGACGACGGCGACCGCCCGCGAGCTGCTGCGGTGAACTCGTCGGAAGCCCTCAAGGCCCGGCGCGACGCGGAGCGCGCCGAGCGGCGGCGCAACGAGCGGCTCCAGGAGCGCGCGGACGAGCAGGCCGAGCGCCAGCGCGAGGAGCAGCGCGCGGAGCAGCGGCGTCAGGAAGAGGCCCGCGCGGAGACGGAGGCAAGGGCAGCCGAGGAGCGCGCCCACGAGCAGCGGCAAGAGCGGCTCCTCCAGCTGCGCAAGGCTCGGATCGTCTCCACACGCCGGGAGCGGAAGCGCGGCGAGCGCCGCTTGCTCGCAAAGCGGGAGTTCGAGGGCACCCGGCGGACCGAGGTTGCTCGAGAGCGGGCCGCCGGCGAGCGGCGGGCCGAAGCGGCCGAGCAGGCTGCGAGTGCCCGTCGCGTCGAAGAAGGGGAGGCCGCGGCCCGCACGGAGCGGCTCGACGAGCGACGCGCCGAGAAGCGCACTGCTGAAGGCGAGCAGCAGCGTCAAGCGCAACGCGAAGCAGAGCTCCGCAAGTCCGATGCGACGCGTCGTGCGTCGGACCGGCAGACGCAGCAGGCGAAGGTCGACGTGGGCCAGGAGCAGCGTCGCCGGCTGCAGGCGGAGAGGCAAGCTTTCGAGCAGCGAGCCGCCCAGGCCGAGCGGCTCCGCACCGAAGCGGCCGCCCGTCTGCAAGAGGAGCGGCGCGTGCTCGAGCAGCGAGCCGCCCGGACCGAGGCGATCCGCGCCGAGGCGGCCGGCCAGGCCCAGGAAGAGCGC
>DATIOF010000065.1:0-3490 GCA_035473395.1 Gaiellaceae bacterium
CACGGGTTCTTCTTCCAGGTGCTGGGCGAAGGCGCGGTCGCCTGGAAAGACACGGTCAACGTCCCGCAGAAAGAGACCGTCCGAATCGCGTGGCTGCCCGACGACCGGCCCGGTGAGTGGATGTACCACTGCCACATCCTCGAGCACCACGCGATGGGGATGATGGCCCACTTCAGGGTCGTCGCCTAACCGTTTCGCGCGCGCGGAGTCGCAGTGTCCAGGTGAGAGCGGCTCTGACCCTGGTCGTGCTCGCCGCGCTCCTCGTGGTCGCCGGTTGCGGCGGCGGAGGTGGCTCGGCCGTCTCGACGCGGCCGACGGTCGAGGGGCTCCGAACAACAGAGGCGACCGGCGCGTGGATCTTTCACCCGGCCGGGACTCCGAAGCGGCTGGTGATCTTCTTCCACGGCCAGGGGGACGACATCGAGTCGACGCCGGCGAATCACCGCCAGTGGATCGACCATCTCGTGAAGAAGGGCGCCGTCGTGGTCTACCCGCGCTACGAGCAGGGCGCCAGCCGCGCCGTGCTCGCGCCGGCGGTCACCGGTATTCGCAAGGCGAGCTCGCGCCTCGACCTCAAGGGCCTGCCGGTGGTCGCGCTCGGCTACTCGCGCGGCGCGGCGCTGGCCGTCGAGTACGCGGCGGTCGCGAAGGGCCAGCACGTCCCGGTGCCGAACGCAGTCGAGAGCGTCAACCCGGTGCCCTACGGCGAGTGGGCGCATCCGGTCGACCTGCGCCCCGTGAGCCCGAGCACGATTCTCGCGGTGATCGTCAGCGAGAAGGATCCGCATGCCTCCGACGGTGCCGGCCTGCTGCTGCAGCGTCTGAAGAGCTCCGGCTTCCCGGGCAACCAGATCGAGCTCAACATCGCGCGCTCGCACGGCACGTTCACGGCCGACCACCTCGGGCCGCTGAGCTCGTCAACGGCCGCGCGCGCCGCCTACTGGGCGCCGACCGACGCGCTGATCAGCGCGCTGCACGGCTCGTAGCTGCAGCGGCAGCGCGGCGAGGCAGGCGAGCTCGCGCGCGAGCAGCCTTACCGGCCGCGGGCCGGACGGCGAGGAGCTGGTGACCGTGACGGTCGGGTCGTCGATCGCCGCGCGGACGAGCGCCCTCGCGCGCAAGGCGTGCCAGGACGAGGTGACGACCACGACCTCGTCCGCCTCGAGGCGTCGCGCCGTCTCGGCCACGGCGCGGGCGTTCTCGCGTGTGTTGCGGGCGCGTGTGTCGAGCACGACCTCGCCGCCGCGCCAGGCGCCCTGCATCAGCTCGGCCTCGCCGCTCAGCAGCACGGCGTCCGTTTCCAGCGTCTCGGCGTGCCTGACCCTCTTCTCGCAGATCGCGTGCAGCTCGCGCTTGCGCCGCCCCGAATAGCCGAGCACTGCGACGAGCCGCATCAGCGCCGCCGCCGCAGGTACGCGAACAGCGTCCCGACCACGGTCAGCACGACGAGCAGCGACTTCCTCCCGCGCAGCTTCGACTCGCCGCTCGCCCGCTCGCGCATCTCGACCGGAACCTCGTCCACGCGCAGCCCGGCCTCGGCGAGCCGCAGCAGCGCTTCGACCTCCGGCGCCGCGGTCGAGTACGCCTGAGCGAGCACCGGCAGCGCCCTCGCGTTGGCGGCATACATGCCGCTCGTCGCATCGAGGAACGGCCGCCGCAAAGCGACCCGCATCGAACGGCGCAGGAGCGCGGTGCCGAGTCGCCTCGGCGCCGACGGCTTGTAGCGGTAGGGCGCGAAGCCCTCGCCGCTGGCGAAGCGCGAGCCGACGGCGACGTCGCACTCCCCCTCGCGGACGCGCTCGAGCAGGCGCTCGAGCTCGACCACCGGGTGCTGGCCGTCGGCGTCGATGCGTCCGCAGAAGTCGTAACCGTGCTGGAGCGCGTACGCGTACCCCGCGGCGATGCCGGCCGGCAGCCCGCGGTTCTCGCCGAACGACACCACCTGGGCCCGGCCCGCGAGCGCGACGGCCGCGGTGCGGTCGGTCGAGCCGTCGTCGACGACGAGCAGGTCGGCGTCGGGCAGCCCGTTGTGCAGCTCGTCGAGCACGGCCGGAAGGTTGTCCGCCTCGTTCCAGGCCGGCAGGAAGACGAGCGTGCTCACAGGCCGGTACTCGACGCCACGAACGCGGCCAGCGGCACGGCGAGCCAGCGGTACGACCGCTGCTCGGGCGGTGCCGCGGCGAGCTCTGCCACGCGGCTATCGAATCGCAGCCGAGCCGGCGAGGCAAGCTACGCGCGTGCGCTTCACGACACGGCCCGAGCTGCGCGGCACCTTCGGCATGGTCGCCTCGACCCACTGGCTCGCCTCGGCGGCCGGGATGGCGATGCTCGAGCGCGGCGGGAACGCCTTCGACGCGGCGGCGGCGGCCGGGTTCGTCCTGCAGGTGGTCGAGCCGCACCTGAACGGGCCGGGCGGCGAGGTTCCGATCCTGCTCTACAGCGCCGAGCGCGACGAGGTGCTCGTGGTGGACGGCCAGGGCACGGCGCCGGCTGCGGCCACGATCGAGCGCTTCCGCGAGCTCGGCCACGAGCTCGTGCCGGGAACCGGGCTGCTCGCGGCCTGCGTGCCGGGCGCCTTCGACGCCTGGCTCCTGCTGCTGCGCGAGTTCGGGACGCTGCCGCTCGCCGACGTGCTGGAGCCGGCGATCGGCTACGCCGAGGGCGGCTACCCGCTGGTGCCTGGGATCTGCGCCGACATCGCGAAGATGGAACGGGTCTTCCGCGACGAGTGGCCCGCGTCGGCCGAGCTCTACCTGCCGGTGCCGAAGCCGGGAACGCTCTTTCGCAACCGCGACCTGGCGGCGACCTACCGGCGCGTGCTCGCGGAGTCGAAGGGCGAGCTCGAGGCCGCGCGCGCCGTCTTCTACGGCGGCTTCGTCGCCGAGGCGATCGTCGAGGCGGGCTCGCTGCTCAACGGTGACGACCTCGCCTCGTGGCAGGCGAAGATCGAGCAACCGGTCACGCGGACCTACCGCGGCTGGGAGGTCTCCAAGACGGGGCCGTGGGGCCAGGGGCCGGTCTTCCTACAGCAGCTCGCCTTGCTCGACGGCTTCGAGCTCGGGGACCGCGAAGGCCCGGACTTCGTCCACACGGTCGTCGAGTGCGCCAAGCTCGCGTTCGCCGACCGCGAGGCTTGGTACGGCGACGTCGAGGTGCCGCTCGAGGAGCTGCTCAGCCCGGCCTACGCGGACAAGCGGCGCAAGCTCGTCGGCGACGAAGCGTCGGCCGAGCTGCGGCCGGGCAGCCCGGGCGGACGCGAACCGCGGCTTCCGCGCATCCCCGAGGTGCAGACGGCCGAGCGTGGCATCGGCGAGCCGACCGGCGGCGACACCTGTCACGTCGACGTGGTCGACCGGTTCGGCAACGCCGTCTCCGCGACGCCGAGCGGCGGCTGGCTGCACGGCTCGCCGGTGATCCCCGGGCTCGGCTTCTGCCTCGGCACGCGCCTGCAGATGTTCTGGCTCGAGGAGGGACTGCCGAGCTCGCTCGC
>DATIOF010000066.1:0-2729 GCA_035473395.1 Gaiellaceae bacterium
GCGACGAGCACGGCGCCGCGCGCCTGTCCGACGGAGAGCGCGGTGCGGGCGTCGACGCCGACGAACGACTCCTCGAGGACGACCGCATGAGGCGTGTACTCCTCGATCAGCTCGACCACGCCGTCGAAGATCGTCTTGAGCCGAACCTCCGGGCGCTGCCGGGCGGTGGTCTGCCACCACCCGAAGTCGACCGCCTTGAGGCGGTTTCCTCTTTCGCGGACTATCCCGAAGCCGCAAGCAGCCGTCCCTGGATCGATGCCGAGAACCGTCACGGAGACACCTTAGGGACCCGTTCGGACGTTCCTGCCCTACAGTCGAGGCGCGATGGAGCTCAGGATCGAGCCCGCCTCGGACGAGGTTCACGAGCAGCTGCGGGCGTGGCGCTACCCGCCGCCGTATGACTTCTACGACGGCGACATCGACCCGCCGCTGAACCCGGAGCGCTACTTCGCCGCGCTCGACGCCGAAGGTGCCCTGGCCGGCTTCTACTACTTCGAGGAGAAGCCGCCCGACCTCGACTACGGACTCGGGCTGCGGCCCGATCTCGTCGGCCAGGGGCTCGGGCTGGAGTTCTTTCTGGCCGGCCTCGCGTACGCGCGCGAGCACTACCGGCCGCGGCGTGTCTTCCTGCACGTGGCCGAGTTCAACGAGCGCGCTCGGCGCGTCTACGAGCGAGCGGGCTTCGAGGTCGTCTCACGGCAGGTGCGCAGCTTCGAGCGCTTCGGCGAGGTGCCGTTCCTGACGATGGCCGAGCCGCCGGGCTAGCTCGCCACCGCCTCCATCACGCGCTCCGGGATGTCGAAGTTCGAGTACACCTCTTGGACATCGTCGTTCTCCTCCAACGCGTCGATCAGGCGCAGCGTCTTCTTGGCCGCGGCCTCGTCGTCGAGATTGACGGTCGTCTTCGGGATCATCGTCAGCTCGGCCGAGTCGACCTCCATGCCCGCCGCCTCGATCGCCTCGCGGACAGCGGTCAGATCCTCCGGGGCCGCGGTCACGCGGAAGCTCGAGCCGTCGCGCTCGACGTCCTCCGCCCCGCCCTCGGCTGCGGCCAGAGTCACGTCGTCCTCGTCGAAGCGATCGGCGTCGACCAGGATCAGCCCGCGCCGCTCGAACAGCCAGGCGACCGCGCCGGAGCTGCCTAAGTTGCCGTCGTGCTTGGCGAAGGCGGCGCGCACGTCCGCCGCGGTGCGGTTGCGGTTGTCGGTCAGCGCGTCGACGATCACCGCCACGCCGTTCGGCCCGTAGCCCTCGTAAACCACTTGCTCGAAGCTGTCCGCGTCGGCGTCGGCGCCCGAGCCGCGCGCGATCGCGCGGTCGATGTTGTCCTTCGGCATGGAGTAGGAGCGCGCCTTCTCGATCGCGTTCGCCAGCGCGAGGTTCGCGGCCGGGTCGGGCCCGCCCTCGCGCGCGGCCACGATCAGCGCCCGTGAGAGCTTGGAGAACAGCTGGCCGCGCTTCTTGTCCGCCGCGCCCTTCTTGTGCTTGATCGAGCTCCACTTGCTATGCCCGGACATTGGCCTCCTCCCGAACGAGGTCGAGGAACCGCTCGTGCACCCGCGTGTCGTCGGTCAGCTCCGGGTGGAACGACGCGACGAGCACGCGCCCGTCGCGCAGCAGCACCGGCTCGCCTTCGAGCTTGGCGAGGACCTCCACGCCCTCGCCGATCTCGGCGACCCGTGGCGCGCGGATGAAGACCCCGCGCAACGGCTCGTCGTCGCCGGCGAGCTCGAGGTCGGCCTCGAAGCTCGCGACCTGCCGCCCGTATGCGTTGCGCTCGACCTCGAGGTCGAGCACGCCGAGGTGATTCCGGTCGAGCAGGATCATCCCGGCGCATGTGCCGAGCACGGGGCGCGCGAACTCGCGGATTCCGTCTTCGAGCCCGTACAGCCGCACGAGGCGCATGATCGCGGTCGACTCGCCGCCGGGGATCACCAGCCCGTCGAGCCCGTCGAGCTGCTCCGGCTTGCGCACCTCGGCCGGGTCCACGCCCAGACGCCGCAGCACCGCCTCGTGCTCGCGGAAGTTCCCCTGCAGCGCCAGAACACCGATCTTCATGACGGAAAGTCTAGTGCCGGCCTCTGTTCACGAGCCGGTCTGGCCCATAGAATCCGCCCGCAGAGTGCGAGCCGAGGTCGCCCATCCGATTCGCTCGACTCCGCTCCGCCGAACGGGGTCCGTCGGTGGGCGGCTTCTCTGGCGTTGCAGCGCCGGCGACGGCGCGCGCCCGGGATCGAAGACGGCAGACCGTGGCGATGCGAGGCCGGCCGCCGGCACCGCGCGGCGGGTGCTCGTCGTCGACGACGAGCGCTCGATCCGTCTGCTCTGCCGGGTGAACCTGGTCGCCTCGGGCATCGACGTGCTCGAAGCCTCGGACGGTCGCGAGGGTCTCGAGCTCGCGCGCAAGGAGCGACCCGACCTGGTGCTGCTCGACGTGATGATGCCCGAGCTCGACGGCTGGACGGTGGCGCGCGAGCTGGCAGCCGACGAGCAGACGCGGGACATCCCGATCGTCTTCCTGACCGCCCGCGCCGACCCGGCCGACCGGCGGCTGGGGCAGCAGCTCGGCGGCGTCGGCTACGTGGTCAAGCCGTTCGACCCGGTCACGATCGGCGACTTCGTCGAGGGCGTGCTCGTGCGCATCGAGCGCGGCGAGCGCGACGAGCTCAAGCGCGGGATCTCGTCCGAGCCCGATCGGTGACGACCGCCGAGAGCAGCGCAGCCGCCGA
>DATIOF010000067.1:0-2162 GCA_035473395.1 Gaiellaceae bacterium
CGAGAGCCGCGAGCCCGCACGGGCCAGCTCCTCGGAGCGGATCTCCTCGGCACGCGTGCGCAGGTCGCGGATCGCCTCGGCCGCGTCGCGTGAGCGGCGCCACTCGGCGAAGCGTGCGGCCTCCTCGGCCACGATCGCCTCGGCCTCGCGGATGTCCTCCTCTCGCCCGACGAGCCCTTCGCCCAGGGCGTCGATGTCAAACAGCGTGCAGTCCTCGAGCTCGCCGATCGCCGGGTCGAGGTCGCGCGGCACCGCGACGTCCACGAGCACGAGCGGCTTCTCGCGCGGGCGAACCGCCTCGGCGTGCAGGATCGGATACGGGCAGCGCGTGGCCGAGATGACGAGGTCGGCCTCGGGCAGCTCGACCGCGACCGCGTCGAAGACGGCCGCGCTGCCGCCCACGCGCTCGGCGAGGTCCTGCGCGCTCTCGAGCGTCCGGCTCGAGATGACGACCTCCGCCCCACGCTCGCGCAGGTCGCGCGCCGCCAGCTCGCTCATCTTCCCCGCGCCGAAGAGCAGCGCGCGCTTCCCCTCGACGCCGCCGAGCTCGCGCACGCCGAGCTCGACCGCGGAGGCCGCGACCGACTCCGGCAGCTCGTGCAGCTTTGCCTCGGTGCGCACGCGCTTGCCCGCGTGCAGCGCGTCCTCGAACAGCCGGTTCAGCAGCGCGCCGGTGGCGCCGCGCGTGCGCGCCGACTCGTAGGCGTCGCGCACCTGGCCGAGGATCTGCGACTCGCCCGGCACGAGCGAGTCGAGCCCGGCCGCCACGCGAAACAGGTGCGAGACCGCCTCGCCGTCGTCCCAGCGGGCGAGCATGCCTTCGAGCTCGAGCCCCGAGCGCTGCTCCAGCTGCACGCGGGCCCGCTCGGGATCCGCGCCGACCAGATAGATCTCGGTGCGGTTGCAGGTCGAGAGCACGACCGCCTCGCCGAGCACCTCGGCCAGCTCGGCCGCCTGCCCGTCCTGGAGGTAGAGGCGCTCGCGCACCTCGAGCGGCGCGTGGTGATGCGACACCCCGAGCGCGAGCAGGCGCGCCGTTGCTTGCGAAGGTTGGCCGGGCAAAGGAAACTGCGCTCGATGCTACCGAGGAGCCGACAATGACCGACCCGGGTCTAGACCTGCACGAGTGGGAAAGCCAGTGGGCGCAGCTCCAGGAGGACGCGGCGGACTCGCCCGAGGAAGCGCTGCCGGAGATCGTCAACCTGATCGAGTCGATGCTGACCGACCGCGGCTTCGACTTGGAGAACCCCGTGATCGTCGAGGACGAGAGCCGCGACGTCGTCGCCGACTTCTTCGCCGCCCGCGACATCGCGCGCGCTGCGGAGACGACGAAGATCGACCAGGAGGACATCGACACAGCGCTCGGAGATCTCCGCGACATCCACGACTTCCTGGTCGACCAGCGCGGCGCGCCCTAGACACACCACGAGACCGGGCGCCTGACGTCACTCCGCGATCTTGCGCCAGGACTCGTAGAGCGCGTCGAGCTGTCCGTCGTCCGGGTACGCGAAGCCCATGACGTTGGCAGGCGCGTCGATCCAGACGATGTCCGCCTCGCCGGAGGTCTGCCGGAAGCAGAGGAGCGGCTTCGGACCGCACTCGTGCCTGTCCCCGTACACGTTCCGCACCCTGTCGACGTCCTGTCGCAGCTCGACCTCCGAAGCGAACAGGTTGTACTGCAGCTTGACCACGTCGCGATAGGTGCAGTTGAAGGAGGCGACCGCGGTCTCCTCCGGGTTCACGGGCTTGCCGCAGCTCGGGCGGATCTCCGCAGGGATGTGGGAGCGAAGCTCCCGCTCGGCGCGTGAGTCTCCGTTGACGACCGTCGTCACCGCGACGGCCTCCGAGCTGCTCTGACCGCCACTCAGCTGCTTGGCGGCGGCGATCAGTCCGGCGACCGCGACGATCAGCGTCGCAACCGTCGTCACCACCCCGGTCGTGGTCTTGAGAAAGGACGAGAAACGTGACATCCCGGACCTCGTGGTAGGCCGCGAGTCTAGGCGAAATGTGACGAAGTCAACAAACCTCGCCGCTACACGCGAGCGACGTCGATCCGGCACCATGGTCCCAACCTCACGAAGGGAGCCTGCGATGGCTACAGCGGCAACCGAACGGTCGGAGATGGTGACGGAGCTGCTCGAGCGGATCGGGGAGACGGTTGG
>DATIOF010000068.1:0-2380 GCA_035473395.1 Gaiellaceae bacterium
CTCGAGCACCGCGCCGAGCGCGGCCACACCCACCGCGACCCCGGTCAGGCGGCAGGCGTTGTTGATCCCGGAGGCCATGCCCGTCCGCGAAGGGTCGACGGCGCGCAGCGCGGCCGCGGCGATCGTCGGGTTCGCGAGGCCGATGCCGATGCCCGCCACGATGAAGCCCGGTAGCAGCGCGGTCCAGCGCGAGCTCGGCGTGAGCCCGTGCATCAGCAGCAGCGCGGCGGCGACGAGCACCAACCCGACGGTCAGCACCAGCCGCAGCGATGCGCCGGGTGCGAGCTTTCGCATCAGGAGCGGTACGACGAAGACGAACACCGTCAGCGGCAGGAAGCGCAGCCCGGCTTCGAGCGGCGAGTACCCGAGCACGTCCTGCAGATAGATCGAGAGGTACGGGAAGAGCGCGAACATCCCGGCTCCGATGCAGAAGGTCGCGAGCGAGACGCCGACGAAGACGCGCGAGCGGAAGAGGTTGAGGTCGAGCATCGGCCGCGCCTGACGGTGCTCGACGAGCACGAAGACCACGAGCAGGACGGCGCCGCCGATCAACGAGCCGAGGATCAGGGCGCTCGACCAACCCTCGGCGTTGCCGCGCAGGACGCCGAAGACGATCAGGAAGAGCGACGCCGAGAAGGTGACCAGGCCGGCCAGATCCGTGCGCGTCGCCTGCGGATCGCGCGACTCGCCCATCCTGGTGAGCGCGACCCAGAGGGCGAAGATGCCGACAGGGATGTTGACGAAGAAGACCCAGCGCCAACCGAGGGCGTCCGTGATGATCCCGCCGACGAGCGGCCCCGAGGCTACGGCCACGCCGATCGTCGCTCCCCAGGCCGCGATCGCGCCGCCGAGGTCGGCTCCGCTGTACTCGGCGCCGATCAACGCCAGCGCCGTCGCGAACAGCGCCGCCCCGCCGACGCCTTGCAGCCCGCGGGCGACGTCGAGCACGGCGATGTTCCAGGCCACGCCGCAGAGGAGCGACGAGAGCGTGAAGGCGACGACGCCGACGATGAATATCAGCCTGCGCCCGTAGCGATCGGAGAGCGCGCCGGCGGTCAGGATCAGCGCCGCCAGCGTGAGCGAGTAGGCGTCGACCACCCATTGCAGCCCGGTCAGGCTCGCGTGCAGGTCTTTCTGAATGTTCGGCAGCGCGACCACCACGACCGTGATGTCGAGCAGGAGCATGAACGTCGTCGTGCAGACGGCGACGAGCGTCCAGCGGCGGTCTCGCGCTACGGGCTCGGGCTCCACCGCGCGATCTTAGGAAACGTCCATCGGCGAAGTCGCCGAGGAAACGCGGCCTCGGTTCGCACTCGGGGACCAGACTGGACGCTCTTGGTGTTCCCAGCGTGCAGCGGAGCGACGAAGTCGCGGAGTCTGCGCGGGTTAGGGCGTAGCCCGTCCTAAAACGACGAAACGGCCCAAGGGCCGTTTCGTACGAGGGGGATGGGGAGGTGGGTCGCGATGAATATCGGCGCCGGCCGCGTCGGCTCTCTCCCCCGTTCGAGTGAACCGGCGTCCCTACACTGAAAGCGTGGAAACCGCGACCGGAACGATGTATCGGCTCGATCGGGGCTATGTGCAGGTCAGCGGGCCCGAGGCCGCAGAGTTCCTCGAGCGCATGGTCTCGAACGAGGTCACCTCGCTCGAGCCCGGCGAGGCGCGGCCCGCGCTGCTGCTGACGCCGAAGAGCCGGATCGTCGCGCCGCTACGCGTCGTGCGCGAGGGGCCCGAGTCGTTCCTGCTGATCACCGAGGCCGCGCTCGCGGAGAGCGTCGGCTCGGCCCTGCTCCGCGCGCGCTTCGCCGCGAAGTGCGAGATCGAGCTGAAGCCGTACCGCGGCTACCTGCAGCTCGGGGCCGGCGAAGGGATTCGCAACGACGACTACGGCGTCGAGGCCTTCGAGAGCTGGGCCGAAGAGGAGCGCGATGCGGCCGAGCCCGGCGAGGAGCTCGAGCGGCTGCGGATCGAGGCGGGCACGCCCGCCTGGGGCCGCGAACTCGACGAGACGATCCTCCCCGCCGAGGCCGGGCTCGACGAGACGCACGTCTCCTTCACGAAGGGCTGCTACCCGGGGCAGGAGCCGATCGCGCGTCTCCACTACCGCGGCCGCCCGAACCGGCGCCTACGGGTAATCGAGGTCGACGCCGCGAGCCCCGGCGACGAGATCTTCCTCGACGAGAAGGCCGTGGGCCGCGTCACGAGCGCCGTCCCGGGGAGGGCGCTCGGCTATGTCAGACGCGAGGTGCCCGACGACGCCGTCCTGCAGATCGGCGGCGCCGAGGCACGGCTACACTTCGCCACCCCGCGCCCGTAGCTCAGGGGATAGAGCGCTGCCCTGCGGAGGCAGAGGTCGCAAGTTCGAATCTTGCCGGGCGCA
>DATIOF010000069.1:0-12342 GCA_035473395.1 Gaiellaceae bacterium
GCCGAGCGCGACCTCTTCCGCTAACCACGAGGCGCTCGTCCGCATCTGACCGCGAACTCGCGGCCTCATCCTGAGTGGGTGATGCCCCGCCCCCTCCCGCGGAGGATTCTCACGTTGCGAGTCCAGCTCGTTCACACGCACAGGAGGTCAGCGCATGTGGTGCGGAATCGGCTTCGGTGTCTTCCTTTGATCGGGGCGATGATCTCGCCGCGGGCTGCGCCGGCTGCGTAGCGAGGGCGCCGGTCCCGAGCCATCCCGGATGAGGAACACGCGCCGCCAGATCGGACAGGTTGGGCAGAAGGTTCGGAGTGCGCCGAGGCCGCCGAACCTGGTCGAGCGGCGGATGTCGAAGTTCCTGCGCGAGCCGCCCTCCGTCCGCCTGGCCGCGAGCGTCATCGTCACCGCGACGGCTCTGGTCGTGGTCGGTGGCGGCGTCTTGATGAGGGTCTTTGACCACGAGGAGTACTCGAGCATCTGGGTCGGCATGTGGTGGGCGCTGCAGACCGTGACGACGGTCGGCTACGGCGACGTCACGCCGAAAGAGCCGAACGGGCGGCTCATCGCGTCGATCGTGATGCTCGAGGGGATCGCATTCCTTGCGATCATCACCGCCGCGATCACCTCGACGTTCGTCGCTCGGGCGCAAAGCGAGCGGGATCTCGCCGAAGGGGCTGAGGAGGCCGCCTTCGAGACGCGGATCGAAGGCCGCCTGGACGAGTTCGATGGGCGCTTCGATCAGCTCGAGGCGATGATGCGGGAGCTCGGCAAACAGTGACGGAGGTTCGCGAACGGACGAGTGACGCCGGCAGCGCGGTCAGCCGAGGCCGGGCCACGAGGGTGCTGGATTGGCTACGCGGACGCGCAGACACCGCGCTCGGTCGCCTCGCCTTTCAGTGGTTTCGCGCCTATTTCGAGGCGAGCCGCAATTCGGGCTGCGCGGTCACCATTTACTCGACGCTCTCCGTCTTGCCGGCAGCGCTGGTGTTCGTCGCCGTCCTGCACCCTGCGGGAAGCGACGCGAACGCCTTTGCCCAGCGCCTCGTCACGCACATGCACCTGACCGGCTCGACGGCCACGCTCGTCCGGGGGACATTCGGAAGCGCGTCTGCCAATGCCGTTGCGGCGAGCGTCAGCATCCTCGTCACGTTCCTGCTCTGGGGCATCGGCATCGGCCAGCTTTACCAGGACGTCTACTCCCGGGCCTGGGGGATCAAGGTCGGATCGGTCGCCGACCAGGGGTTGTTCGCCGTCTTCTTCTTCCTCCTTGCGGGGGCGATCTCGCTCGCGCTCATCGCGGGAGCGCGGCTTCGCGACACCGGCTGGATCGTCCTGATACCCGTCTGGGTCGTCGCGTCGACCGGCTTCTGGTTGCTGGTGCCCCAGATGCTCCTTCACCGGAAGATCAGCCTACGCGCGCTGTTACCAGGCGCCCTGCTGGCCTCGCTCGTCCTCGGTGGGACCGTTGCGACCGCGCCCTTCTTTGTGCCCCCTTCGCTGAACGAGTATGGAAAGTCCTTCGGCTCCTTCGGGGTGGTCGTCACGTTGATCGGCTACGCGTTCGTTCTGATCACGATGTCGCTCGTCTGTGCTGTCTTTTCGCCCGTCTGGATCAAGTGGCGCCAGTCCGAGAAAGCGCTCAAGGAGGGCTCCGCCAGCGCGAAGAGTGTCGCTGTGCCCTAGGGCGTCGCGCGGCCTGAGACGTTCCCCGCGGCGAGCTTTGCGCTCACCTTGATCGCCTTCACGGCGCCGGTCGCGCCCGCTTGCAGGGTGAGCCCCAAGGTGAGCAATACGACGCCGATTGCGAACAGGACATTTCCCGACCCGAGCAAGAGCATCCCGATGCGCCCGATCACGTAGGGCGGCGTGCAGACGAGCGCCCCGAGCGCCCCTCCGATCGCTGCCGCCGCCAGCTTGTCGCGGCGTGAGCCCGTCGGCTTGATTCCGACGATCCGCGCGGGCACCGTCACGTAGGTGAGCATCATCACAGCGACGACGATCCCGAGGGAGAGGGCGAACCACGTACGGCCCCAACGGGGAACGACGACCGCCGAGAATCCCAAGGCAAGGCCGACGACCAAGCCGACCCCGAGCACCACCGCGAGGTGGCGGCGCGCGAGCGTGAATGCGGGCCGGATTCTCGGCTCCCCCGGCTGAGAGATCGCGAACGCGAAGACCGCGTTGAGGTAGAAGGCTGCGGCGGTCACGAGCGCGATCGTCACCACGAGCAGCATCGTTACGGCTCCGAGAAACGTGTGGAACTCGTGTCCACGGAACACGTGCGCCTTGAGGTCGAGAAACGCGAGCCAGATCCACATCGCCGGTAGGACCTGGATCAGCGTCAGCCGCCAGTTCGAGAACAACAGCTGCAGTCCCTGGAAGAGCATGAGGAAGGCGCCGAGCGCAAACACCAGCGGAGCGAAGATCCGCCGAGACTGGCTGAGTTCGACTACCGCCGCCTCGACCGCGGCCTCGTCGTTTTCCCGAATAGCGCGGATGAGCCTACGGCCCTGCGCCACGAGGACGCTTCGACGCGAGGGCGGTTGGCCGTCCGGGCGTGACCTATGCGTGGCCGTCGTTTGTTCCAAGTCAGCGCCTGCGACTCCATCTCGTTCCTGCCCCTGCCCGTAGCCTCCCTGCTCCTCGAGCTCTGCGTCGGACACGGCGACCGCGAGGCCGAGTCGTTTGGCTGGAGACGCTGTTGTCGCACGCTCCGGCGCATGTCCGCCTCATCTCAACGGGATGAATCGACGCCGTGCGCGCCTCCCTGCCCGAGGCCCGTTCACGCTGGAGGTGCGCGCCTGGCTCGCGCTCGGAACCGTTCCGGGCTAAAGCGCGAGCCCGTTCAGGATCTCGCGAACGATCCGGTCGGCGACGAGGGCGGTGACGTCGGCCGAGCCGACGGCGGTCGGGATCACCTCGACTACCTCGGCGCCCACCACGTCGAGCTGCCGCGCGACCTCGCGGCAGGCCCAGAGCAGGTCGCCGCTCGTCATTCCGCCGGGCTCCGGCGTGCCCGTGCCGGGCGCGAAGGCCGGGTCGAGCACGTCCACGTCGACGGTCAGGTAGACCGGGCCCTCGCCGACGAGCTCGACCGTCCGCTCGACGACGGCCTCGATCCCGAGCTCGCGGACGTCGTGCATGAAGAAGCTCGTGATCCCCTGGTCGCGCTGCCAGGCGAACTCGCGCTCGCCCGGCCAGTAGCCGCGCAGCCCGATCTGCACGTACCGGCGCGAGTCGACGCGCCCCGCCTCCACCAGCCGGAACATCGGCGTCCCATGCGAGAGCTCGACGCCGAAGACCTCGCGGCCGGTGTCGGTGTGCGTGTCGAAGTGGACGAGGCCGACCGGGCCGCGGCGGGCGGCGACGGCGCGAATGTCGGGCTCGGCGATCGAGTGGTCGCCGCCGAGCACGATCGGCAGCAGGCCCGCGTCGCAGACCTGGCCGACGAGCTCCTCGATCGCCGCGTGCGAGCGCACCGCGTCGGCGGGCAGCACCGCCGCGTCGCCGAAGTCGACGATCTTCAGCTTCTCGAAGGCATCGACCTTCGACTCGAGGTGCGGGCCCGGCGGGCACGAGGCGGCACGGATCGCGCGCGGGCCGAAGCGGGCGCCGGGCCGGTCCGAGACGAGGTCGTCGGTCGGCGCTCCGACGATCGCCACGTCGAACCCGGCCAGCTGGGCGGGATCCTGCGTGTACGGCGCGCCGCCGTAGGTGAGCAGGCCCGCGTAGTCGGGCTTCTCGCCGTACTGCCGCCAGCGCTCGAGCGGGTCGATCACGGTGCGATTGTCGCCTGCGGCGAGGGCAGGCGCTCGTGGACAAGCCGGTCGGCCTCGCGCGCGGCCCGCGGGTGGGCGCCGACACTGGCCAGAAAGGTGGCCTTGCCGAGCGCGTACAGGCGGCTGTCCGTCCGGGCCGTGACGGTCGCGGTGCGGGGCACGTCGCGGAGTAGCGCGAGCTCGCCGAAGCCGTCGCCGCGGTGGAGCTGCCGCAGCTCGCGGCCGCCAGCTTCCACGTCCAGCTCGCCCTCGGCGACCACGTAGAAGCGGTCGCCGGGCTCGCCCTCTCGCACGACCGCAGTCCCGGCCGGCGCGCTCGTTTCCTCGAGTCCGTGGGCCAGGCCCTCCAACTCCGGCGCGCCAAGCGGCGCGAACAGCGGCAGCGAGCGCAGCAGCGAGATCTCGACCACGGGGACGGGCGCGCGACGGTCGATCTCGGCCAGCGTGCGCGCGGACAGGAGGAGCGCCAGCGGCAGCAGCGCCCCGATCCCCGCAACCGCCCAGCGCGGGCCCGCGAGCGCGACGAGCAGGGGCGTCAACAGCGAGCCGATCGCGAGGCAGGCCATGGAGAGCCCTTCCAGCACGCCGAAGACACGAGAGAGCACGTCGGTCGGGGCGGTCCGCTGCAGGATCGTGCGGCCCGAGACGTCGAGCAGCGAGCGCGCCGCCCCGGCGACGGCGAGGAGGACGAGCGCGCCGCCCACGGTCGGCCAGGCCGCGAGCACGACGAACGCCGCGCCCCAGACGAGCACGCCGAGCACGAGCGGCGGCAACAGCCGTCTGCGCCCGACGAGCGCGGCGGTGACGGCGATCCCGGCGACGCCGCCCGCGCCGAAGGCGGCGTTCAGGTAGCCGGCGCCCGAGCCGCCGAGGTCGAGCACCGAGATCGCGAGCACGACGTAGAGCACGTCCAGCGCCCCGATCGCGACGAACTGCCCCCCGAGCAATCCGACCAGCACCCGCGTCGAGGGCTCGCGCGCGAGCACCCGGAAGCCGGCGAGCGCCTCCTCCAGCGCCGGCAGCGCGTCGTGCGCCGGCGCCGGGCTGCGTACCCGCGCCACGAGCAGCGCCGACCCGCCGGCCACGAGAGTCATCACAGCGAAGACCCAGCCCGGCGAGGCGACGGCGAGCAGGACGCCGGCGAGCGCCGGGGCGACGAGCACGCTGACGCTCTCGATCCAGCCGGAGACGACGTTGGTCGCCGTCAGCTCATCGGGAGTCCTGGCCAGGGACGGCACGAGCGCCGCCTGGGTGGGCCGCGTGATCGTGACCGCCGTGGCGGCGACCGCGGCCAGCGCGTAGGCGAGGAGGGGAGGCGCGCCGGCGAGCAGCGCGACCGCCGTGCCGCCCATCGCCAGCGCCTGCGCCAGGTACCCGAGCGCGAGCACGCGCCCAGGCGGGTAGCGGTCGGCGAGCACCGAGGCGAACGGCGCGAAGAGCCCAGCCGGGATGAGTTGCGCGACGGCCACGAGCCCGGCCGTTGTCGCGCCTCCTCGCTCGTAGGCGTAGACGAGCATCGCGATCCAGACGCCCCACTCGGCCGCGTTGAATCCGGCATACGCGAGCTCGACGCGTCGAAGCTCCCGATTCCGGAAGACGCCGCCGAGGACCAGCAGCGCCCGCGTCACGCGAGCCGCTCCGCGACCGCCTCGCGGATCGCGGCCGCCACCGACGGGTAGCGCTCGACCAGCTCCTGCAAGCTGCCCTCGGGAAAGACGAGCAGCCGAAGCGGCGAGGTCGCGTGCACCGACGCGAGCCGCGGGTAGGCGTAGCCGCTGCCCCAATCGAGGGCTCTCAGCTCGCCGAAGAAGTCGCCCGGCGCGAGCTCGCGCGCAGGGCGGCCGTCGACGGAGACCGACGCAGTGCCCTCGAGGATGACGAAGAACTCGGAGCCGAGGCTCCACTGCTCGACCACGGGCTCGCCGGCCACTGCCTCGCGCACCGCGGCCTGCGCCGCCACCCGTGCCGCCTGATCCGGCTCGAGCCCGGCGAACAGCGGCAGCGCGCGCAGCGAGGAGACGTCGGCCTCGGGCAGGCCCGGCCACGAGCTGACGATCGCGGGGTGCCGCTCGCGCTCGGGCGCCCGCCCGGGCTCGGGCTCGGCGGTCTCCAGGAACGCGAGCACCTGCTCGACGTCGGCCTCGGTGCTCTGGTGGTTCAGGACGCAGATGCGGAGCGCGAAGCGGCCGTGCAGCCGCGTCGTGGAAATCAGGCCGATGCCGCTTCGCTCCAGCGCGGCCGCGATTCCCGCGTTGCCGTCGTCGTCGAGATCGTGGCGGCGGAAGCAGACGATGCCGAGTGAGGGCGGCGCCATCAGCTCCAGCGTCTCGCTCCGTTCCACGCACCCGGCCGCGGCGGCGGCGATCTCGAGCGCGCGGCGGATCGCCTCGCGGAAGGCGTCGAGCCCGAAGTAACGCAGCGAGACCCAGAGCTTCAGCGCCCGCGCCGAGCGGGTGAGCTGCAGGCCCAGGTCGGAGAAGTTGACCTCCTCGTCGACCGTGCGGGCGTCGTGCAGGTAGTCCGGGTGCATCTCGAACGCGTGGCGCAGCGCCTGGCCGTTGCGGACGAGCACGCAGCCGCACTCGAACGGCTGGTAGAGCCACTTGTGCGGGTCGAGCGTGACCGAGTCGGCCCGCTCGATCCCGGGGAGGAGGCCGGGGTCGGCGAGCGCGGCGAAGCCGCCGTAGGCCGCGTCGACGTGCAGCCAGGCGCCGCGCTCGTGACAGAGATCGGCGAGCTCGTCGAGCGGGTCGACAGCGCCGGTGTTCGTAGCACCGCCCTGCGCCATGACCGCGAACGGCTTCAGGCCGCGGGACTCGTCGGCGTCCATCGCGGCCGTGAGCGTGGCCGGCGGGAGACGGAAGGCCTCGTCGCTGGGGAGCACGCGCACCTGCTCCGGCCGGAAGCCGAGCAGCCGCGCCGCGCGGGCGACAGACGAGTGGGCCTGGTCGGAGACGTAGAGCACGAGGTCGTCGCGCATCGGGCCGGCGATGGTCTCGCGCGCGCAGGCAAGCGCGGTCAGGTTCCCGGCCGAGCCGCCGCTGACGAGCGTGCCCGCGGCCTCGGGCGGAAAGCCGATCCAGTCTTTGAACCAGCCGAGCACCTCGAGCTCGACCTGGCTCGGGCCGGCCGACTCCATCCACGAGCCGGTGTAGAGGTTGCAGGCGCTGGCGATCAGGTCGCCGAGCGCGCCGGGCCACGTGCCGGCGAAGGGAACGAAGCCGAAGAAGCGCGGGTGGCCGTCGCGGCTGGCGAAGGGGAGGACGTCGCGGTCGAGGCCGGCGAGGATCTCGTCGAACGGCTGCGGCCGGTCCGGCGGCGGGCCGTGGAGCCGTTCCCGCATTTCCGCGGGTGAGGCGCGCCGGATCGGAGGTTCCTCGCGCTGGAGCCGCTCGACCAGTAGGTCGACGGTGCGATAGCCGAGCTCGCGCACGGTCTCGGGATCGAGCGCGAGCGGATCGCTGTCGTGAGGCCCCCCTTGCACGGCGACCTGCATAGTGGCACTAGGGTCCCGCGAGTGGAAGTGGTCGTCGTCCGCCACGGGGAGACCGAGTGGAGCCGTACCGGGCGGCACACGGGTCGTTCGGATGTGCCGCTGACCGAGAACGGCGAGCGGCAGGCGCGGGCGGTGGGCGAGGCGCTGCAGGGACGCGAGTTCGCGCTGGTTGTGTCGAGCCCGTTGATCCGGGCGCGGGAGACGGCGAGGCTCGCGGGCTTCGAGCCCGGGCTGCGCGACGACCTGGCCGAGTGGGACTACGGCGAGTACGACGGCCTGACGACACCCCAGATCCGCGAGCAGGTTCCCGACTGGACGATCTGGGGCTACGGGGCTGTCGGTGGCGAGAGCGTCGAACAGCTCGCCGCGCGGGCCGACCGGGTGGTGGCGGAGCTGCTGGCCGTGGACGGCGACGTGCTCGTCTTCTCGCACGGCCACTTCCTGCGCGTGCTGACTGCCCGCTGGCTCGGGCTCGGGGCGGCCGACGGGCGGCTGTTTGCGCTCGACTCCGGGACGCTCAGTACGCTCGGGTTCGAGCGCGAGCAGCACGTGATCCGGGGGTGGAACGTGCCGGTCTCGCGTTGAGGTTTTCGCTCCAGGGGCGACCGGACGCCGGCACCGCTTTCACCGCGCGCCTCTCACCGCCGCCGCAGCTCGAATTGTCGCTCCGAGCGAGCCCCGAAGCGCCCGCTGTGGAAAGAACGTCACACATTCGTTCCGATCGCCGTGTCCCTTCCGGCCAACCCCCGGGGACAGTCCCTGCCGTTTAGGGTCGGCGGCGCGATGCGGGACAGCGCCGACGTTCTCACCGACCCGCCGCCACGGCCAGCGGACGCCCGGATCACATACGGGCCCGAGCCCCTCGAGTTCGGCGACCTTCGCGTCCCGGCCGGCGAGGGACCGTTCCCGCTCGCGCTCGTGCTGCACGGCGGTTACTGGCAGGCGACGTACAACCTGATCCACACCGGCCACCTCTGCGAAGCCCTCCGCGACGCCGGACTCGCCAGCTGGAACCTCGAGTACCGCTGCCTCGGCGGGCCGGGCGGCGAGTGGCCGGCCGCCGCGGAGGACCTCGACCGCGCACTCGCGTACCTCGACCGGCTGCCGTTCGCCCACGACGGCCGCACGGTGCTCGTCGGCCACTCTGCCGGCGGTCAGCTCGCGCTCTGGGCGGCGAGGCGCAGCGGCCTCCCGGTCGTCGCGTTGGCGCCCGTTTCCGACGTTCGCGACGCGGTCGAGCGACGCGGGCCCGAGAGCGCGCCGGGCCGCTTCATGGCGCCGGCGCACTTCGCCGACGGCTCGCCGCTCGAGCTGCTTCCGCTCGGCGCGCGCCAGATCGTGATCCACGGCGACGCCGACGACGACGTGCCGTACGCGATGAGCGAGCGCTACGTCGCGGCCGCCGGAGCGGAGGCGGAGCTCGTCACGCTCGAAGGCACCGGCCACTTCGAGCCGATCGACCCGCTCTCGGCCCAGTGGCCGGCGGTCAAGGCTGCGATCGAGCGCCTGCTCGAAGCCCGCGGGTCAGACGCTCGGCCTCGCTGATTGGATCGTCGGCCAGAAGCGTCGCCCCGGCCTTTGCGGCCAGCTCGGCCGAGGCGCCTGCGCCGGCGAGCGCGAGCGGCGCCGCCTTGGCGAGCCTCGCAAGATCGGCCGACAGCTTTGCGAGCCGCGCGGGCGCCGCGGAGACGAGCACGACGCGATCCGGCTTCAGTGCCCGCGCCTCGTGCTCGATTGTCGCGAGCGGGGTGTCCTGGCCGAGGTAGGTGATGCGCCAGCCGCGATTTCGCAACGCGATGCCGAAGGCGATCAGCCCGAGGTCGTGCTGCTCGCCCGGGGCGCACGCGAGCAGCGCTTGCGGGCCTGATCCCTCGCCCCAGCCGCGGCCGAGCCCGAGCAACCGCCCCCGGAGGACGTTGCTCGCGAAGTGCTCCTGCGCCACCGTCGCCTCACCCCGCTCCCAGGCCTCGCCGAGCTCGTGGAGGTAGGGCAGGACGACCTCAGTGAGCACCGCGTCGACGCTGAGAGCGCCCAGTAGCCGATCGAGCACCGCGTTGGCCCGACCTTCCGAGAAGCCGGCGAGCGCATCCGCGAGCTCACGCTTCGACTGCGCGACAAGGTCGCCGGCGACTGCCTCGCCTCCGCCGTTCTCGAGCGCCCGTCGTGAGGCTTCGGCGGCGGCCAGGCCGTCAGCCAGGTGGGCCTGCATCGAGCGGACTCGTGCGACGTCCTCGTCCGAGTAGAGGCGGAAGCCACCGTCGGAGCGGTCCGGGTCTAGCAGGCCGTAGCGCTTCTCCCACGCCCGCAAGAGCTCGACGCTCACGCCCGTGCGCCGACTCAGCTCGCCGATTCGCAGATGTCCGCGCTCGCCCATGCCTGAACTGTACAGGATCTAGACAAAGATTTGACAAAGCGTGGCCAGCCGGTTACATTCTTTGGACGAAACCTAGACAAAGGAGGGACAGTATGGAACGGATCGATTTGCTCGCAGCGGCTTTGGTGATCGTCGGCGGACTCAACTGGGGCCTCGTCGCGGTCGCCGAGTTCGACCTGGTGGCGTGGATCTTCGGCCTCGACTTCGGCCAGACGAACGCCGCCAGCCGCATCGTCTACGGGCTCGTAGGCCTCGCCGCCGTGTACGGGGCGTCGCGTCTGCCCGCGCTCATGCGCGGCAAAACCCACCGATCGTCTACGGCCATCGCGCCGCAGAACTGACCACCGAGGAGGAGGAACACGAATGACCAAGCTACGACTCAGCACGGCCGCACTGATCGCGGCCGCGGCCGCAATCGTCGCGGTCGGCGCGCCGGCCGCCTCGAGCACGCCGACCGCCGCGCAGAAGAACCTCGTTCAGACGGCCGCGGCCGCTGGACAGTTCAAGACGCTCGTCTCGCTCGTGAAGCAGGCGGGACTTGCGAAGACGTTGTCCGGCAAGGCCCGCTACACGGTCTTCGCTCCCACCGATGCCGCGTTCGCGAAGGTGCCGAAGGCCACGCTGAAGGCGCTCGCAGCCGACAAGGCGAAGCTCCGCGCGGTGCTGCTGTACCACGTCGTCGCCGGCCGCGTCACCGCGGCGAAGGTGACGAAGCTGCGCTCGGCCAAGACGCTGAACGGAGCGACCGTCCAGTTCCGCGTGCGCGGAGGGATGGTGTACGTCAACGGCGCGAAGGTCGTGAAGCCGGACGTGTCAGCTTCGAACGGTGTCATCCATGTCGTCAACAAGGTGCTGATCCCGCCTACGAGCTGAGGTGGACGCCGGGGCCCGGCAGCAACCGGGCCCCGGCCGTCACTCTGATGACGGACGACGAGCGCATCGGCATCTGGCTTCGGTTCCACGAGGTCGTCAACGTGAGCGGCTCCGAGCTCGAGGCCTGGCTGCAGACCGACGAATCGCTGGCCGTCGGGCAGAAACCGGACGGCGGCGAGTCGATCGGCCACGCCTCCGGCCGGCGGATCGTGTCACTCCTGCGGACGCCGGCACGGGATCTGACGGAGGCGGATTATCGCCACATGCGCAAGGTCGTCGGCTACGTCCACCGCCACCTCGCGCAGCGGCCACGCGGCGACGTCACCGAGACGCGCTGGCGCTACTCGCTCCTGAACTGGGGGCACGAGCCCCTCCGCTCGCTCTAGCCGAACGAGATCACGCTGCGGATGCCGTCCTGGGTCTCCATCAGCTCGAAGCCGCGGTTGACCTCGTCGAGCGTCAACCGGTGCGAGACGAACGGCTCGACGTCGAGCTCGCCGGCGAGCCAGCGGTCGACGAGTTGCGGCACCTGGTCGCGTCCCTTACAACCGCCGAACGACGACCCGGCTACGCGCCGCCCGGTGATCAGCAAGCGCGGCACGACCTCGAGCACCTCGCCTTTCCCGGCGACGCCGCACATCGTCGCGAGGCCCCAGCCCATCCGCGCTGCCTCGACCGCCTGTCGCATCACCGCGACCAGGCCCGTCGCCTCGAACGTGTAATCCGCACCGAACCCGCCGGTCGACTCGACGATCTCCGCGACCGTGTCGGGCCCGGCGACCATCGTCTCCGTTGCTCCCTGTCCGCGAGCCAGCTCCAATCGCTCCTCGGAGAGGTCGACGCAGACGATCCGCTCGGCGCCCTGCAGCCGGCAGCCCGCGACGGCGCCGAGGCCGACCATTCCCGCTCCGAAGACGACGCACGTCGAGCCTTCAGAGACGCGGGCGGTGTTCATGGCCGCGCCGAGCCCCGTCGAGAGCCCACACGCGAACAGGCACGCGCGGTCAAGCGGCGCCTCCGGGGAGACCTTCGCCAGCGCGATCTCCGGCATGACCGTGTACTCCGCGAAGGTCGAGCAGCCCATGAAGTGCCGCACCGGCTCGCCGTCCCGGGACAGACGTGTCGTCCCGTCCGGGAGGAAGTCGAGCCCTTGCTGCTCGCGGATCGCCAGGAAGAGGTTCGTGCGCGGGTCGAGGCAGTGGGCGCACTCGCGGCACTGCGGGGAGAAGAGCGTCACCACGTGGTCGCCGACGGCCAGATCGCCAACGCCTTCGCCGACAGCCTCGACGACGCCGGCGCCCTCGTGCCCGAGCACCGTCGGCGAGTACCCGGAGGGGTCGGCCCCTGAGGCCGTGAACAGGTCGGTGTGGCAGACCCCGCAGGCCTCGAGCCGCACGAGCACCTCGCCTGCGCGCGGCTCCGCGAGCTCGAGCTCCTGCACCTCGAGCGGCTCGCCGAAGCGCTCGAGCACGGCGGCGTGAATCTTCACGGGGCGATCCTAGGTACCCTCGGCTCGTGCCGCTACGTGGAAGCTGCCAGTGCGGCGGAGTCAGGTTCGAGGTTCCCGACCACTTCGAGCCGAGGGCCTTCTGCCACTGCGCGACCTGCAAGAAGCTCTCCGGCGGCGTCGGCACCGCGAACGGCCGGCTGCGCAGCGAGGAGGTGAGGATCCTCGAGGGCGAGGAGCTGCTCCGCAGCTACCAGCCCGAGGAAGGCACCGCGAAGACCTTCTGCTCGGTCTGCGGCTCGAACCTCTTCGGCGGCGGCTGGCCCGATTCCGATCAGGCCAGCATCCGGCTGAGCGCGATCGACGACCCGCTGCC
>DATIOF010000070.1:0-14782 GCA_035473395.1 Gaiellaceae bacterium
CGACCCTCCGCTCGAATCGCTGCGCCCGGTTGCGACCGCTGCCGAGGTGCGCTCGCTGGCCGCCGCCGCGAGCGAGGTATTCGTCGAGGAGAGCGTCAACCGCTACGTCGTCACGCTGCTGCGCCAGACGCGCGGCGACGCTCGGGTCTACCTCGGCGCAAGCCCGCGGGCCGGGATCGCCCTGCTGCGCGTGGCCAAGGCGCGCGCGCTCGCCGACGGCCGCGGCTTCGTCGCGCCCGACGACGTCAAGGCGGCCGCCGAGCCCGTGCTCTCCCACCGTTTGATCCTCGCGCCCGAGGCTCGCGCAGCCGGCCTGACCGGCGGCCAGCTCGTCCGCGAGACGCTCGAGCACACACCGGTCCCGGTATGACCCGGCGCGGCCGTCTCGCCCTCGCCCTGGGCGCGACGACCTATCTCGCCGCCTGGGCGTTCGGCTCGAAGGTCCTCTACCCGGTCGGAATCGGGCTGCCGGTGGCGGTGCTGCTCGCCTGGCTGTGGACCGCCCTGGCGAATCGCCCGCTGAGCATCCGGCGCACCCTGGCCTCTGGCGAGCGGCTGGAGGGCGATGACGTCGAGGTCGTCGTCCGGCTTGCCTCGGAACGCCGGCTCCTGCCCGCGCGCTGGACCCTGCGCGAGCGGATCGGGAAGCTCGGCGAGCTGAGCACGCCGGTCGGCGCGACCGGGTACGCGCGCTACGTGCTCGAGCGGCTCCCGCGCGGGCGCTATGAGTTCGAGCGCTCGGTCGCGGTGATCGAAGATCCGTTCGGCCTCGAGCGCGTCGAGCAGCCCCTCGAGTCGCCGGGGGCGCTGCTCGTCTACCCACGGCTGGTCGAGCTCGGCCGGCTGTTCTCCGAGAGCGGAACCCGCTCGCACGACGGCCGGCGCTTGCTGCTGCGGCGGCCGTCGGGCTTCGACCTGCACAGCGTGCGCGACTACGAGCACGGCGACTCGCTGCGCAAGGTGCACTGGCGCTCGACGGCGCGGCGGGGGCAGCTGATGGTCAAGGAGCTCGAGGACTCGCCGCGAGACGAGGTGGCGATCGTCCTCGACGCCGACCCGGAGGCGGTCGTCGGGGAGAGCTTCGACGTGCAGGTCCGCGCGGCGGGCTCGCTGCTTCTCTCGCACGTGCGGCGCGGCCGGCGGGCGGTGCTGGTCGTCAACGGCGCGCACGCCGAGCTGCAGGGCGTGCGCTCCGCCGAGGGGGACTGGCGGCAAGCGCTCGATCTGCTGGCAGCGGTAGAACCCGAACCCGGCCCGCCGCTGGCGGCGGTGCTCACGGACGAGGCCAGCGCCGTCGCGCGGTCGCTCGAGCTCGCGGTGGTGACGGCCTCGCTGCCGCCGCGCCTCGTCGAGCGGCTTGTGGAGCGGGCGCTCGCCAGCGGCAGCGTTTCGCTCGTCTTCGTCGATACAACCAGCTTCGCGGGTGCGCCTCCGAGGCCCGTCCCGGAGCTGCTGCGCCTGCAGGCCGCTGGCATTGTGGTCGCGGTGCTGCGCGAGGGCGACGACCTCGCCGAGCGGCTCGGGGCCGCCGAGGCGGAGGCGGCGCATGCCTAGGGCTTTGCTCATCGCCGCGCTCGGGGCACCGCTGCTCGCGTGGAGCTGGATGCGCCTCGAGAGTGGGCACGACGCCGGTCAGGCGACACTGGTCATCCTGCTCGCGACGGGCGCTGCGCTCGTCCGCCCGCGCCGCTGGCGCATCGCGGCCTGCGTCGTCGCGCTGCTCGCGACCGGCGCGCTCGCGTTCGGGCTCGGCCACGTCTGGGCGCTGCCCGGCCGGATGCTCTCCCGCTTCGGCCGGGGCTTCCTCGAGTTCTACGACTACCAGATCCCGTTCGACCCGGCCGCGCACCCGCGGATGCACGGCGTGCTACTCGTCGCGCTGTTCGCGTTCACCCTCGCCTTCGCGCTCGCCGTAGCCGCCCGCCGGCCCGGCCCCGCCGCGATCGCGTTGGTCGTCGGCGTCGGCTGGCCGGGGACGCTGCTGCCGGGCCACGACGTGCTACGCGGGACACTGCTGCTGATTGCCGTGCTCGCGACCGCGGTCGTGCTGAGGCCGGGCCCGGTGCGCGGCGTCGGCCCCGCGCTGGCCGCGGGCGCGCTCGTCCTGGTGGCGGCGCTCGCTGCGACCAGCTCGCCCGCGTTCGCCAAGCGCGCCTTCCTCGACTGGCAGCACTGGGACCCGTACACGAGCCCCGCGAAGCCGATCGACGTCTCCTACGTCTGGAACTCGAGCTACACCGGGCTTACCTTCCACGGCAAGCCGACGACCGTCATGCGCGTCAAGGCGGGGCCGGACACGCACTACTGGCGCGTCTCGGTGCTGAACACCGTCAAGGACGGGACCTGGTTCGAGGAGATCTCGCCGCAGTTCGGCGACCCCTCGGTCCCGCTCGGCCAGGAAGGCCTCGTCCCGCCGCGCGAGCTGCGGCAGAGCGCCTGGGAGGAACAGCACGTGACCATTGAGGCGCTGCGCGACCAGCGGCTGCCGGGCGGCAGCGTTCCCGTCCGTTTTGCGCCGGGGAGCGCTATCGGCAGCGTCTCGTACGACCCGGCCGGCGTGGCGATCGCGGACCATCCGCTCTCGCGCGGTGACACCTACGACGTCTGGAGCTACGCGCCGAAGCCGACCCCGGTGCAGCTCGCGGCCTCGAAGCCGATCTACTCGGGCCCGATCCTGGCGCCGACGGAGGAGTACCGCGAGGTCCAGCCCGGCGTGTACCCGAGGCTCTTCGGCACTCCGGGGCGGGCGGGCTACAGCCACTACCTGATGACGAGCTTCGCCCGGGCCGACCAGCTCCGGCCGTTCGCCCGGCTGGAGACGTTGGCGGAGGACGTCGCCGGCGGTGCGCGCAGCCCGTACGCCGCGGCGGTCGCGCTCGAGCAGTGGTTCCGCTTCGGCGGCGGCTTCGTCTACGACCAGCATCCGCCGAAGACCCCGGCCGGGGTCAATCCGCTCGACGACTTCGTCGCGCGCACAAAGCGCGGCTACTGCCAGCACTTCGCCGGCGCGATGGCGCTGATGCTCCGCTACCTCGGGATCCCGTCGCGCGTGGCCGTGGGGTTCGCGAGTGGGAACTATCAGCACGGGGAGTGGGTCGTCTCCGACCGCGATGCCCACATGTGGGTGGAAGTGTGGTTCCGCGGCTGGGGCTGGGTGCCTTTCGACCCGACGCCGGGGCGCGGGGGTCTCGCGGGGTCGTACTCGGCCTCGTCGCAGAGCTTCGACGTCAGCGCCGCGACCGCGGTCCTGGCCGGGAAGGACGGCTTTAGGGGGTTCGGGAACACGCTGGCGAACACGCTCGGCTTCGGCACCAAGGCACGCACCTCGCCCGACGTGCCGCAGCTCGGCGGCGTTGCGGTTGGGGCAGCCCCGACGAGCCATCACCGGCGCGACCTGGGGATCCTGCGGCTGCTGGCCCTTGTGCTCGTCGGCGCGCTCGTCCTGCTCGTGCTGGTGAAGCTGCTGCGGCGCGGCTCGCGCTTCCTGACGCGCGACCCTCGGCGCCTCGCAGGCGCGTGCCGCAGCGAGCTCCGGGACTTCATGCTCGACCAGGGCGTGGACGTGCCGGCCAGCGCGACCCTGCGCGAGCTCGCTGCGCTCGTCGAGTACGAGTTCCGGGTCGAGGCGGGCGCGTTCGGCCTGCACGCGACCGCAGCGCGGTTTGCCCCGGGCGCAGGTGCCCGCGAGGCGGCCCGGGCGATGCGCCGTGACCTGCGGGCGCTGCGGCGCGGGATTCGGCAGGCGCTCAGCCGCTCGGAGCGGCTGCGGGGGCTGCTCTCGCTCCGCTCGCTCGGCCTGGCCTAGGCCGCGGCCGGTCCGCTTCACTTAGAGGGCGATGAGCGAGACCTTCGACCTCTTTCAGCAGGGCCGGGAGCACCTCGAGAAGGGCCGCGCCGCCCAGGCCACGGTGGCGCTCGAGAAGGCGAAACGGCGTGAGCCGGAGAAGGCCTCGATCCGTGAGGCGCTCGGGATCGCGTACTTCCGGATCCAGCGCTACGCGGAGGCCGAGTCGGAGTTCCGCAAGGTGCTCGAGCTCGCGCCGGTGGACGACTACGCCCACTACGCGCTCGGCCGCTGCCTGGAGAAGCAGGGTCACGAGCAGGAGGCGAACGGGCACTACAAGCTCGCGAGCTCGCTCAGGCCGGGCGAGGCCGCGTACGCCTCGCGCATCCGCGACCTGGACTGACGACCCCGCCGGGCCGAGCCTGCGGGGACTGTCCCCGCTCGCCGGCCGGAACGGTCATGGCTGGTGCCACAAAGGTGTGACGCTTTGTCCACAGACATGGCTCGTCGGGACGGTCTCGGGCATCCCACGAATGCGCCGCAGGGGCACGATGGCCCTGGGTGCCGCGCGGCTCAAGCCGTAACGCCGCCAGGGCGCAGCGTGCGCCGTTAACCGAGCCGGTCGCCGGTCACGCGGCGGATCTCCTCCAGCGAGGAGACGCCCTCGAGGCAGAGCCGCAGCCCGTCCTGGCGCAGCGTGCTCATTCCGCCGCGCACGGCGGCCTCGAAGATCTCGTCCGTCGTGGCGCCGACGAGCCCGCGAATCTCACCGGTCACCGGGAGCACCTCGTAGAGCGCCACGCGGCCGCGGTAACCGGTGCCGCCGCAGCGCCCGCACCCCTTCGAGCGGTGCAGGTAGGCCGTGCCCTTCTGCTCGAGCAGACCCAGCACCTCGAGCTCCTCGTCGGCCGGCCAGTACGCCTCGCGGCAATCCGTGCAGAGCCGCCGCGCGAGCCGCTGCGAGACGATGCAGTTGACCGAGCTCGCGAGCAGCCCCGGCTCGACGCCCATGTCCTTCAGCCGCTCGATCGCGCTCGCGGCGTTGTGCGCGTGGACGGTGGTGAGCACGAGGTGGCCGGTCATCCCGGCCTGCATCGCGATCCGCGCCGTCTCCTCGTCGCGAATCTCGCCCACGAGCAGCACGTCGGGGTCAGAGCGGAGGATCGTGCGCAGCCCGCGCGCGAAGGTGAGGCCGCTCTTCGGCGAGATCTCGATGTGGTTGATCCCGCGGATCTGATCCTCGACCGGATCCTCGATGGTCATGATCACGTGCCCGGGGTCGTTGAGCAGGTGCAGCGCGGTGTAGAGGGTGGTGGTCTTACCGGAGCCGGTCGGGCCGCAGACGACCACGCAGCCGTAGGGCTGGCGAATCGCGCGCTCGAAGTGCTCGCGTGCCGCCTCCGTCATGCCCAGCTCGGCGAGGTCCGGCTTCGAGACCGCGCGGTGCATGATCCGGAGCACGACCTGCTCGCCGTGGGTGGTCGGCATGATCGCGATGCGCAGGTCGAGCGGCTTGCCATGGAAGCGGATCGAGATGCGTCCGTCCTGGGGCGCGCGGCGCTCGGCGATGTCGAGGTTGCCCATGATCTTCAGGCGGCTGATCACGCCGAGCTGCATCTGCTTCGGGATCTGCGCGACGGGGCGGGTGACGCCGTCGATCCGCGCTCGGACGACCATGTCGTCTTCCTCCGGCTCGAAATGGATGTCCGACGCGCCGTCCTCGATCGCCTGCGCGAGCGTCGCGTGGACGAGCTTGACGGCCGGCGTGTCGTCGCCCGCCTCGGCGATGTCCTCGCGCTGCGTGACCGGGTCGAACAGGAGCTCGACGGCCTCGTCGTTGCTCTCGACGACCTCGATCTGCGTGCGGTAGAGCTTCTTGATCGTTCGCTCGAGATCGGCCGGCTCCGAGACGGCGAGGCGCACGTTATGGCCGAGCGCGAGGCGGAGGTCGTCGGCCCGGCCGACGTCGCTCGGGTCGGCGACGGCCACGAGCAGCAGGTCCTCGCTGAGGAACCGCACGGGCACCGCCTGGTAGCGAGCCGCGAGCTCCTTGGGCAGCAGCATCGCGGCGTCCATGTCGAGGTCGGTCTCGGAGAGGTCGACGTACTCGAGCCCGTTCTGCTCGGCGAGCGCCTTGGCGAGGTCCTGGGGCGCGACCCAGTTGTGGCCGACGACGATCTCGCCGAGGCGCTTGCCGGTCAACCGCTGCTCCTCGAACGCCTGCTTGACCTGGTCCACGGTCAGCAGGCCGCGGTTGATCAGCAGCGAGCCGAGGTGCTGCCAGGGCAGGTGGGCCGCTTCCACCTCGCTTGTATCGTCAATTTCGGCGACAACATGAAGGCCGTGGTGCAGCGGGTGACAGAGGCGCGCGTGCGCGTGCGCGAGGAGCAGGTCGGCGAGATCGGCCGCGGCCTCTGCGTGCTGCTCGGCGTGGCGCGCGGGGACGGGGCCGCGGAGGCCCAGAAGCTGGCCGAAAAGGTGGCGCGGCTGCGGATCTTCGAGGCCGACGAGGGCCGCTTCGACCGCTCGCTGCTCGACGTCGGCGGCGAGGCGCTGGTCGTCTCGCAGTTCACGCTGCTCGCCGACACGGCGAAGGGCAACCGGCCGAGCTTCGGCGAGGCGGCGGGCGCCGAGCAGGCCGAGCCGCTTTACGAGACCTTCTGCGAGGCGCTACGCGCGCAGGGTGTGAGAGTGGCGACGGGCGTCTTCGGCGCCCGCATGGCGGTCGAGCTCGTCAACGACGGGCCGGTCACGATCGTCTTGTAGGCTCGCGCCGTGCCGGAGCTGAACGCGATCGGGATCGCCGTCTCGGACATGGCGGCGTCGATCCGCTTCTACCGCTTGCTCGGCCTCGACGTGCCGGAGACGCCGGACGAGGGCCACGTCGACGCCTTCCTCCCGAACGGCGTGCGCTTCATGCTCGACTCCGAGGACGTGATGCGGAGCTTCCGCGAGGACTGGACGCGGCAGACGGGCAACCAGATCGGCTTGGCGCTCGAGTGCGCGAGCCCGGCGGAGGTCGACGAGGCCTACGCCCGCGTCACCGGGGCGGGGTTCCACGGCGAGAAGGAACCGTGGGATGCCTTCTGGGGCCAGCGTTACGCGGTGCTGCTCGACCCGGACGGCGTCGAGGTCAGCCTCTACGCGGCGCTAGAGACGAGTTAGCCACTCGACCAGATTCTGCTCGTACTCGGACGCGAAGCTGCCGTCGGGAAGCGTCATGTCGTGCTCGGCGCCGGGGACGACGACGACGTCGACCTCGTCACCGCGCGCCGCCTTCCATGCCTCGGCGCTCGCCTCGACCGGCGCCCACGAGTCGTTCGCGCCGTAGAACGACAGCGTCGGCACGCGAACCCTCGCGAAGATCGGCCGCGGGTCGAAGTCCATCTCCTCGATCCAGAGCCCGACGCCCTCCTCGTCGAGGAGCGTCGGCGGCAGCCAGAGGTGTCCGGCCCAGGGCTCGTCGATCGCGGCCCAGAGGTCGGCCGCCAGCGCCTCGTCGGGCTCCGGGGCCTGCGAGTGGATCCAGTGCTCGAACCGCCTTCGCAGATCCAGCGCTCGCTCGACGACGTCGTCGCCGTAGCCGGCCAGTCTCAGCTGTCGCTCGCAGGCGACCATCATCTGCTCGGAGGGAGTCACCCCGATCGACGCGACCAGCACGAGGAAGGCGACCTCGTCGGAGAGCGTGGCGGCGATCGGCGCGACCCAGCCCCCCTGGCTGTAGCCGGCGAGGCCGACCCGCTCGGCGTCGAGCGCACGCAGCACGGCGAGCGCGTCGTCGGCCTGGAGGTCGAAGCGCCCACGGGTCGCGTCGCCGGTGGACTCGCCCTCGCCGCGCCGGTCGAACGTGACGACGCCGATCCCGTGCGGCGGCAGCAGCTCGTGCAGGTGCCGGAGCAACGGCGAGTCTCGCGTTCCCTCGCCCGCGCCGTGGACGGCGACAAGCATGGTCGGCCCGGCCGGCGAGTAGCTCGCCGCGAGCGAGTAACCGTCGCGCTCGATGCGCAGGTCGTCCATCAGCGCCCGAGCTCCGGCGGCAGCGGCCGCGAGTGCACCAGCACGAGCGTCGTCGTCGGCCGGGTCAGCGCTACGTAGAGCTCGCGCAGGCCCTGACCCTCGACCGCCTCCTCGACGATCTGCGCCGGCTCGACCACGATCACGTGGTCGAACTCCATGCCCTTCGCCTCGCGCGGCGTGAGCACGGCGATGCGCGAGTCGTCGAACAGCGCCGCCTCGCCGTCGCCCCGCAGCGATGCCGGCGCAATCACGGCCAGCAGCCCCTCCTCGCCCGAGAGACGGGCGGCCTCCTCGAACGCCGCCGTGAGCGGCGGGTCGGCCTCGACCACGCGCGGCCGCTCGGCGCCGACGCGGTAGGCGACCGGGGGCTCGACCTCGGGCGCGATCCGCGCCAGCAGCGGCAGCGCGAGCTCCATGATCTCGCGCGGCACCCGGTAAGCATGGCGCAGCTCTGCGACCTCAGCGCCGTCCCCGCCCTCCAGGTAGGGCAGTAGCTCCGGCCAGCGGTCGTAGGCCACCGGGCCGGTCGCCTGGGCGATGTCGCCGAGCAACGTGAAGGAGCCGCCGGCGCGGCGCGCGACCATCCGCAGCTGCATCGGCGTCAGGTCCTGCGCCTCGTCCACGATCACGTGGCCGTAGCGGGTCGGCGGCTCGACCAGGACCGCGCGGGCTTCGTCGAGCAACGGCAGGTCGCCGTCGCTCCAGCCGCTCCGGGCGCGGCGCAGGAGCCGCCGCTCGCTCTCGTCCAGCAGCTCGTCCGTGTCCCGCGAGGCGAGCACGCGGCGCACGACCTGCTCGGGCTTGGGTGCCGGCCACGACGCATCGAGGAACCGATTCAAGCGCCCATCCTGCCGCAGCGCGCGCTCGACCTCGTCGAAGTTCCTGAAGGCCTGGCCGCCGAGCCTGACGCCGTAGTCCTCGTAGAAGCGGCGCAGGACGTTCATGCGGAAGCGCTCGCGGGCGGCCGCGGTCAGGCCGAGCTCGGCCCGCGCCTCGGCGAGCAGCTCGGAGGCCTCGTCCGCCTCGACGCCGACGAAGCGGCCCTCCAGCCGGACGACCAGCTCCTGCGGCTCGCCTGCCGACCCGAGCTCGGCCGCGCGGCGCACCGCTTCGCCCAGGCGCGTGTCCGCCTTCAGCCGCTGCACGTCGGGCGGATCGACGCGCGTCACCTCGGCGCCCGGCACCAGCTCAGCGACCGCGCGCTGGTCGACGCTGTCCTCGCCGAGCGTGGGGAGGACGTGCGAGACGTACTCCATGAAGGCCGGGTTCGGCCCGACTACCAGCACCCGTCGCAGCCGCTCGCGGTGCGCGTAGAGCAGGAACGACGCGCGATGCAGGCCGACCGCAGTCTTGCCCGTACCCGGGCCGCCCTGGATCACGAGCGGCGGCTCGGGTTCGCGCGCGATCAGGTGGTACTGGTCGGCCTGGATGGTGGCGACGATGTCGCGCATGCGGGAATCGCGGGCCCGGTCGAGCTCCTCCAGCAGGAAGTCGTCGACCGCGGCCGCGTCGGCGAGCGAGCCGTCGAGCGCTTCGTCGCTGATCCCGGTGAGCGTGCGCCCCTTGGTGCGGAAGCGGCGGCGCAGGGTGACGCCGTGCGGCGCGCTCGGCGTGGCGGTGTAGAAGGGCCGCGCCGCCGGCGTCTGCCAGTTCACGATCAGCGCCCGGCGCGCGTCGTCGTGGATCCAGCGGCGCCCGACGTAGAGCGGGTCGGCCGACTCCTCGGAGTCGATCCGGCCGAAGCAGAGCCCGCGCTCGGCGTCCTCGTAGGTGCGCAGCCGGCCCGTCGCCCAGTCCTCGATCGCCTGCTGGGCCACGTCGGTCGCGCCCGCCTCGGCGGCGCGCAGCAGCGCCTCGCGCATCCGGTCGAGGCAGTCGTACGCCGTGTCGACGTAGCGCTGCTCGGCCGGGAGATCGGGGTGCGTCATCGCCGAACAAGCCTAACCATGCTGCTTTGCGTTCTACATATGCGTTTTACCTATACTGGCCGGCATGCGACACCGCGGACACCCGCGCTCACGCAGCCGGCACCGAATCGGCCCGGGCCGGTGGCACGTCCACGCGCGCGTCGAGCGCTTCGTCGAGCCGTCGCTGCTGCTGCTCCTGCGCGAGCGGCCCTTGCACGGCTACGAGCTGCTCGACCGTCTGCCGGAGCTCGGCCTGGAGGGTCGGATCGACATCGGCAACCTCTACCGGCTGCTGCGCGCGCTCGAGGAGGAGGGGCTCGTCTCCTCGGAGTGGAGCGACGAGCTGCCCGGTCCGGCCAAGCGCACCTACGAGTTGACCGCCGAAGGCCGCCAGGTGCTCGACACCTGGGCCGAGGCGCTCCGACGCGCGCGCACAACGATCGGAACCTTTCTCGACCGTTACGAAGAAAGGAGGTGAACATGCACGGACACCGACATCCCCATCGCGGCTTCGGCCGCAGGCGGCGCCCCTTCCCGAACCGGGAAGAGTGGCTGCGCCGGCTCGAGGAGCACCAGCGCGACCTCGAGCAGGAACTGGCCGACGTCGCCGACGTGATCCGTCATCTGAAGACGGACGCGCCGGAGGGCACGGCCACCGTCTAAGGGCTCGGCGGCCCCGCCTCGCGCGGGGCCAACCGCCCATTTCCAGTTGCTATCCTGGCCAGACCACATTTCACCGGCTTGGCGAAATGGGCGCGTGGCGCCCATTTTTTATGAGTCCCGTGCCTGACTTCAGTCCGGCTCGGGCGTGCAATTCAGGAGGCACTACGGATGGCGAGCGTGCACGACAAGGAGCGCACATTGGAGCGGGAGATCAGCGGCAAGGTCGAAGAGGCCCTGCCGGGCGTCGAGGTGCTCGCGGTCGAGCTGACCGGACCGGAGCGGATGACCGTCTACGTCGACCGCGCCGGCGAGCCTGTCGACATCGCCCTCTGCGAGCGCGTCACGCGCCTGCTCTCCGACTACCTTCGCGAGTACGGCGTCGACGTCTCCTCGCCGGGGCCGGAGCGGCCGCTGCGCAAGCCCGAGCACTTCCGGCGCGCGGTCGGTCGCCAGGTGAAGCTGAAGACCGACGCCCGCAAGCTGCGCGGCGAGGTCAGGCGCGCCGACGCCGACCGCGTCATCGTCGCCGCCGAAGGCGAGGAAATCGTGATCCCGTACGAGCAGATCGTGCGGGGCAACCTGATCGAGGAGACGGCATGAGCAGGGAGATCATCGAGCTCGTCCACGAGCTCGAGCGAGACCGGGGGATCGAAGGCGACACGCTGATCGCGGCGCTCGAGGACGCGCTGCTCGCGGCGTACAAGAAGACGCCGGGCGCGTCGCGCCACGCAGTCGTCGAGCTCGACGGCGAGGGCGACTTCCGCGTGTTCTCGATCGAGCTCCCGCCCGACATCGAGGAGCGTCTGCTCGAGGAGGCGCGCGAGCGCGTGCTCACCGAGCTGGAGGCCGCCGAGGCCGAGAACGGCGAGCGCTCGCACGTGCTCGTCACCGACGAGGACCTCGACATCGACTGGTCGGAGGTGCCCGAGAACCAGGTCAAGCGGGCCGACGTCACGCCCGAGAACTTCGGCCGCATCGCCGCGCAGACCGCGAAGCAGGTCATCACGCAGCGGATCCGCGAGGCCGAGCGCCAGATCATGTACGACGAGTACGTCGACCGCGTGACCGAGGTCGTGACGGGAATCGTCCAGCAGGCCGGCGACCGCAACAACGTCCTGGTCGACCTCGGCAAGGTCGAGGCGCTGCTGCCGCGCTCCGAGCAGGTGGACGGGGAGCGCTACGAGCAAGGCTCGCGGATCAAGGCCGTCATCACGGAGGTTCGCTCGGGGACCAAGGGCCCGCAGGTGATCCTCTCGCGCCGGGACCCGGAGCTGATCCGGACGCTGTTCGAGCTCGAGGTGCCGGAGATCGCCGACGGTCTCGTCGAGATCCGCGCGGTCGCGCGCGAGCCTGGCTACCGCTCGAAGATCGCCGTCGAGTCGCACGCCCAGGGCGTCGACCCGGTCGGCGCGTGCGTCGGCCCCCGCGGCTCGCGCGTGCGCATGGTCGTCTCCGAGCTGCGCGGCGAGAAGATCGACATCATCCCGTGGAACCCGGAGCCGGCCCGCTTCGTGGCCAAGGCGCTCTCGCCGGCCCGCGTGCGCGAGGTCTACCTCGACGACGATGCCAAGGAGGCGACCGTCGTCACGCCGGACGACCAGCTCGCGCTCGCGATCGGCAAGGAGGGCATGAACGCCCGCCTCGCCGCGCGCCTGACCGGCTGGAAGGTCGACATCAAGTCCGACACCGAGTTCGCGACCGAGGAGGCGGAGGCCGCCTTCGCCGGCGACGGCGACGAGGGCGACACCGAGTTCACCGGCCGCTGCGGCGCGGTGCTCTCGAGCGGCAAGCGCTGCCCGAACGCGGCCCTGCCGGGCTCGCGCTACTGCGGCGTGCCTGCCCACCAGGAGCTCGCCAATCGCCCAGAGGTCGAGCAGGACGAGGAGCCGATCGTGGCCGAGTCCGAGCCGGAGCTCGAGGCCGCAGCCGATCGCATGGAGCCGGAGGCCGAGAGCATCGGCCCCGACAGCGTCGAGGAGCCAGAGGCCGAGGTCATCGCCGCGTCAGAGCCCGAGACTGAGCCCGAGGCGGCGCCGGAGCCCGAGGAGCCCGAGCCTGCTGCGTGACCGGGCCCGTCAGGACGTGCGTCGGTTGCGGCCGCAAGGCTCCGCAGGAGGAGCTGCTGCGCTTCGTCGCGCTCGACGGCGCGCTGACGCACTCGCCGCGCGGCGAGGGGCGCGGCGTCTACACGTGCCGGCGCCTGGCCTGCTTCGAGCGGGCGCGGGAACGGCACGCCTTCAACCGCACCCTGCGAGCGACCGTGCGAGTCGATCAGGAGCTCGTACGGCTCTACACTTGAGCGCTAATGGCTGACCGACCGAACAGGCCCAACCGCCCGATCCGGCCCCGCCAGGGCGCTCCGGCGGGCCGCCGCAAGCGCCGTGTCGTGATCGACACCGGTGCCGCGCGGCCACGCCAGGACGGCCGGCAGCGCCGCGACCAGCAAGAACAGAAGCCGAAGGAGAAGACCCCGGTCGCACCGCTGACCGGCCCGGTGACCGTCGAGTCCGGCGTCACCGTCAAGGACCTCTCGCAGGCGCTCGGCGTCCCGGTGCCGAAGCTGATCACGATCCTGATGGGCCTCGGCGCGCCGAAGACCGTCACCCAGTCGCTCGCCGACGAGGAGGTCCAGCTGATCGGGACCGAGGTCGGGCGCGAGGTCAACATCAAGCACGCCGCCGAGGAAGAGCTCGAGCCCGAGGTCTACGAGGACGACGAGGCCGACCTCTCGGCGCGGCCGCCGGTGGTCACGATCATGGGCCACGTCGACCACGGCAAGACGACGCTGCTCGACGCGATCCGCAAGACGGCCGTGGTCGAGACCGAGGCCGGCGGGATCACGCAGCACATCGGCGCCTACCAGGTCGTCCACGGCGACCGGAAGATCACCTTCCTCGACACGCCAGGCCACGAGGCCTTCACCGCCATGCGCGCTCGCGGCGCGAAGGTGACGGACATCGCCGTGCTGGTCGTGGCCGCAGACGACGGCGTGATGCCGCAGACGAAGGAGTCGATCTCCCACGCCCGCGCGGCCGAGGTGCCGATCGTGGTCGCGGTGAACAAGGTCGACCTGCCCGACGCGAACATCGACCGGGTGCGCACCGAGCTCGCCACCGAGGAGCTTCAGCCCGAGGAGTGGGGCGGCTCGACGCAGTTTGCGCTCGTCTCCGCCAAGCAGAGCGAGGGCCTCGACGACCTGCTCGAGAAGGTGCTGCTGGTCGCCGACGCCGAGCTCGAGCTGACCGCCAACGCCAAGGCCGAGGCCTCCGGCCCGATCGTCGAGTCTCGTCTCGACGTCGGCCGCGGCCCGGTCGCGACGATGCTCGTCCACCGGGGCACGCTCCGCGTCGGCGACGCGATCGTCGCCGGCGATGCCTGGGGCAAGGTGCGGGCGCTCTACAACTTCCGCGGCGAGAAGGTCAAGGAAGCGACTCCCGGCGACCCGATCGAGATCCTCGGCTTCGATCATCCGCCGCCCGCGGGCGAGTACGCGAAGGTGGTCGAGAACGAGCGCGCCGCGCGCGGCTTCGCGCAGACGCGCGGGGAGCGGCTGCGGCGCGAGCAGTTCGCCACGCAACGCTCCTCGGGCGTGACGCTCGAGACGCTCTTCGACGCGCTGCAGGAAGGCGCCGTCCAGGACCTGAACCTCGTCCTCAAGGGCGACGTCGTCGGCTCGGTCGAGGCGGCGATCTCCGAGCTCTCGAAGATCCAGCACCCCGAAGTGCGCGTCAACGTGATCCACCAGGGCGTGGGCGGGATCACCGAGAACGACATCATGCTCGCCTCCGCGTCGAACGCCATGGTGGTCGGCTTCAACGTCCGCCCGAACGCCGAGGCGCGCCAGCTGGCCGACCGCGAGGGCGTCGAGATCCGCACCTACCGCGTCATCTACCAGCTGACCGAGGACATCGAGCAGGCGCTGATCGGCATGCTCAAGCCGGTCCGCACCGAGGAGACGATCGGCGAGGTCGAGGTGCGGCAGCTCTTCCGTGTCTCTCGCCTGGGCACGATCGCCGGCTCCTACGTCACGAACGGCACGGTCAAGCGCAACGCGAGCGCCCGCGTCGTCCGCGACGGCACCGTCGTCTACGAGACCCGGATCTCGCAGCTGAAGCGCTTCAAGGACGACGTGCGCGAGGTCGAGGAGGGCTTCGAGTGCGGCATCCTGCTCGAGGGCTTCAACGACCTCAAGGAAGGCGACGTGCTCGAGATCTACGAGACGCGCGAGGTCGAGCGCACCGACCTCGATACCGCGCCGACGGCTCCGACAACCGCCGCGTAGCGCCTTGGGCGCCGGCTGGGTCGGCATCCTCTCCGTCGAGCTGCACTTCCCCGAGAACCATTCGCTGAAGGGGAAGCGCAAGGAGCTGCTCTCGGTCAAGGCGCAGCTGCAGCGCCGCTTCGGCGCCTC
>DATIOF010000071.1:0-4336 GCA_035473395.1 Gaiellaceae bacterium
CACGATTCCGACGAGACCGTGCGCCGGACCAAGTAGGCGATGCGTGGTGCCGTAGAGCTGCTGTGTCCAAAGCCCGTCCGGCTCACGGCGGGCCATGAGCGCCTCGGCGCTCTCGCGCCACGCTTCGAGCCAGCGCTCCTCGCCGGTCCATTCGTGCATCGCCCGCGCTGCCAGCAGCGTCCCTGGTGAGCCCCACAGCAGTTCCTCGAACTCGTTGTCGCGATTCTCACGGACGCGCTGGAGAAGCCTGTCGGCGAGCTCATCGCGAGGCGCGAGACGCCAGTTGACGAGCAGGAGACCTGCCTCCCCGCACAGGAGCGACGACTCGCGGGCGGCCGGCAGTTCGATCTCGGCCTCGGCGAGGTCGGGCGCCTCCCGCCAGAGCTCGAGTGTCCGCTCGGCGGCCGCGGCGAGGTCGATCGCCGTCTCGGCGTGCCCGCGGCGGGCCAGCGCGTCGAGCGCCGAGATCACGCCTGCCGCACCGCAGTAGAGGTCCTTCAGCGGCGGCGTCGAGCCCCACGCGTCCCACTCGTTCGCCGGCCAGAGCGCGACAGGGTCGAACGCGGCGTCCGCGTCCGCGACGATCGCCCGGATGGCCGCCCGCGCCCGCTCGTCGTCCCAGGGCTCGTCCGTGAGCGGCTCGAAGCCGGTCGGGTCGTAGAGCACTATGCGACGGCCGTGGCGTGCTCTTCCCGCGGCAGGCGCCGCGAGACGATCTGCGAGACGCCGTCGCCGCCCATCGTCACGCCGTAGAGCACGTCGGCGGCCTCCATCGTCTTCTTCTGATGCGTGACGACGATGAACTGCGCGCTGTCCGAGTAGCGGCGCAGCAGCTCGACGAAGCGGCCGATGTTGGCGTCGTCGAGCGCGGCCTCGACTTCGTCGAGCAGGTAGAACGGGCACGGCCGGGCGAGGAAGAGCGCGAACAGGAACGAGATCGCGCCGAGCGCCTTCTCGCCGCCCGAGAGCAGCGAGAGCCTCGTCACGCGCTTGCCCCGCGGCCTGAGCTCGACCTCGACGCCGGGCTCCTCGCCGTCCTCGCCCTCCGTCAGGCGCAGCCGGCCCTCGCCGCCCGGGAAGAGCGTGCCGGCGACCTCGGCGAAGTGCGAGCTGACCGCCGCGAAGGTCTCGTCGAAGCGGCGCTCGACCGTCTCGGCCAGCTCCGCGCGCAGCTGCTCCAGCTCGTTGAGGCTCGCTTCGAGGTCGGCGCGCTGCTCGGCCAGCTCGGTCAGCCGCTCCTTCTCGCGGTCGTACTCCTCCTTGGCGAGCGGGTTGACCTGGCCCAGCGTCTCGCGCCGACGCTCCAGCCGGTCGATGCGCTCGGCGAGCTCGTCACGGTCGTCGCCTTCCGCTGGCTCGGCTCCGGCCTCCTCCAGCCGCCGTCTCGCCTCGTCCGCCTCGGCCTCCAGGCGCGCGCGCTCGACGTCGATCCCGCCGGCCCGCTCCCCGGCCTCGCCGGCCACACGCCGGACCTCGGCCTCCTCGCCGCCGAGCCTGCGCAGCTCCGACGCCAGCTCTCCGGCCCGGGTGGCGCCCGCGTCGACCCGCGCCCGGAGCGGTGCCTCGAAGTGCTCTCCCGCGCCGGCCGCCTCGTGGAGGACCGACGCCAATCGCTCCGCCAGCGCGACCAGCGGGCCGGTCGGCACGGGCGGCGCTTGGGCGGGCAGCTCCTCCGCGCGACGCTCGAGCTCTTCGGCCTCGGCGGCCAGGGCACGGCGCCGCGCGTCGAGCTGCAGCAGGATCGCCTCCGCCGTCTCGCCCGAGAACCAGAGCTCACCCCGCTCGGCGTCGAAGCAGTGGCCTTCGCGCGTGACGAGCACGCCGCTTTCGGCGCGCTCGAGGTCGGCGGGCTCGGCCAGCCAGACGTCGGCAAGCAGCTCGGCGACCCGCTCGCCTCCCGGCAGGGCCCGTACGCGACTCGACAGCGGCTCCGCGCCGACCAGCGGCGGCCGTGACAGCCGCTGCTCACCGCGCGGCGGCACGAGCACGGCGAGATCGCCGAGCCCTGCCTTGCGCGCCCGCTCGACGAGCCCCATCGCAGCGCCAGCGTCCGAGGCGACGAGTGCGGCGGCCCGCCTGGCCAGCGCGGCGGCGACCGCTCGCTCGTAGCCGGCGTCGACCTCGAGCAGCGACAACGCGAGCCGTTCGCCCTCTTCCGCGAGCGCCCGTGCTGCGGGCGGCAGGCCTTCGCGCTCGGCGAGCGAGTGCTCGAGGGCGGCGAGCCGCTCGCGCGCGAGCCGCGCCTGCTCTTCGAGCGCCTCCCGCTCCGGGTTCGCTCGCGTGCGCGGGAGCAGCGGCTCCGCGCGCAGCCGGTCGCAGAGCTCGCGCGCGGCGTCACGCCGCAGCTCGAGCCGCTCGGCGGCGCTACGCAGCCGGTAGAGCGCCGAGGTCGCCCCGTCGCCCCGGCCGGCCGCGGCTGCGAGCTCTTCCTCGACACGGTTGCGCTCGGCCAGCAGCGCCTCGAGGCGCTCGCCGGTGCGCTTGCGCTCCATGCTCGCAGCGGTACGGCGTTCCTCGACCTTCGCCAGCCGCTCGTCGATCCCGGCCAGGTCGAGCTCGGCCAGCCGCGCCCGCAGGCCGGCGATCTCGCCGCGCAGCTTCTCGGCCCGCTCGGCCGCGGTCGCCTGCAGCGCGAGCGGCCGCAGGCGTGCCTTGACCTCGGCCTCGAGATCGCGCGCGCGCTCGACCTGGATCCCGACCCGCGCAAGCTTCAGCTCGGCGCGGTGCCGGCGGCGTTTGAACTTGCCGAGACCGGCCGCGTCCTCGATCAGCGCGCGCCGTTCCTCGCGCTTCGAGGCCAGGATCTCCTCGACCTTGCCCTGGCTGATCACCGAGCCGTGGCTGCCCCCGAGCCCGACGTCGGCGAGCAGCTCGACGAGGTCGGTGCGCCTCACCGCCGCGCGGTTGATCAGGTACTGGCCCTCGCCGCCGCGGTGCAGCCGGCGCGTGACGGAGACCTCGCTGAAGTCGAGCTCCGGCAGTGCTCCATCCTCGTTGTCGAACAGCAGCTCGACCTCGCAGAAGTCCGCCGGCGCGTGCCCGGGCGAGCCCGCGAACAGGACGTCGTCGGGCTTCTCCGCGCGCAGCTCGTGCGGGCTCAGCGAGCCGGAGGCCCAGAGCAACGCGTCGGCCACGTTCGACTTGCCCGACCCGTTCGGCCCGACCACGACCGCGACCCCCGGCTCGAGGCGAACCTCGACGGCTTCGGGGAACGACTTGAAGCCGCGCAGCTTGATTGCTCGCAGGTGCACGCGCGCGGGAGATTACGGGGCGCGGCGGATGCCGCCGCGCCCCTCAAGGTCACTCGGCCTGGGCCATCCCCAGGATCTGCTCACGGGACATGCTGTCGACCATCTCGGGATGGTTCTCCTGGACGTGCTGCTGGACGTTCGAGACCAGCTCGTCGTCGGTCTCACCGCGCATCGTCGCGCCGCACGGGCAGTCGACTTTCTGGGCCATGGCTCCTCCTGGTCGCGGAGCCGTGAATCCTATGTGCCGACGAGAGCGTCGAGCGCCTGCTTGGCAGCGGCCTGCTCGGCGGCTTTCTTCGAGCGCCCGGTGCCGACGCCGGCCTCCTCGCCGTCGATCACGGCCGCGCACCTGAACGTGCGGTCGTGCGGCGGCCCCTCGACGTCGAGCACGTTGTAGACAACCTGCTGGCCCCGGCGCGCGAGCTCCTCCTGGAGCTCGGTCTTGTGGTCGACGTGCGTCGTCAGCGCGTAGGTGATGCGACCGTCGAAGGCGGCGACCACCGCCTCGCGGATCGGCTCGAACCCGTGCTGGAGGTAGAGCGCGGCCAGCGAGGCCTCGAGCAGCGCGGCGAGCACGTTTCGATTCCTCGAGAGGCGCTGCAGCTCGTCGCCCGGCGCGATGTCCTCACCGCGCTCGGCGAGCAGCTGGCCCAGCCCGAGCTCCCGCGACACCACGGCGCAGCTCGCCCGTGAGACCACGTGCGAGCGGATCTTCGCCATCCGGCCCTCGGAGAAGTCCGGGTAGCGCTCGTACAGCGCGCGGGCGATCGCCAGCTCGAGGACGCTGTCGCCCAGGAATTCGAGGCGCTCGTACGACGACGCCCGGTCGGGCGCCCAGGAGCTGTGCGTGAAGACGGTCTCCAGCAGCTCGCCCGGCAGCTCGCCGATGAGCTCCATGAGCTCCTCGGGACGGCCCCCGGGAGCTCGGCTACTGGTGCGTGGAGACGTAGTCGACGGCTTGCCCGACGGTCTGGATCTTCTGCGCGTCCTCGTCCGAGATCTTGATCCCGAACTGGTCCTCCAGCTCCATGATCAGCTCCACGAGATCGAGCGAGTCGGCATCGAGGTCCTCCTGGAAAGAAGCA
>DATIOF010000072.1:0-26475 GCA_035473395.1 Gaiellaceae bacterium
CACACCACGCCGCCGACGGCTGGTGGCTCGGTCACGATCCCGTACGACATCACCTCGAAGAAGCCGGGCACGTACCGCTCGGTCGCTTCGATGACGTCGAACCGGACGCCGGGCATCACGCAGGTCGTGACCACGCTCACGGTCACGCCGTAGCACCACTCGTATCGAGCAGAAGGGCCGCCTCCGGGCGGCCCTTCTGCATTCCGGGGTTGGCTAGCGGCGCGTTCGTATCTACGATTGGGGCGAGGACAGTGCTGCGGAAGGGGATCGGACTGTGAGGAAGCGGGTCATCAAGCTCATGCTGCTCGGCGCTGCCGGGCTCGCGCTCGGCGCGGCCGGCTTCGCGCTGGCCGGCACGACCACGCTCTCGCTGACCTACGCCGGCCCGGAGCCGGACACGGTCACCGTCCCCTGGGGCGACACGCTTCGGATCACGAACGCCGACTCTGTCGCCCATTCGCTCGTCTCCGCGCACCCGGAGCTGCAGACTGGCGTGCTCCAGCCCGGCCAGGTCTTCACGACCGCCGTGACCGGGCCGGCGCACAGCTACAGCTTCCGCCAGACCGGCGCCAGGGGTTTCCCCGGCAAGGTCGCGGTCACGTTCGCCGGGCGCGTCTCGTTGAGCGCGAGCAGCACCGCGGTCAAGTTCGGGCGCACGGTGAGGCTGAGCGGTACGACGAGCGTGCACTCGACGCCGGTGCTGGTGCAGATACACCGGCGCGGCGACTCGCGCTGGACGACGGTGACGACCGTCGTCAGCAGCAGCTCGGGCGCCTACGCGGCCACCGTGCGGCTCGAGCGCGGCGGCAAGTTGCGCGCCTCGGTCGCGGCCGGACAGATCCGTTCGGCGGTGAGGCTGGTCGACGTGGAGCCAACAGTCACCGCCTCTCGTCGCGGCGGCGGCGTGACGGCCAAGCTCAAGCCTGCGGGCGCGGCCTCACTGCTGACCCTCGAGTGCCGGATCGGCCCCGGCCGCTGGAAGCGAATCGCCTCCAAGCGGCCGAGCGGCGCAGGCGTCGTCTCGTTCGCGGTGCGGTCCGGGCGCGGCCTTGTCCGTGTGGCGGTCACGCACAGCGGTGCACGCGACGGCTATGCGACGCAGGAGAGCCGCGCGCTCAGCGCGGCCTGCTGAGCTCCACGTCCCGCAACAGGCTCGTGCCCCGCATCGCCGGGAGCGGCTCCAGGCCGAGCAGCTCGAGCACCGTCGGCGCGACGTCGAGCAGGCTCATCGTCTCCGCCTGACCTGGCTCGACTCCAGGCCCGGCCATGATCAGCAGGCCGTCCTCCGCGTGGTTGGCATCGTCCGGGCCGGTGTCGTTCTCGAAGGTGTGCACGCCCTCATCACCGCCGACCGTGCCGACTGACCGCCAGGCCAGGTCGTCGAAATACACGAGCAGGTCGGGCGCGACGCCGTTCACCTCCTCGTAGACGTCCTCGGGCTTGAAGACGCGCGTGGCCAGGCGCTCGCCGTCCGGGCCCGGGATTGCGACCAGCCGCTCGGCGAGCTCGTCGCGCACCCGCTCGAAGTCCTCCGGCGCGACCGTCCCCTCGGGCTCGCGGCCGCGGACGTTGAGGAAGATGCGGCCGTAGTACCCGCCCTCGCCCCACGCGGTGGTGCGGCTCCAGTCGACGCCGACGTCGCGCAGCGCCGAGACGCCGTCTGGCTCGCGCGCGGTGGCCAGCAGCCCCTCGCGGCGCAGCCACTCGTTGACGCGGATCCCGCCCTCCATCCGCTTCGCTCCGTGGTCGGAGACGACGAGCACCACCGTCTCCTCGTCGGCGTGCTCCAGCAAGCTGGCGATCAGCGAGTCGAGGTGACGCAAGTAGTCGAGGATCGCGTCGGCGTACTTGCCCCCCGGCTCGTGCCGGCGGTGCAGCTGGTCGAGGTCGGTCCAGAAGCCGTGGTGCATCCGGTCGAGCCCGATCTCGACGAGCGCGAACAGCTCCCACGGCTTCGTCTCGAGCAGATGCTCGGCGAGCCTGAAGCGCTTGTCCGTCATCTCGTAGACCTGCTGCAGCAAGTCGTCCTTGTCCTCGGTGCGGAAATTCGTGCAGTCGAACAGGTACTCGCCGACGACCTGCTCGACCTCGCGGGCCAGCAGCGGCGGGTAGGTGAACCCGCTCTCGCGCGACGGCGTCAGGAAGCAGCTGACCATGACGCCGTTCAGCGGCCGCGGCGGGTAGGTGCCGGGGACGCCGACGACGATCGACGGCTTGCCGTAGCGGGTGGCCACGTCCCAGAGCCGCGGCGCGTGAATCGCGGAGCCGTCGGCGACGATGAGGTTGTCGTACGAGTGGTCGGCGCGGTTGCGGAAGCCGTAGACCCCGAGATCGCCGGGCGTGCGGCTCGCCATCATGCAGCTCCAGGCAGGCACCGTGATCGGCGGCACGACCGACCGCAGCCGGCCGTAACGGCCCCGTTCCATCAGGCCCGAAAGCGTCGGCAGCTCGCCGCGCCAGCGCTCGAGCACGAGCGACGGCTCCGCGCAGTCCAGCCCGATGATCATCACCTTTGACGCCATTTCGCCGGGGGGAGTGTAGGCGCGGAAAAGCTGACCTACACTGATATTGGTGCCTATCCCGAAGTTGATCGTGGTTGGGCTCGATGCGGCGACCTTCGATGTGATCGATCCGCTCGTCGACGCCGGCGACCTGCCGAATCTCGGCGCCCTGCTGCAACGGGGTGCACGCGGGACGCTGCGCTCGACCACGCACCCGCTGACGCCGGTCGCGTGGACGACGATGGTCAGCGGCGTCAACGCCGGCAAGCACGGGATCTGGGACTTCTCCGAGCGCGACACGAGCGGCTACGGCCTGCGGCTCGTCAACGGCAGCCACAGCCGCGCTCCGGCGCTCTGGGCGCGCCTCTCGGAGGCCGGGCGGCGCGTCGGGGTCGTCAACGTCCCCTTCACCTGGCCCGCGCCGAGCGTGAACGGCTTCGCGCTGGCGGGAATCGACGCCGCCGCGCGCGAAGACGGCATGACCAGCCCGCGCGAGCTCGTGCACGAGCTGCAGGATCGCTTCGGCCGCCTGCTGCTCGACCACTCGTTCCCGGTCGACTCCGACGGGCGGCTCGACCTCGAGCTCGTCCGCCGTGCCTGTGAGCAGAAGGTGGCGATCGTCGACTGGCTGGCCGAGCGCTACGACCCGGAGCTGCTCTTCGTCGTGTTCATGGCCGCCGACCACGTCCACCATCTCGCCTGGCCGGACTGGGAGAAGCGCGGGCGCGAGTCGAGCGTGGCGGAGGCGTACCGGATCCTCGACGCGTCGCTCGGCGAGCTGCTCAAGCGCGCAGACGACGGGACGAACGTGCTCGTCGTCTCCGACCACGGCGGCGGCTCGCTGAAGGGCGTCGTCAACCTCAACGCGTGGCTGGCCGAGCAGGGCTATCTCGCCTACAGCCCGAACGGCAACGGCGGCGGCGCACACCGGTTCTTCGAGCTGCGGCGGAAGCTGCCGAAGGAGTGGCGCTACTCGCTCAAGCAGCGGTTGCCATGGCTGCGCGAGCGCGCCTACCGGGCGCGGCCGCCGAGCGTCGTCGACTGGAGCCGCACACGCGCGTTCGCCTACGGCATCTTCGGGAACATCGTCCTGAACGTCGCCGGCCGCGAGCGGGCAGGCATCGTCGAGCCCGGCGAGGAGTACGACCGCATCCGGGAGGAGCTGAGCGAGAGGCTGCTCGACCTGCGCTGGCGCGACGGGCAGCAGATCGTCGCCGCCGTCCACCGGCGCGAAGACCTGTACGCCGGGCCGGAGCTGGACAAGATCCCGGACCTGGTGGTCGAGTTCCGCGACTATGCCTGGCTCGGCAAGGGCAACCTGACGGAGCGCACGACGGCGCTCGAGGACCGGATCACGATCCGAGCGCACCCCGACCAGCTATACGCGGGCGGCCACCGGCAGGACGGGATCTTCGTGCTCGCAGGGCCCGACGCCCGTCCAGGGGCGGAACTGGCCGGCGCCGGGATCGCCGACGTCGCGCCGACCGTCATGTACCTGCTCGGCGAGCCCGTTCCAGCCGCCTTTGAGGGCCGGCTGCTGGCCGAAGCGATCGAGCCCTCCCTGCTCGACGAGCGGCCGCTGGAGTTCGACGACGACGTGGAGTCGGCGCCGGTCCTCGCCGAGCACGCGAGCCCGCGCGAGGTCGAGGAGCGGCTACGTGACCTCGGCTACGTCGAGTAGCGGAGCACGTCGCGCAGATACGAACCGAGGTCATCGACGAGCGCCCCCTGGGCACGGAGCACCGCGGGGGGAGGCGGCGTGACGGCGACTACCTCGCGGAGCGTCGAGACGTCCTCGACGAGCGCTACGAGCCCTGCTTCCGCCGCCCTGCGCGCGAATGGAAGCTGATGATCGTCGACGGCCTCGCCGTGCCCTTGCAGCCGCGGCACAACAACGGGCCGCTTGCCTTCGCCGACCACGGTCAGGACCGAGCCGACGCCGGCGTGGGAGACGATCGTGCGTGCCCGGCGTACGTACCCGACGATTTGAGGCGCCGGCATGAAGCCCAGCCACTCCGCACCGTCGGGCCGGTAGGTCGAGGCTCCGCCCTGCACGACGAGCTCCTCGTCAACACCCTCGAGCGCGCGCAACAGGCGATCAAAGGGATAGTCCTGTGTCCCGAGGGTGACGAAGATCACCTGTGGTCCACGACGGTTCCGGAGTAGCGCGCCTTGGGAATCGCTCGGAGCAGCTCTGGCCACTGCACGTACACCCGGCTGACGAGCGGCGCGACGAGCCGGAAGCTGAGCGAAGGCCCCTCGACACGCGCGAGTGTCTCGACGTAGACGACCCGCGCACCGAAGAGGCGGCCGATCCAGATAAACGGAACCGCGACACCGGCGCCGGTGGTCACGATCACGAGCGGCCGCACGCGTCGCACGACACGGAACGCGAAGACGACGTTCCGCAGCAGGTTCGGCAGGTTCCGGTTCGTGGGGCCATGTGCGAAGAGCACATCCTCGTCGGGGAGCAGTGCACGAACGTCCGCCGTGTCCAGCGTCACCCAGACGCGCTCGATTTCCTTCCACGCCTCGCGCAGCGCCCAGAGCTGGAACAGATGGCCGCCCGGGGAGGCGACGAGCAGCAGGTTCGCCCGCCGAGAATGCACGGACGCGATCCTCTAGTAGGCGCCGGTCTTCTGCAGGACGCGCGGAACGGTGCGGGCGAGCAGCTTGACGTCGCCCCACAGCGACCAGTTCGTCACGTACAGGTAGTCAAGCGTGATCATCTCGCGGAACGGGATGTCGCTGCGGCCCAAGACCTGCCAGAGGCCCGTCACGCCCGGAGTCAGGCGCAGGCGCTGCCGCCCGGCGCCGACGACGTTCTCGTCCTCGGCGAGGATCAGCGGGCGCGGCCCGACCAGGCTCATCTCGCCGCGCAGCACGTTCCAGAGCTGCGGCAGCTCGTCGATCGACCAGCGCCGCAGGAACTGGCCGAAGGGCGTGATCCGCGGGTCGTCCGGGATCTTGAACATCGTCGGCCCGTCCTCGGTGTGCTTGTTCAGGTGCTGGAGCTCGGCCTTCCGCTCCTCGGCGTCCACGTACATCGTCCGGAACTTGACGATCCGGAAGCGCCTCCCGCCGGCGCCCATCCGCTCCTGCCAGAAGAGCACGGGGCCGTGCGACTCGAGCTTGATCCGCAGCGCGGAGTAGGCGAGCAGCGGCGCGAAGACGATCAGCAGGGCGACCGAGAGCCCAAGGTCGAGGCTTCGCTTCAGGAGGCGCGACGAGCGCGACAGGCGCGGCACGCGCAGCCCGACGAGGGGCAGGCCCTCGACGTCGTGCACCTGCATTCGCGAGCCCATGACCTCGTACAGCCGCGGGACGATGTCGACCTGCACGCCCAGCTCCATGCAGCGCTGGAAGAGCTCGATCTGCTCCCGGGCCGGCAGCCGCGAGAACGCGAAGATCACGCGCTCGACGCTGTACGTCGAGAGCACCTGCTCGATGCGCGAGGTGCCGCCGAGCTGCGGCGGGCCGTCGTCGGTCGCGCGCAGCGGGTCGTACAGCGGCTCGTCGTCCAGGAAGCCGATCACTTCGAGACCGTATTCGGGGCGCCGGCCTAGTTTCCGCGCGATTTCGGAGCCGACCTGGCCGGCGCCGACGATCAGCGTCCGCTCGCGCACGACGAACCGGCGGCTCATCGCCGCCCGCGCGATTGCCCTGGTCGTGAGCACGGACCCGATTGCGAGCGCCCAGAAGAGCGCGGTCAGGCCCATCTTGGGCTGCGCGATCGCCGTCGCGTCGAGCACCAGCACGCCGACCCACGTGGTCAGCGTGACGAGCAGGATCACGCCGGGCACGTCGTCGGCGGTGGGCCGCACCGCCTGGAGCTCGTCGTTCAGGTAGAGGCCGTAGCCGTGGGCGAAGAGCACCCAGGCGCAGAACGCGCCGAGCCCGAACGCCCAGACGGCCGGGTCGGCGACGTTGATGTTGGCCCAGAGCGCGCCCAGCAACACGACTGCGGCCGCAAAGCCCGCCGCGTCCGCGAGCAGCAGCACGCGCCGGAGGACCCAGCCTCGCCGGCGGAGCCGGTGGCCTGCCGGATACGAGACAGTCGAAGCCTCTGCGCGAGGCGCCGGGTCCAGCAGCAAATCCTCCTGCACCTCCGCCAGATCGCTCGGTAGCGCGATCTGCGAGCTATGCAGCCATGCCGCCAAGACCCCTCCGATCACCACAGACCAAAGGAACCCTGTCGCTCCCCCACGACGAGTCGCCCTCACGTACTCCTCTTCTTCCCCTATTTGCACCGGGATGTCAAGCATCGATCCCGATACCGCCGTTGAAAACCCGTGAGAGCAGCCTATAGTGGGTGCAGCTACGCTTTCAACCCCGGGGACTGGGCGGACGACCTTTTTCATGACTGAACTGCGGACGGAAAGGACTTTGCGGCGATGAACGCCACTGCCGGCGCGCTGCTTCGCTTCTGGTGGCTCGTCGTCGCGGGCATCGCCGCCGGCGTGCTCGCCGCGGTGTTCGTCTACAGCCTCGAGTCGCAGGCCAAGCACACGGCCACGACCCGCGTCTTCGTGAGCAGCCCGTCGGCGCCGTACCTGCGCACCCAGGCGCCGCAGTCGCTCGCGCCACGCGTGCGGACCGTTCGCAACGCGACAGGCGGCACGCGCACGGTGCAGCAGCCACCGTCGGCGTCCACCGATGCGCCCGACACGCAGACGCTCGTCAATGCGGCGAACCTCTACCCGCTGCTGATCGAGTCCGACCGGATCGCGGCCATCCGTGAGTCTCAGGCCGGAACGATCCCGGGAACGGTCAAGGCGAACGCGCTGAACTCGTCGACGAACACGTTCGGCGTCTTCCGGCCCTCGTCGCTCCCGATCGTCGAGGTCAAGGCGACGTCGCGCACGGCAGGCAACGCGTCCAAACTGGCGACCGCGACCGTGAAGGCCTTCGATACCTGGATCCGTGACCAGCAGCGCCGTTCGGGGATCCCGTCGGCACAGCGGATCATCGTCACCCAGCTCCAGTCTCCGGAGCTCACGACGACCGGCGGGCCCTCCTGGGGGCTGCCGCTCTTCGTCGGGGCGCTCGTCCTGCTCGGCTTCTGCGGCCTCGCGGTGATCGCGGACAACGCGCGCCCGGCCCGTGACGCGGAGGAGCGGTCGACCGAGCCCGCGCGCGCCACCGCGGTGTCGCCCCACCTGGACGCCTAGCCGTGAGCGCCACCGCGGTCGACTTCGGCCGGCCGGAGGAGGAGCGGCAGGCCACGACGCGCGCAGAGAGCTGGTTCTCGTGGGGCGGGGCGATCGGGCTGCTCGTGCTCGTCGTCTGGGCGGTGCCGATCAAGAGCTACCGGCTGCCCGTGGCGCTGCCGTTCTCGCTCGAGACCTACCGGCTGCTGCTGATCGTGCTCGTCGGCGCCTGGCTGGTCGCGACCCTAACCGGCGCGCGCGGGGTCTCGGCGGCCGGGCTCGGCAAGCCGCTCGGGCTGCTCGCCGCGGTCGGCGTGCTCTCGATCGTCGCGAACACGAACGCGCTGTCCGGGGCCGGGCTCGAATCGCAGGCGATCAAGTCCCTCTCGTACTTCCTCAGCTTCTTGCTCGCTTACCTGCTCGTCTGCTCGACGATCCAGACGCTGCCCGCAGCAGAGCTCGTAGTGCGGGCGCTCGTGCTCGGGGCAGCCGTCATCTCGATCCTGGCGATCTACGAGGCGCGGACCAACTACGACGTTTTCGACCACCTGCACAAGTGGTTCCCGTTCCTCGAGCCCACCCGCGCGATCAAGGAGTCCGCGCGGCGCGGGACGCGGCTGCGCGTGCACGCGTCGGCGCAGCACCCGATCGCGCTCGGCGCGGCGCTGACAATGGCGATGCCGCTCGCCGCCTACCTCGCCACCCGCGCCCGCAACCAGGCCGCAGCGTTCTTCTGGGGCGCAACTGCGGTGCTCTGTGTCGTCGGCGCGCTGACGACCGTCTCGCGCACGGTCGTCTCGATGGCGGTGGCGATGACGATCGTCACGCTGCTCGTGCGCAAGCAGGTCGTCGCCCGCTTCTGGCCGCTGGGGATCGTGCTGTTAGCGGCCGTGCACATCGCCGCACCGCACACGCTCGGCAGCCTCTACCACTCGTTCCTGCCCAAGGGCGGGCTCGTCCACTCGCAGACCGCGCGCGGCGGCAACGTCGGCTCCGGGCGAGTGGCGGACCTCGGTCCGGGCCTGCGGAGCTGGAGGCAGGCGCCGGTGTTCGGGCACGGGCTCGGCACGGGCAAGGTGGCCCGCTCGAACGAGCCGGGCGCGATCGTCGACCCGAACACCGGAGCGCCGATCATCTTCGACGACCAGTACCTGAACTCGCTCGTGTCGATCGGCCTGATCGGCCTCATCGGCGTGCTCTGGTTCGTCTGGGGCGGCGTACGCCGGATGGTCACGACCTCGCGGCGGTTCACCGGCCACGCGAGTGACCTGGTCGCCGCCTGCGCGATCGCCTGCGCCGGCTTCGGCGTGGGCATGCTCACCTTCGACGCCTTCGCGTTCGTGCAGTGCACGCTCGTCTTCTTCGTGATCGCGGCGATCGGGCTGCGAACACGCACGTTGGTCGAATGACCGAGCGGCGCACGCTCCGAACGGAGCTCGCGCCCGACGCGAGGACGATGGCACGCGGCGCGGCCGCGAACGTCGGTGGCGCGCTGCTGGCTACGGCGCTCTCGTTCGCGCTCAGCCTGATCATCACGCACGAGATCCGGACGACCTCGTTCGGGTTCTACTCGATCGCGCTCGTGGTCGTGCTGCTCGGCCAGGTCCCGGCGACGCTCGGCCTGGATGTCGGCACCGTCCGCTTCGTCGCGCTCCGCGCGTCGCAGCGCGACGCGGAGGGCGCCCGCGCGATCCTGCAGGCGGCGCTCGGGATCGTGGTCCTCGTCAGCGGCTCGCTGGCGGCGCTTCTCTACTGGCAGGCGCCCTGGCTGTCGGAGTCGTTCTTCCACAAGCCGGCGGCGACCGACCTCGTTCGGCTCGTCGCATTCGCGCTGCCCGCCCTGGCGCTCACCCGCGTCGTGATCGGCGGCCTGCAGGGGCTCGGCGTGATGCGCTACTCGGCGCTCGTCAACCCGATTCGGGTCGGATCGAACATCGCGGTCGCGGTGCCCGTGCTGCTGCTCGGCTACGGCGCGAAGGGCCTGGCGGCGGCGTTCCTCGCCGTGTCGTGGAGCACGCTGGTCGTCGCCGCGCTCTTGCTGGCCCTCGCGCTGCCCAGGGCATTCGCGCCCTCACCCAGCACCGCCGACGTGCGCGGTCTGCTGCGCTTCTCGCTCCCACAGACGCTGACCTCGCTGCTCCTGCAGACGATCCTCTGGACCGACTCGCTCCTGCTCGGCCGCCTGCGCCCCGCCGCCGAGGTCGGCGTCTACACGATCGTCCAGCGGCTGCTCTCGCCGGCGCAGACCGTCTCGACCGCGACCGGCCAGATGTTCGCGCCCCGAATCGCCGCGGAGGACGCGCGCGGCGAGCGCTCGACGCTCGAGGTGATGCTCAAGCGGGTGACCTACTGGAACGTCTCCCTGGCGATCCCGGTCTTCGCGCTGCTCCTGCTCGTCCCGGAGGCGCTGCTCGGAGTCTTCGGGCCCGCCTATCGAACAGGCGCCGAGGCACTCACGATCCTCGCCGCCGGCCAGCTCTTCAACGCCGCCACGGGGCCGCTCGGCCAGGTGATCAACATGTCCGGCCGCCCGTACCTCACGCTGGTGAACAACGCGGCCGTGGCCGCGCTCAACATCGCCGGCTGCTTGATCCTGATCCCGCGCTACGGGCTGACCGGGGCCGCCTGCTCGACAACCGCCTCGATCACCCTGGTGAACTTGGTCAAACTGGCCCAGGTGCGCGCCCTCTTCGGAATCAACCCCTTCCGCGCGGAGACGGTGCGGGCGATCGTGGCCGGGCTGGCCGCGACCGCGCTGACGGCGCCGCTCGCGCTGCTCGTCGACTGGCCCGGGCCCGTGGCGCAGGTGCTGGCGACGGCGGCCCTGCTCCTACCGCTCTACGCCGTGCTCTTCTGGTGGTCGGCCGCCGGGGCCGAAGAGCGGGAGCTGCTGCGGCTGCGGGCCCGGCCGGCGGTCGCCGCAAAGTGATCGTCCTGCTCGCCGCCGCCGCGCTCGGCCTCGCGCAGCACTCCGTTCGGACCGATCACACGTGGACATGTCGGCAGAAGGTCGACCTCGACCTCGTGCAGGTGACGATTCCCCGCGGCAAGCGCGAGGACGCTGTCCACCTGCGCTTCGGCTGCACCGGCCGGATCGGGCGGCTTGTGGTCGTGCAGCGCTCGGGCGACGGCGTCAAGGTGGCCGAGGGGGTCCACGACCTGGTCGTCGGCGGCGGCAGCATCCGCTGCCTCTCCAAGGCGCCGCACTTCCACCAGGACGGGATCCAGGTGATGGGCGGCGCGCGGATCACCTTCCGCGACCTCAACGTCTCGTGTGGCCGCCGCGACGAGCGCCTGATCAACTCGAACTTCTTCATCAACCAGGGCAGGCACTCGCGCCTGCCGCCGCGCGACGTCGTCTGCGAGAGCTGCAGCTTCGGCGGCTGGGCCGCTCACACGGTCAGCGTGCAGGCGTCCGAGCGCTCCGGCGTGACCGGGTCGACGCTGTGCGTCGCGCGCTTTCCGCAGTTCACACTCGCCGTCGGCGACGATGCCCTTCACCCGCGCGTGCACGACAACCGCGTCCACCAGTGCAGCTCCGGCGAGCTCACGCTGGAGCGCGGCCCGCGGACGGTCGAGTTCGGCGAGCCGCTCAAGCTTCGCGGCCTCTTCCTCGGCCAGCTGCCCGGAACACGCGTAGTTGCAGAGGCCGTGGGTGGATCGCCAAAAGTCGTTCGCCTCGACGCCACCCACAGCAAGCGCAACGGCCGCTTCCGGCTCACCCTGCGCCCACGGGTCGGCGAGCTCGTTCGGCTGCGCTCGGGCTCGCTGCACGGGCCGTCGTTCCACGTGCTGGTTCGGCCGCGGATCGTCCTGCGCCGCAGGGGCTCGACCCTCGTGGTCAGGGTGCGCGCCGGGCGCTCCTACGCCGGGCGCACGGCCGTGCTCCAGGTCCGGCGTCACGGCCGCTGGGTCGTCGTGCAGCGAATCGAGCTGCGGCGACGCTCCCGCGCCCGCTTTCAGCCGACCGTCCACGGCACCCGCGTCCGGATCGCGGTCGCGCGGAGGCCGGGCTACCTCGCGGCCCACAGCGACACGCTGAGACTCCCATGAGCAACGAGATCTTCGTCGTCGGCGCCTCGCGCTCCGGGACGAACCTTGTGCGCGCGCTGCTGAATGCGCACAGCACGCTCTGGGTCTCGGGCGAGACGCACTACTTCGACGACCTGCGGCCGCAACTGCCCGGGGACGGGGCCGAGCAGCTCGCCGGAGCGGACCGCGAACGCTGCGAGGGCTACTTCCTCGCGCTCTCCCATCGCGCCTTCGGCCAGGCCGGCGATCCCGACGAGAGTTGGCTGGAGCGCGACGAGCTGCGTGCACTGGCCGCGGAGCTCGGCGGAACGGGCGACGCGTACTTCGAGGCCCTCTGCCGCCTGCGGGCGGAGCGGCACGGCCGCGAGCGCTGGGGCGAGAAGACGCCGAGGCACGTCTACCGGATCGACGAGCTGCTAAGCGCCTTTCCCGAGGCGAAGGTCGTGTGCCTCGTGCGCGACCCGCGCGCGGTGGTCGCCTCGTACAAGGACTGGCACGGCGCGGCCGAGCGGCGCGGGGTGACCGAGTCGCCCGAGCTCGAAGCCGACCGCGAGCGCAGCCGCCGCTCGTACAACCCCGTCCTGATGAGCCTGCTCTGGCGCGGCGTCGTCAGAGCGTCCTTCGAGGCGCTCGAACGCCACGGCCCCGAGCGGGTCCGGATCCAGCGGTTCGAGCGCCTGGCCGCCACGCCCGAGGCGGAGGTGCGCGAGCTCTGCGACTGGCTCGGGCTCGAGTACGAGCCGGCACTGCTCGAGATCCCCGTCGTCAACAGCTCCTACGCGACGAGGGGCGCGGGCGTCTCGAGCGAGCCGGTCGAACGCTGGCGAGAGCGGCTTTCGCCCGGCGAGGTTGGAATCGTCCAGTCGGTCTGCGAGCCGTTGCTCTCGGAGCTCGACTACACGCCGGACCATGTGACCGTCTCACCGGTCCGCCTCGCGTTGGCGTGGGCGACCGTTCCTTTCGCGGCGGCCCGCGCCGCGGTCGTCAATCGACAGCGGCTCGGCAAGGCGACGCAGTACCTCCGCACCCGCGCTAGGACCGCGTTCTCGCGCGGCCCGCTCTAGCCGGCGCGGCCTTCGGCGTAGACCGACTCGGCTTCTCGCTTCGGGTTGTCCGGTGACTCGCCGAGATCGGTGTCGCCAAAGGCCCGGCGGCGAACGTCGACCAGGCCGCTCTCGGCGAGCGCGAGCTCGAGCGTCTCCGCGTCCCAGACCGAGCGGTGGCCGTGCGAGAGCGCGACCTCTGCCAGCGCGAGCAGCGGCGTCGGGCGCCCGGGGCGGCGTTCCTCGAGAAAGGCGCGGTCGCCCGCATAGCTCTCCGCGTAGCGGCCGAAGTCGGGGACGCCCGCGCGCAGGACCCCACCTGGGGCGAGCACGCGACGAGACTCGGCGAGCATCGCGAGCACGGTCTCGAGCGGGAAGTGCTCCAGCACGTGCTCCAGGAAGACCGCATCCGCCGAGCCGTCCGGGAACGGCAGCTTGCGGGTCAGGTCCCAGCGCAGGTCGCTCCCCATCCCGACGAGATCCACGTTCACCCAGCCAGGGAGCTCGTGGCCGCCCGAGCCAAGGTGCAGGAGCAGTGGCCGCGCCTGGCCGAGCTCGCGGGCACGCCGGCGCTCGAGCGGAGCGAGTGCCTTCGTCGCGTAGACCTTCCCCGACTGGCGAAGCTCGAAGCTCGAGACACGGCGAAGCAGCCGCGCAGCCGGGCCGCGCTCGACGCCGCGCGTCCGCGCCGCTTCGCGCTCGTCGAGGTAACGCCGAATCTCGCCCACGGCGAGACGCTACCGTCCGCCCGTGCCCGATCTCGCCGTGATCGTCGTCTCGCACGACCAGGAGCGCTGGCTGCCACGCTGCCTCTCGACGCTCCTCGAGCATGCGCAGGGCCTGTCGCTCGACCTCGTCGTCGTCGACAACGGCGCCACCGGCGCCGCGCGCGAGCTGGTCGAGCGGGACTTCCCGCAGGCCCGAGCGATCGCCAGCGAGAACCGCGGCTTTGCCCACGCGTGCAACCTGGCCGCGGCGACCTGCGATGCGCACTGGCTGCTGTTCCTCAACCCGGACACCGAGGTGCTGAAGGGCTCGCTCGCCGGTCTCATTGCCGGATTGGCGCCCCAGGCCGGGATCGCCGGCGTTCGACAGGTCGACGACACCGGCGCACTCATCCCCACCATGCGCATGTTCCCGTCCGCGATGAGAGCCCTCGGCGACTCGCTCGGCCTGGAGCGCTTCCCGCGCCGTCCCGTCTGGCTCGGCGAGCGCGAGCTCCGGCTCGAGCTCTACGACCGCGAGTCCGAGGGGGACTGGACGATCGGCTCGTTTCTGCTCATCCGGCGCGAGGCGTTCGACGCGGTCCGCGGCTTCGACGACCGGTTCTTTCTCTACTCGGAGGAGGTCGACCTCTGCCTGCGGGTGCGGAAGGCCGGGTGGAAGGTCGTCCACAACCCGGCCGTGACGATCCGCCACCACGGCAACTCCGAGCGCCCGGCCGATCCGCGCCTGCAGGCACAGCTCGCCTGGGCGCAGCTGCAGTACGCGGACAAGAACCTGCCGGCGCTCTCGCGGCCCGTCCTTCGCGGGGCGCTGCTCCTGCGCTATGGGGTCCGCTCGCTGCACGGCGACACGCGGCGGCGCGGGGCCGCGCGGGCGGCGACTTCTGTCCTGCTCGGCCGCAGGCCGCCGCCGTTCGAGAGCCGCAGGCCGGCGCCACCGCCGGTCGACCGCCTTGCGCCGGGGCTCGAGCCTGGGGTGATCGGCGCCACCGGGGGCTCGGGGACGCGGGTGCTGGCCGCGATCGCGCAGCGCGGCGGGATGTTCATCGGCGCGGATCTGAACCGCTCGCTGGACGCGCTCGACTTCGCCGCGTTCTTCGACCGCTGGGTCGGGCGAGAGCCATCGCCGGACGCGGCCGCCGAGCTGCGGGCACTGGTCGCCCGCCAGCACGCGGAGGCGGGCGGACGGCCCTGGGGGTGGAAGGAGCCGCGCAGCGTCTACCTGCTGCCGTTCCTCGACGCAGAGCTGCCTGGCCTGCGCTTCCTGCACGTCGTCCGCGACGGCCGCGACATGGCCTTCTCCGAGAACCAGGTCCAGCTTCGCAAGCACGGCGAGGCGGTGCTCGGCCGCACCGACGAGCCCGAGGCGCTTCGCTCGATCGCGCTCTGGCGCGAGGTCAACCTGCGCGCAGCGGACTTCGGCGAGCGCGAGCTCGGCGACCGCTACCTCCGCATCCGTTTCGAGGACCTCTGCGCCGAACCGGCGGCGCGCGTGGCGGAGGTGCTCGGCTTCTTCGGGCTCGAGGGCAACGCGGAACAGATCGCCGCAGCCGAGGTGCAGGCGCCGTCGACGCTCGGCCGCTGGCGCGAAGCCGACCCGGAGCTCCAGGCGGCACTGAGCGAACGCGCCGCCGACGCGCTCGAACGCTTCGGCTACCAGGCCTCGTCCGAGTAGAAGCGCGGCCAGACGTCGCGGGTTCTCTCGCGAAGCGTCTCGATCTCCTCGTCTGTGAGGTCGCCGCGCCAGCGGCCCAGGCTGGCGGCACTGTCGAGCTCGACCGCGTGCGGAGTCGTCAGCTCGGCCGGGTTCTCCGAGGCGCTCGCCCGTTTGATCTCGGCGCGCGCCGACGGCGTCAGCTCCAGCCCGAGCCGTTCGTACAACCGCTCGAAGGTTCCGGCGGCGTCGAGCGAGGCATCCTCGTGCCGCACGAATGCCCAGTTGGGATGCCGCTCGCGGTAGCCGTCGACGGCGTTGTAGAGCAACCGCCAGAGCAGCGCGGCCTGCGCCAGGATCTCGCCCGGGCGCTCGGCCTGCTCGCGGATCTCGGCCTCGTAGGGCCGCACCACCTCGGGCACGCGCCCGTCCTGGATGAAGGTCGCGAAGCTGTGCTTCCAGCCGAGCCGCTTCAGGCTCGCCGCGAAGGCCGCGGGGTGGCGGACGAGGACGACGACGTCCATCCCGAAGGTCTCGGCCAGCCACTCGGCCGAGAGCAGCGCGATCGGGTCCTTCATCAGTGGCCGTCGCCCAGACTGCCGGTTGCTGCGAAGCCGCCGGTAGTCGCGCGGGATTCGGACGACGTCGCGCCAGCTCTGCGCAGACCGAAGTTGGGCGGAGAGGTCGTAGCGCAGCGCCAGCGAACGCTCGAGGCCGGCCCGATAGCGGCCCTCGTTCTCACTCGTAACGACCGTGAAGTAGCGCGCGAAGCCCGCTGGGCTGAGGCCTTTCGGCGTCCTCGGGCTAAACGGCTCGTGGACATACGCCACGCCGGGGGCGAGCGCGAGCATCTTCCCAACCCAGGTCGTGCCCGAGCGGTGCGCGCCGGTGACGAGGATCGGCTTGTCGCTCACTCGAACCGCGGTTGACGACCGCCCCGCAGCGCCGGCGGTCGCGCCGCGTAGCGCACGGCGCTCGCGCCGAGCGTCCACTCGGCGACAGCGAGACGGGGCAGGAGCGAGAGGAACCGCGAACGCAGGCGCGGATCGTCGGCGATCCGCCGGTAGACGACAGGCAGCCGAAGAAGAGCGAAGTACTGGAGCGGCACGCGGCGCAGGGTACGACGGAGACGATCGGGCTCGAGCGAACGAGCACGCGCCATCCCATATGCGAGCCGCCGCTGCTGACGGCGCAGATCGCCGAACGTACGCCTTTCGTGCTCGTGCGCTGCCGAGAAGCGTGTGTCGAAAACGAGCCGAAGCCCGCCGGCGAGCGCGTCGGCGCAGAAGAGGGCGTCCTCGCCGCCATAGCTCTCGTCCCAGCGCAACGGTGCGTCCCGCGGCACGAGCAGGCAGAAGGCCGACAGGTAGGTCGCCTCGCGCGGCCCGCCGCGTGGCAGGTACGGCGTCTCGACCTGCAGGTGACAGACCCATCCCCACGGCGTTTCCGCCTCGAAGGTTCGCGCGCAACCGACGAGCGCGCCCGGGAACTCCTGCATCGCCCGGACTATGCCCGTTCCCCAGCCCGGCGCCGGGACGACGTCGGCGTCCAAGAAGACGACCACGTCTCCGCGGGCCGCGTCCCAGCCGGCATTGCGAGCTCCGCCCGCGAAACGCCCGCCGCCAGTCGAGAGCACGCGCGCGCCGTGGTCGGCCGCGATGGCCGCGGTCTCGTCGGTCGATCCGTCGTCGACGACGATCACCTCGGTCGGGCTCGCCTGCTGCTCGGCCAGCGCGGTGAGCACACTGCCGAGCGTGCGCGCCGCATCACGCGCAGGAATGACGACGCTGTAGTCGGCCACGCGGCCGACCTTAGCGCTCTAGCACCTGTCGATCGCGTTGCCGACGTCGACCGGATCGACCGCGTTCGGGCCGATCGACATCGTCAGCTTCGCGTACTTGGCAGCGCAGAGCGTCGAGTCGACGAGGCCGGAGCGAACCGACTCCTGGATGCTCGCCGTGTGCGCGGCGGAGCCGCCGAGGAAGCAGTCGACGCAGACGACATCGGTCGGCGGGTTGACCGACCGGCCCGAGCGCTTGATGAAGAGGTTCGAGTTGATCAGCGAATCCTGTGAACGGCCGCAGTCGATGTGGAGGCCGCGCAGCGTGATTCGCGCGCCGCCCATCACCTGCATCCCGTCCTGGTGGACGTCCGCGACCTTGCCCTCGCAGCGGACGCTGCCCGCAGCGACGCTCAGGTCGTGCACGCCCTCGGCAACCTTCACCCCGTCGGCGACGGACGTCACCACGTCGAGCCGGCCGATCCGGCCGGTGCACCCGGCCTCGAGATGGACGGCGTCACCGCCACGGCGCGACGTGAAGGACGAGGTCATCGTGACGGAGACCGAGTCGAGGTCGACCGGGCCGCGGCAGACCCACATCTGGTCGGTCTGCTTGATGGACCCGGTCAGCACGCCGTGGCCGCCGCCGCGCGAAGCGGACGGCGGCCCGCTGTCGCCGGCGAAGTCGAGCATGGGCCGCGCAGCGGCGAACTGCGTCAAGCCGAAGAAGGCGGCAAGTGCCGTGCAGATGAGGGCCGTGCGGGCGAACACGCAGTGTCTGGATCGGCGCCCGCAGGCCGACAGGGATCCCTCGTTTCAGGGATGCCGCCCTCGCCGTAGAAATGGGAGAGCCCCGCTCGCGCGGGGCTCTCCGGTAGCAGGCCTGTAAGCCGGATTCTGTCGAGGGTGACCATCCTTCTTTGCGGCTTACCCGGCTCCTCGGCGGGCCGCCTCGGCGGAGCCTGTTCGCCTTGCACCGGACGGGGTTTGGCTAGCCGCCGTGTCGCCACGGCGCTGGTGGGCTCTTACCCCACCGTTTCACCCTTACCTTCAGCGTCTCCGGAGAATCGCTGCCGGCGGTCTCCTTTCTGTGCCACTTTCCGTCGGCTTTCGCCGCCTGGGTCGCCCCAGCGTCCTGCCCTTCGGTGTCCGGACTTTCCTCGAGCCACGAGGGCCCGCGGTCACCCGGCCTGCACGTCCAATTGTAGCCGCGGCTGCGCCGCCTCACCGTAGTCCGCCTGGCACTCAGGACACACGATCCCGTCCGCGCAGTGCAGGACGAACTCGCCGCACACGAGGCACTCGAGGTTGACGCCGCGCAGCAGCGCGTACAGCTCCTGCTCGAGCGTGCGGTTGAGCGGCGCGACGTTCACAGCGTCCGGAAGACCCCCGTCACGATGCCCAGCACCTGGACGTGGTCGGCGTAGATCGGCTCGAGCTCGTCGTTCTCGGGCTGGAGGCGGATGCGGCCGTTCTCGCGGAAGAACCGCTTGACGGTCGCCTCGTCGGCGGTCTCGTCGTCTCCTGCCAGCGCGACCACGATCTCGCCGTCCTTGGCGGTCTGGGCCCGGCGAACGACGACCAGGTCGTCTTCGAGGATGCCCGCGTTGATCATCGAGTCGCCCTTGACGCGGAGCAGGAACTCTTCGCCACCGTGAGCGAGCGGCTCCGGCACCGCGAGGTACTCCTCGACGTTCTGGTCGGCGAGCAGCGGCCCGCCGGCGGCGATCTCGCCGAGCAGCGGCAGCCGGTGGACGTCGTCAGCCTGCGCGGCGGTGGGCTTGGGATCGCGCCGCAGCTCGAGCGCGCGCGGCTTCGTCGGGTCGCGCTTGATCAGCCCGGCCCGCTCGAGGTTCGCCAGGTGGGCGTGCACCGTCGAGGGCGAGGCAAGCCCGACCGCCTCGCCGATCTCGCGCACCGTCGGCGGGTAGCCGTGCGCGTCGACATAGTCGGTCAGGTACTTCCAGATCTCCTGCTGTCTGCCGGTGAGCATCGAGGACACCTCGGGATCGATGGCGGGGAACGAACGTATGTTCGCCAAGCAGAGTAGAGGTCCTTCCGGACGGCGTCAAGCGCTCAGTGCAGGGGCTGCCAGGTAAGGCCCGCCACCCGGCCGCCGAAGCCGGGGTGCGTCAGCTGGTAGTAGTTCTTCGGCCCGAGCTTCGCGAGCGAGCGCGCGGAGCGGCAGGCTGCAGCCTTCAGCGCGCGCCGACGACCCGACGCAGCCACCTTGACCGCGCAGTCGAGGCTCGCGAAGTAGACCTCGGGGAGCGGGACGGAGATGTGCGGCCGATACGGATACGGCGTCTTGAATCTCCGTGGGACGCTCGTGACGAATGCGAGCCCACCGCCGTTCGGCGCCCACGTGGCTCGCGGGACCGCCCGCTCTCCTGTGCCGTCGGCCCGGATAACCCGTTCCGTGCTGAACACCCGGCCGTTGTTCGAGTGCGAGAACAACAGCATCTGGCCGTTCGGCGACCACTCGAGGTAGTCGTACGGCGGCGTCTGGTCGCCGTCGGGCTTTGTGGTGTGAGTCAGTTGCCGTAGGCCGGAGCCGTCGGCATGGACGACGAAGATGTTCGAACGACAAATCGGCATGCCGTTGTCGTCACCCAGGAGCTCGGTCCCGGCGAACGCGATCTCTCCGGTGGACGACCAAGCGGGCGCGGTAAGCCCGCCGCACCGGAACCAGCGAGGCCCGTCGCCTGCGACAAGCCGCACCAGACCGCCCCCATTCCTCGAGACCGTCCACAGTGACAACACCTGCTCGCATCCGGGTGGATCTCCGATTGTGCGGGTCGCCGAAAAGACGAGCCTGCTGCCGTTCGGAGACCAGGAGAGATGGTTGTCCCCGACCGATCCGCAGTCCGCCCAGGCCTCGGTCTCGTTGACCAGCCGCTGGAGGGGTCGGCCTGACGCATCGGCAAGCCAGGCCTCGAGCGCGTAGCCCTCTTCGCCCCCGCCGCGTAGGTGGCCGTAGGCCAGGCGCTGTCCGTCGGGAGACCAGACAGGGTCATAGTTCTTCCGCGACCAGAGCTTCACCATCTTCGTGACGCCGCCCGCCGGGCGCACAAGCTCGAGGGGCCCGTCGCGGTCGTAGCTGACGGCGATCAGCCCGTTGCGTCCAGGTGAGGCGTCGTGAGACGCGTGCGCCTTTGCCCCGATCGCCGCCAGAGCAGCAACGAACGCGAGCACCAGAGCCTGCCGCAGCCCCATCCTCATTGGTTGCAGACACTAAACCGTTCAGGCTTGATTGAGAAGCTCGCCCGGCGGCTCGGCGTTTGCGAGGCCTCGGATCGCGTAACGGATCGACCAGGCGAGCAGCAGGAGCATGACCGGCGTTCCGGTGAGGAAGGTGACCACGAAGAAGCTCTCGAGGCTCCCTTGCAAGAGCGCGACGAGCCGCAGGGCGCTACGGGCGAGGAAGTACGCGCCCCACACGACTGACTCGATGCCGTAGACGCGCTTGAAGTCCGAGCTTTCCTTGAGCCAACGCGGGAACGGGTACCACGCACACGCAAGTGCACCCGCCAGCGGCCGGCCGAGCGGGATAGAGATCCAGAACGCGAGCCCCCAAGCCGCTGCGATGAGCACCGGCTGAGCGAGATAGACCGTCGCGCTGTTCGCGGCGAGCCCGACGATCGACTGAACGACGACGAACCCGAGCGAGATTCTGACGAGCAGGGCGTCACGCCCCGCACGGCGCTCGTAGAGGTAGATCAGGACGGAGGCCAGCGCGGCGGCGACGATCCCGGCCGCGAGCCCGTCGAGCCGGAGGCCGGCGTAGAACGCGCCGAGCGGCAGGAAGCCCTCCCGCACGAAGCCGGGGAGCCCCGTCATCAGGACGCCCCAGAACGTCGGCTCGATCAGGCCGTCGTCTTCTCGGTCTGCAACCGCTCCAACTGCTCCTGGCACCACTTCACCCCCCACTCGTTGAAGTCGATCCCCCAGCGCAGGACGAGATCGACGAAGTCCGGGTCCTTGCCGCCGGGAAGGGCGGCGATCGCGCGCAGGACCTCGAGGTACTCCTCGTGGCCGCGGCGGCGTCCCTCGAGCAGCGCGAGCGCCTGCTCGCGCGGGAGGTTGTCGGCGAAGAAGAGCCGCAGCAGCGACTCGTCGCGCAGTTCGACCGTGGTGGTCGAGCCGAGCAGCCACGCTTTCAGCGCCTCATGGCCGGCCCTGGTCAGCTGGTAGGTCCGCCGCCCGCGTGCGCCGTTCGAGGCGTCCTCGCCCTCGATCAGGCCCTCGTCCTCGAGCCGGCGCAGCTCGGGGTAGATCTGGCCGTAGCTCGCGGCCCAGAAGAAGCGTGTCGAGCGGTCGACGACCGTTTTGATGTCGTAGCCCGAACGCGGCCCGAGCGCGAGCAGCCCGAGCACGACTGGGGTGACTGCGGTCGTCTTCATGTATCGCCAAGATATATCTTAGCGCGACGTCAGTCAACCCCGGGACGCGAACGGCCGCTTTCGCGGCCGCACACATGCGCTGGAGAGGACTTGAACCTCCACGGGGTATTAACCCCACAAGGCCCTCAACCTTGCGCGTCTACCAATTCCGCCACCAGCGCGCGCGGGCATTGTAGCCACGCCTTCCGTCTCGTCCTGAGTCGCACTAATCTACGAATCGGTGCGAGAGCTTTGCGAGCACGCCGTGGCCGCCGCACTCGGCGCCGGGGCCTCGTACGCGGATGCGCGCGTCGTCGTGCGACGCTCCCAGGTGGTCGGAACGAGGAACGGCCGCGTCGAGCGGCTCGACGACCAGGAGACCGAGGGGATCGGCGTCCGCGTGCTCGTCGGCGGCGCCTGGGGCTTCGCCTGCGACCGGCGGCTCGACCAGGAGGGCGCCGAGGCGGCCGCTCGCAAGGCGGCCGCGTTTGCGAAGGCGGCCCCCGGCGGGCATAAGCGCGAGCTGGCTCCGCTCGAGCCGGCGCGCGGCGAGTTTCGCACGCCGTTCGAGCGCGACCCGTTCGCGGTGCCGGTCGCCGAGAAGGTCGACCTGTGCCTGCGCGCCGAGCAGGCGCTCGCACACGAGGACGTCAAGGTCACGTCAGCCTCGGTTCGCGCCCAGCGCGAGCACAAGGTCTTCGTCTCCTCCGACGGCGCGTCGGCCGAGCATCAGCTGGTCGAGTGCGGCGGCGGGATCGACGCGATGGCCGCGCGTGACGGGATCGCACAGATCCGCAGCTACCCGAGCGCCCACGGCGGCTCGAGCTCCCAGGCCGGCTGGGAATACGTCGAGTGGCTCGGCCTCGAGCGCGAGGCGCCGCGCGTCGGCGAGCAGGCGGCCCAGCTGCTGCGCGCCGAGCCGTGCCCGTCGGGTGTGACGACCGTCGTGATCGACGATGAGCAGATGGCGCTGCAGGTGCACGAGTCGGTCGGCCACCCGACCGAGCTCGACCGCGTCTACGGCACCGAGGCCGCCTACGCGGGCACGAGCTTCGTCAAGCCGGACGACCTCGGCTCGCTGCGCTACGGCTCGGAGCACATGAACGTCACCGCCGACTCGACCACGCCCGGCGGGCTCGGCACGTTCGGCTTCGACGACGAGGGCGTGCCCGCGGGCCGGGAGCCGATCGTCAGCGCGGGGATCCTCAGCGGCTTCCTCACCTCGCGTGAGACGGCAGCGCGGATCGGCAGCGGCGCCGGGGGCTCGATGCGCGCGGACAGCTGGAGCCGCATGCCGCTGGTGCGGATGACGAACCTCCACCTGGAGCCCGGCGACAGCTCGCTCGACGAGCTGATCGCGGGCGCCGGCGACGGCGTGTTCCTGCAGACGAACAAGAGCTGGTCGATCGACGACAAGCGGCTCAACTTCCAGTTCGGGACGCAGATCGCGTGGGAGATCAAGGACGGCAAGCTCGGCCGGATGCTGCGCGACGCGACCTACACCGGCCAGACGCCGGTGTTCTGGGGCTCGCTGGACGCCGTCGCCGGCCGCGACGAGTGGCAGCTGCACGGGCTGACGAACTGCGGCAAGGGCCAGCCCGGGCAGCACGCGCACGTCTCGCACGGCGCCTCTCCCGCCCGCTTCCGGAACGTGCAGGTCGGCTTCAAGCCGTGAGCGCGCTCGAGCTCGCAGGCAAGGCGCTGCAGGCCGTCGAGGGCGACGAGGCGCTCGCGCTCGTGCAGACCGAGCGCTCCGGGATGGCGCGCTTCGCCGGCTCGGAGGTGCACCAGCCGACCCTGATCGAGAACGAGACCGTCGAGCTGCAGGTCGTCCGCGAGGGCCGCCTCGGGATCGCGTCCGGCAACCGCACCGACGACGAAGGGCTGCGCGCGCTGGCTGCCCGCGCGGTCGAGGCGGCGGAGAACGCCCCTCCCGACCCGGACTTCGCGGGGCTCGCGCCGCCGGCCGAGCCTGCCCGGGTAGAGGGCTACGACTCGGACACTGCAGCGCTGGGCGCCGAGGACCAGGCCCGCCTGGCGGCGGCGGCGATCGACGCCTCGGAGCTCGACCTCTACGGCTTCGTTACGAGCGGCGTGACCGGGGTCGCGATCGCCTCGACCTCCGGGCTCGCGGTCGAGCAGACGATGACCGACGTCGCCGCGCTCGCGCTGGCCGCGGTCGACGGCGCCTCGGGCTACGCGGAAAGCACGGGCTGGCGGATCGCAGACGTCGACCCGGCTGCGGCGGCCGTCGCGGCGAACGAGAAGGCATCCCGGACGCGCGGCGCGGTCGAGCTCGAGCCCGGCTCGTACCCGGCGGTGCTCGAGGCGCCGGCCTTCGCCGAGCTGCTCGCGTACTTCTCGTACGACGCCTTCGGCGCGCTCGGCCTGATCGAGGAGCGCAGCTATGCCTTCGACAAGCTCGGCCAGCAGGTCTTCGATGAGCGGTTCTCTCTTGCCGACAATGCGCTCGACCCGCGCGGGCTGCCGAAGGCGTTCGACTTCGAGGGCGTGCCCCGCCAGCGCGTCGAGCTCGTCGAGGACGGCGTCCTGCGCGGAGTCCTTTGGGATCGCACGAGCGCCAAGCGCGCCGGCCGCGGGCAAGAGACGACCGGCCACGCACCGCCCAGCTCGCTCCGGCACTGGGGCCCGCTGCCGATCTCGCTCTCGGTCGCGGGCGGCGAGGCGGACTCACCCGAGCAGCTGGCGGAGCTGATCGGCGACGGCATCTACGTCACCCGGCTCCACTACCTGAGCATCGTCGACCCGCGCGAGGGGATCGTCACCGGGATGACGCGCGACGGGACCTTCCGCATCCGCGGCGGCAAGGTTGCCGAGCCGCTCGTCAACCTGCGCTTCACCGTCTCGGTGCCCCAGCTGCTGGTCGAGCTGCCCGGGCTGACCCGCGAGCCCGTGCTGATCAACCAGAACGCCTACTACGACGAGCGCTACCCGACCGGACTGCTCTCGCCTGCGATCGCGACGGCGCGCTTCGACGTCACCGGCGTGGGCTCTGGCCCCGGAACGTGACTCCCGCGTAGTCGACCGAGCCAAGCTCGTCCTCGTGCCAGCCACGCAGGCGCGGCGAGACGAGGCGGGCGTCGGCAACCCAGGCGATCGGGACGAGGGCGTTCGCCGGCCCGTACAGCGTGAGCGCCGAGAGTTTCGGGTACGCCGCGGCGAGGCGCACGAGCTCGGCGTCCTTACCGCCCACGTGCGCGCCGAGGCCGAGGTCGCGCCAGGCCGCGACGAGCAGGTTCGTGCCGTACGTGAGCGTCGGGTCGGACCCGGGCGAGAAGCCGACGGCGAACTTGGACAGCGAGGGAATCCGCTGCTTCGCATCGCGCAGCGCGATCGCGGCCTGCGAGGCGCTCGGCTGGCCGCGGTCGTGGAGATTCTCGGCCGGCGGCGCCTCGAACTCGGGCACGAGCGCCTGGTAGTCGGCGCGATCCGCGGTGTCGTCGTAGACCTGGCGCAGCTTGCGAGAGATCGACCGGTCGAAGATAACGGCATCGACCGCGAGCAGTCGTCGTATCCGCAGCGCGTGCGCGAGCCGCGGGTCGAGCTTCGTCGCGCGGATGTCGCCGAGCGGGACCGGCGCCTCGTCGAGCTTCCCGGCGCGGAAGAGCTGCAGCGCGCGGAACGGCTCGAGCTTGCGCAGCTCGACGCGGATGCCGGCGTGCTCCGCCACGATCCGGGCCCGGCTGGCCGAGATCAGCCGGAACGGCCCGGGCACGCCTGGCGGTGCGGCCCGCGGCTCGGTCAGCCGGTACGGAACGTCGTGTTCGGAGGTGGGCAGCCTCAGCTCGTCCTTGACGGCGAATGCGCCCGGAAAGAGCCCCGAGTGCCGAAGCTGGATCGCGATCGCGCCGGCGTGGCGGCAGTGCAGGCGCCAGACGACGCCGGTCCGGCGCCAGCTCGTGCACAGGCCGGGCCGCACGTGCCCGGCGAGGTCCGTGCGCAGCGGCGTCGAGAACAGCATTCGCGCCACGACGATCTGGTCTCGCGTCTTCGCGCGGTCGGGCTCGAGCGGCCAGAGCAGGTCGGCCAGCGCGACCCGAATCAGCTTCGGCGGCCCGCCCACCGCCAGCGGAGCGGCGTGCTGCGGCGCGGACGACGACGAGCAGCCCGCGGCCGCCAGGGCGAGCACGGCGAGCGCCGCGGCCCGGCGCGCGCGCACTACTTGAGCAGGTGGAAGAGCAGGATCGTGTTCGCCGCGAACAGGATCGCGACGAAGATCGTCAGGCGCGTCAGGTTGCGCTCGACGATGTGCGTGCCGCCCTGTGAGGCCGGCGTGAAGCCCATCCCGCCGAGGCCGGCGTCACGGCCGGAGTGCATCAGGATCAGGCCGACGAGGGCTGCCGCGATGAGAACCTGGATGACCGCGAAGAGCTGAACCACAGCGCGAAAGGGTACCAGCGCTTCTCAGGCAGCCAGGTCGCGAATCGCCTCGATCAGCTGGGCGGCGATCTTGTCCTTCGTGACGTAGCCGGCGGCGCCGGCCTCACGCGCGCGTGCGACGTCGGTGCGCGAGTTCGAGCCGGTCAGCATCAGCACGCAGGCCCGCTTCAGCTGCTTGCGGATCCGCTTGGTCGCCTCGACGCCGTCGACGCCCGGCATCGCGATGTCCATCAGGATCACGTCCGGCTTCAGCGCGAGCGTCCGCTCGACGGCCTCTTCCCCGTCACGGGCGAAGCCGACGACCTCGATCTCGGGCTCGGAGGCGAGGATCGCTTCGAGCGCCTCGGAGAAGAGACGGTGGTCGTCTGCGATGAGGACGCGAATCGGTGTCGGCGGCATCGGTTCGGTAGTGGAACGAATCTCAGGCTCGTTCGGCTGCGGCCCGTTCCAGGATCGCCTCTACCCGCTCGGCCTGTTTGCGCACGTCGTGGGCCTCGGCGGCCGCTCTGGCAGCCGGATTCGGGCACGGCATCGCCGCCGTGACGCGGAGGGCGTCGGCCATCCCTTCCACGTCGAGCGGGTCGACGAGGACGCCCGCCTCGGACGGCACGAACTCCGGTGGGCCGCCGGTCCGCGTTGCGACGACCGAGCGGCCGCAGGCCATCGCCTCGAGGGTGGCCTGCCCGAACGGCTCGATCAGGCTCGGCTGGCAGACGACGTGGGCGGCGGCAATGCGCGCAGGCACCTCGTCGTGCTCGATGCTTCCGACGAGCTCGATCTTGGGGCGTCCTTCGAGCTGCGGGCGCA
>DATIOF010000073.1:0-2325 GCA_035473395.1 Gaiellaceae bacterium
ATCTTGAAGAGCTCGGAGCGCGTTGCCCCGGGGTCGCGCCGCACGTTTGGCGGCTGCCGCGTCGGCGTCGTCGGAATCACCACTGGCGCCAGCTGGCCGTGGAACGTCGAGCCGACGATCACCGTCAGCAGCGCGCCGTTGGCGAGCGTCCGAAGCCGCGCGGGCAGCGGCTCCACGTCGGCGCTCCCGATCAGCTTGGCGACCTGTTGAGCGGCGACGTTCCCGCTCGCCGGATGCGCGGGATCGAAGTAGACCTTCGAGTGGAAGTAGTTCCAGTTGGGTGCGTTGGCCGGCTGGCCGTTCGACGGCGTGACCGTGACGTAGCCTTTTTGCCCGAGCTGGTAGCTCGCGTTCCCCGCCGAGCCCGCGACGCCGTTCCCGTTCAGCACGGTCAGCGTCACCTGCTTCGGCGGGATCGAGCGCTTGTGCACCGGGAGCTTGTGGCCGAGCGCGACAGCCGTCGCGGTCGAGGCCTGGCCGACGTCGGGGTTGAGGAACTGCTGCACCGCGTCGTCGACGTTGCTCTGCGAGGTCGAGAGCTCGTTCTGGCCGACGATGTTCTGGATCTTCACCTGGAAGACGTGGCCGTGCGGGAGGTTGTAGGCGAACGACGCGTACTTCTTGATGTCGCTCAGGTTGACGGCGCGGCCGCCTCGCTCCACCTCCATATAGTGGTTCTGCGTGACCGTGTTGACGATCCCGAGCACGGTCGAGAGGCCGAGCGACTTGGCCACCTGCTGCCGCGCGGCGCCCACGAATTGCTGCTGTCGCGCGAGCCGGTAGAGGTCGGAGTCGGTGTGCCGGAAGCGGACGAAGTCGAGTGCCTGCTTCCCGGTCAGGTGCTGGTAGCCGGGCTGCAGGTTGATGTTCGCGAAGTCGGTCTCGGAGGTGCCGACGTTCTTGTTGTAGTAGCGCCGGTCGACGTCGAGCCAGACCCCGCCGAGCTTGTTCACGACGCCGATGAAGCCGAGGAAGTTGATCGGGATCAGGTAGTTGATCGGAAGGTTGGTCAGGTGCCGGACGGTCTCGAGCGCGCCGCCGAGGCCGCAATAGGCATAGGCGCTGTTGATCCGGCCGGTGCCCTGCGCCACGTCCGGCCCGCCGCCCTTGGCCGGGCAGTAGAGCGGGACCTGGAGGTCGCGCGGGAACGAGAGCATCGAGATCGTGTTCGTGACCGGGTCGGCACGGATCAGCATCATCGTGTCCGAGCGCGAGGGAGCGCTGCCGTCCCCGGCCCGGTGGTCGTAGCCCAGCACGAGCGCGATCGCGGCCGACTTCGGCGGGTCGAGCCGCGCTTGCGTCTGCTGGCCCTCGGCCGAGGTCGGCCGCAGCAGGGCGACGCTCTCGTGCGCCCAAAGGTAGAAGCCGCCCACGACGCCGACCACCACCACGGTGAGCGCCACGCCGGCCCAGGCGAAGAAGCGGCCGACCTTCGCCGCGACCCCGCGCTGCGGCGGCGGCGGCTGCCGGTAGAGCGTCACCGGCGTCAGCGCGCCGGGAGGCAGAACCGCGTTGCCGTTGCCCGCGGCCCCACGGCCGATTCCTCTCTTGAGCGTCGTCCGCATGAAAAAAGAACGCCGGGAAGGCGCTCGCCGCAGATCAGGATAGCCGACGCTCCGGGCGGCTACACCGGTTCAAGCGCCCGCTCGTCGGGCTCGTACGCGAGGTTCGGCCGCAGCCAGCGCTCCGCCTCGTCCTGAGGCAGACCCTTGCGCGCGGCGTACGACTCGACCTGGTCGCGACCGACCCGGCCGACGGAGAAGTACTTGGCGTCCGGGTGGTGGAAATAGATTCCGCTGACCGCCGAGGCCGGCAGGACAGCGAACGTCTCGGTGAGGGCGAAGCCGTGCGCCTCGGCGCCGAGCAGCTGGAAGAGCTTGCCCTTCTCGGAGTGGTCGGGGCAGGCGGGATACCCGAAGGCCGGGCGGATGCCTCGGTAGCGCTCGGCGACCAGCTCCTCGTTCGGGCGGCGCCGTTCGCCCTGCTCGTACCAGGCGCGGCGGCTCTCTTCGTGCAGGTACTCGGCGAACGCCTCCGCCAGCCGGTCGGCGAGCCCCTTTGTCAGGATCGCCCGGTAGTCGTCTTGCTCGGCCTCGAAGCGGGCGGCGAGCTCCTCCGTGCCGAAGATGCCGACCGCGAAGGCGCCGAGATGGTCGCCCGCCGGCGCGACGTAGTCGGCCAGCGAGCGGTTCGGGCGCGAGTCGCCGTAGTCGCTCTGCTGCCGGAGCATGCAGAAACGCAGCTCGTCGGCGACCGCGATGTCCTCCCCGTCCGACGACGCGGGCCAGAAGCCGTGGACGCCGCGAGCCGACAGCAAGTTCTCGC